>JASFKL010000290.1:0-5167 GCA_050118655.1 Gammaproteobacteria bacterium | reverse complement strand
ATTGGTGACGATGGCGGCGGTTTTGGCATCCGGAAAATGCTCCGCCAGGTACTCGACGCCGGTGACGTTGTACAACGGGTGCGATTCGCAGGTAGCGATCAGGTAATCCGAGTCCGGCGTAATGTCGCTGGGCAGCAGGGTGGTGGTCAGCATCTTGCGGCGCTCGGCCCAGGGCAGTACCGAGGCCACGGTCGAACCGCCGAGCATCATGATCATCTTGACCTTGTCCTCGAGTACCAGTTTCTTGTAGCCCTGTACCGCTTTCTCGGTGTCGTAACCGTGGTCGTAAGCCACCATTTCGATGTTATAGGTTTCACCGCCGACCTTGATGCCGCCCGCGCTATTGATACCGTCGGCGATGATCTGGCAGCCGTACAACCCGGGCAGGCCCCAGGGCGCATAGTCCCCGGTCATCGGAATATTCATGCCGATCTTGACGGTCTTGTTGGCCGCCAGCAGACTGGTGGGCAGTGCCGGGGCACCTACGGCGAAAGCGCCCGCGATTGACGCGCGCAAAATATCTCTTCTGGAAAATTTCATGCTCACTCCTCGATTCGAATTGTACGATTGGCGGCGATGCCGACGGATTCGCCCGGCGCGCCGTCCCGAAGCTCGAACTCTGATGGCTCTTGTTCTGACAGCTTATTCTTCAAAGCCCGCGCTGCGGGCCGCTTCGAATATCGAATGGTAGATTTTCCACCCGCGGCTGTATATACGGGATTTCCACAGGTCGAGCCGCTCCGGCCCGTGCCCGAAAGCGCGATCGCGGGCGATTCCGGTACCCGCCGGATCCGGGTTCGGGTTAAACTCGTTTCTTCTGATCGTAGCTTGCAGGCCGGCAACCGGGCCGGCTGCCAGCCGTCACCCGAAACAGGAGTGAGAAGCCATGCTCGACCCGAAACTGCGCCAGGTCATCGGCACCGGCAGCGAAAACTTCCTGCCCTATAGCCGGTACGGCGAGCCGATCGCCGGCATGTCGTGGATACCGCTCAGCGGCGAATTGCAAAACGGTGAATTCGAGTGCTTCCTGCTGCGCATGGAAGCCGGCGCACGCTCGAAACCCCACGAGCATACCGGGTTCGAGGAATTCCTGGTTATCGACGGCGAACTGGTCGATATCGACGGCCGGGTTTTTCGAAGCGGCGATTTCGTACGCTTCATGCCGGGGTCGAAGCACGGCTCGCATACCCCCGGGGGCTGTACCCTGCTGGTCATGCTGCGCGGCAACAACCGCGCCCTCGACGAGGACGAGATCGCGGCCGCCGGCTGACTGCCCGCCGCGAGCGATTCGCGAGTTCGATGCGAATCCGAAATAACCGGGGCCTGGTTACGAACCCTGCCGGAGACCCCCGGGCTGAGTTTTACCCGTTTCCGGCTTTTCCGGGAACCGCGGTTCTTCCCTGGCTCGTATTGTTGCTCGCCCCGAACGCGAACCTCAAAGTTCGGGCCGCGGCACGATGCTCAATATCAATCACGATGTTGGTAAGACCGTTTTCCCGGCTTTTTGCACCAATACGGGGCCGGCCGCCGGAGGCGACCGGCCGAGGGAATTTCTACTGCGGGATATCGATTCCGTTCAGCCGGCAGGCCTGTTGCAGCGTGTTGTGCAACAGGCAGGCGATGGTCATCGGACCGACGCCGCCCGGTACCGGAGTGATCGCGCCGGCGACCTTCTCGGCGGACTCGAATTCGACGTCGCCGACCAGGCGAGTACCGCCGTCATCCTTATCGATACGATTGATGCCGACGTCGATGACCGTGGCGCCCGGCTTGATCCAGTCGCCCTTGACCATTTGCGGACGACCCACCGCGGCCACCAGGATATCGGCCTGGCGGCATTCGCCGGGCAGGTCGCGGGTACGGGAGTGCGCGATGGTCACGGTGCAGCTTTCTTTCAGCAGCAGCGCGGCCATCGGCTTGCCGACGATATTGGAGCGACCGACGACGATCGCCTTCATCCCGGACAGGTCGCCGAGCTGATCCTTGAGCATCATCAGCGAACCCAGCGGCGTACAGGGCACGATACCCTCGGCGCCGGTCGCCAGCTTGCCGACATTGGAGAGGTGAAAGCCGTCCACGTCCTTGTCGACCGAAACCGCATTGACCACGGTTTCCTCGTCGATGTGATCGGGCAGCGGCAACTGCACCAGGATGCCGTGCACGTCTGGATCCTTGTTCAGCTTGTCGATCAGCGCGAGCAGGTCTTCCTGGCTGGTGCTCGCATCGAGCTTGTGCTCGTAGGAATTCATTCCCGCCTCGACGGTTTGTTTGCCCTTGCTGCGCACGTAGACCTGGCTCGCCGGGTCTTCGCCGACCAGCACCACAGCAAGCCCCGGGGTCACCGAATGCTGCTGTTTCAGAAGTTCGACTTTGCGCGCGATCTCTCCGCGCAGATTGGCGGCGAACGCCTTTCCGTCAATGATCTTGGCCACGATGTACTTGCTCCGGACTGAATTTCAGGTTATCGGCAACGCTTTTTCGCGCGCCCGGCTACCGCCGCATTTTAAACTTCGCATCGGTACAATATATCGCCAATACGACATATATAAAACCGCAAGGGGCCACGGTGCCGCCTCACTCCACCCGTTCGAGCGTGATTGCCCCTTCGTCACCGGGCCCGCGCTCGACCCTGAAAACCGCGGTCTGCGGAGTCAACTGCTCGTCAGTCTGCGCGAATGCGATCCGCTTCCGGCTCAACTCGAAATAACCCACAACCCTGCCCTCGTGTCCGAAGATCAATGCCGTCAACTCGCCCGCGTCGAGCAGCGATTCGCGCTCGCCCGGTCCCCAGTTCCAGTCTAGCGGGCATTCATCGTCTATCGTTCCGGGCTCGACCCGCGCGACGATCCTGACCCGGTTCCATTCGAAATCGGTAAGGTCGGCGAGCCTGAAGCGCCCGCCGTCATCGATTTTACGCAGGTATTCCAGCAACCCGATACGATACTGCCTGACCGCCGCGCATCGCTCGTGCCGGTCCCAGTAATACATCGACAGCACCACGACCACGATCAGCGGCGCGATCACCACCGCGGGTCTGGCCGGCAAGGACGACAGGGCGTCCCGGATCAATGCCATGATTTACTGCCAGTCTCGTGCTCGGACAGAAAAAACCCCTTCGGCCCCCGGCCGAAGGGGTCTGCTCGCAAGACGTGAAAGTCGCGAGGCGGAGTGTCCCTATTGCCCTATCTGGTCCTCCATTTCCCGCCTTGCTTCGTTATCGAGCACTTTCCCCGGACCTCCCTGCCGGTTGATGTTTTCGATATCATTGCGAAACTCGGCGTTTTCCTTCTTGATCTGCCAGATGTGCCAGATGATCCAGCAGGCGATCCCGACGATCGCCAGCATGAACTCGGATCCGACGAACGGGTAGATCGCGCCGAAGGTATCGATGTTCATCCAGTTATCAACCATACCGGTAGCCATAATAATTTCTCCTCGTGTTCAGTTCGGTTATCTATCGGATCACGCCGCGGAGCCGCTGCGGGCTTCGTCGCGTATCGCCTGGGCAACTTCGTCGGCTTCTATCGCGCGCTGGGTTTCGGTATTGATATCGAGACCCACGAGTTCGATTTCGCGCGGAATCCGCAGCATGCCCATGCCATTGAGGATCTTGGATACGATCCAGGCCGGAATGAACCCGAGTACGAAGAACATGATCAGGGCGCCGATAAAGTTACCCCACGGCGAAATCGTCGCGTAACCCTCGAACGGCGAGGAGGGGTAACCCCAGAGCATGAAACCGGCCACGACGATACCGTAGAAACCGGCATAACCGTGTACCGCGACCGCACCGACCGCGTCGTCTATCTTGAACCGGCGCTCCACCCAGTAGTGCATCTTGAAGGCGATGAAAGCGCCGACGCCGCCGATCAGCATGGCCTGGATCGGGTGATACAGGTCGTTGCCCGACGAGGCGCCGATGACCCCGGCGAGGCCGCCCGAGTAGGTCCAGAAGGCATCGCCGTCCGAAACGATATAAGCCACCATCAAGCCGCCCGACAGCGACATCAGGAAGTTGAAGGTGATCGCCGACAGCGTCGTCGGCTGCAGATAGATGTTGGTGGCGCTGAAGAAGGACTTGCCGGCCACGTCGAGCATCGCGGAACCGTAGACGTCGATCACCGGAATATTACAGGCGACGTAGAAACCCCAGAAACCGGTATAGATCAGGAACAGTCCGATGGTCACCAGCCAGGGATTGTGCGGGTTGATGTTGCGAGGCGTGCCGTCGGCGCGGAACTTGCCGATACGCGGGCCGAGCACGAGCAGTATCCCGAGTGCGAAACCGCCCGCGATGGCATGAATGACGCCCGATGCATAAGCATCGTGGTAACCCAGCTTCTGTACCATCCAGCCGTTCCACGACCAGCCCCAGGCGGCATCGATGATCCAGGTGAAGGAACCGATGACGACTGCCAGGATCCAGAATGCACTGGGACGGATGCGTTCGATGACGGCGCCCGACACGATCGAAGCCGCGGTCCACGAGAACAGCAGGAAGGCGGCCCAGAACACGCCGTTGATGCGCGCCCAGTAGGCGGTATCGTCGGCGGTCAGCGTATCCTGAACGGGCGGCCCACCCATGTGGGTACCCATCAGCTCGCTCCACGGCGTCGCCCAGGGCGCGTCGACCAGCGGGCCGATGATCCAGGGCCCGTTGACGAAGGCGAAGTAAATCCACCAGCCGAAAAAGAAGAACGTCACCGTGACCAGCGGGATCAGCATGGTGTTCTTCATCAGGGTGTGAGTATGGTTCTTGTATCTCGAGGCCCCCACCTCGTACATACAGAAACCGACGTGTATCAGGAACATGAACACGACGGTGACCCAATAATAAAACTCGGTAAATATAATGCCCAGAGACGTTAATTCATTATCCATCCTCTTTTTACCTCGCTTGTTGTTGATTATTTGACGCCGGAAGTGCGCCGGCATAGCCCTGTTACGAGTGTCTTCCCGGTTTGTTTTTAGTAATCGAACAGTCGCACCGGGATAAAAACACGGGGTACTTATACCCCATTACCCCTAGTGATTTCAATGATATTTACACTGCAATGGTGCCAAGATTACTTGACACCAAAAAAATACCGCCGGTTCTTCCGGCGGTATTTTTTACTTACAGATAAGATACTTAACTTGCTCGGGTCTACTCGAATTTTTCGTAGGC
>JASFKL010000289.1:0-5177 GCA_050118655.1 Gammaproteobacteria bacterium | reverse complement strand
GGCCGTCGATCAGTCCTTCCTCGATCAGCCGGTGCGCGAACATCACGTGCCCGGGTTCGAAAACCTCGATTTCCGGCTTGACCCCGAGCTCGCGAATGCGCTTCGCCATGATGCGCAGGTGCGCGGGCGTGTTGACGAAGATGGTTTCGCCGAAATTGAAGGTTCCGACATCGAGGGTGCAGATGTCGGGCCGCAACTCCTCGACGTGATGCAGCCGTTCCAGCGGCTGTACCAGCGTGGTCCCGGGGCCGCCGACCGCGGCGTCATCCTCGCCCGGGTTGAAGCGGGCGCCTTCACTGGTGGTCAGGTTGATCAACACGTCGCTGCCGGAATCGCGGATCCGCTCGACCACTTCGCGAAACAGCGCCGGGTCCCCGGAACGCATGCCGGTCTCCGGATCGCGCACGTGAATATGCACGATCGCGGCGCCCGCCTTCGCGACATCGATGCAATCGCGCGCGATATGCTCCGGGGTGATCGGGTAATCGGGATGCTTGCCCTGGTTATTGTGCCCGCCGCTCACGGCGCAGGTCAGGATGACTTCGTTCGACATGATTATTCCCCCTTGAATTCGGGCGGTCGTTTCTGGTTGAAGGCGCCGACCCCCTCGCGGCGATCGGCGGTCGGCACGGTGCGGTTGTATGCCTCGATTTCCAGGGCGAGGCCGTCGGCCAGCGACATTTGCAGCCCGCGATGTATCGCAAGCTTGGCCTGGCGTACCGCGAGCGGCGCGTTGGCGGCGATCCGCTCCGCGGTCCGCAAGGCTGCTTCGAGTAAAGCCGCGGGGGCGAACACCTCGTTGACCAGCCCCCACTGCCGCGCCTCGTCGGCATCGAAAGACCGCGCCGACAGGATCAGTTCCTTGGCGCGGCGTTCGCCGACGGCGCGCGCGAGCGTCTGGGTGCCGCCCGCGCCGGGGATGATGCCGAGACTGGTCTCGGTGTTCGCGAAGCGCGCGGACTCCGATGCATACACGAAATCGACCGCGGCGGCGAGTTCGCAGCCGCCGCCGTAGGCCGCGCCGTTGACCGCGGCGATAACCGGCAGCGGGCAATCGATGACCGCGCGGATCATGCGCTCGTAAACACGATGCTGCGCGAACCAGTCGGCATCGCTCATGCCGTCGCGCTGCTTGAGATCGGCGCCGGCGCAGAACGCGCGCTCGCCGGCGCCGGTAATCACGATACAGCGAATATCGCCGGGCTCCATGGCCAGGGACTCGAAGCAATGCATCAGCTCGGTCGCCATTTGGGTATTGAACGCGTTGGCGAATTCGGGACGATTCAGGGTAATCTGCAGGACTCGCGCCGCCGGGTATTCGAGCACCAGCGTGTCAAAGTTTCGCTCGGGCATACGCAATGGTATTTTCGTTTCGGCTTCGGCAGTATATAGTACTCGAAATAAGATTAGCAGAGGGAACCAAACATGAGTTCGAACCAGGACGACAAGACGACCGTCAAGCACTTGATGCTCACTTTTCTGGCCTTCGCCGTACTGGGCGTGCTGCTGATAATCGGCGCCAATATCCTCGGCTAGATTCGGGTCCCGGCAATTCTGACCCGCGTACAGCCCGCGGCCATACCCGAATCCGCGGCGCCCTTCAGCCAGGTCGTCATCGACGATTGCTACGCTTTCCTGTCGGGTATCGTGGCCGCGGATTTCCCGCCCGGTATCGAGGTGCTCGGGGATGCGGCGGCCGAAACGCGAGCCGTGCTGGCGGCGATCGGCGGGATCCTCGACGAACTCGAATTATCGAAGGACCGGATCGTCAAGGTCGACGTGCACTTGAGCGATCTCGACGATTTCGATGCCATGGACGAGGCTTACCGCGAATTCTTCGACAGCGGCCGCTACCCGGCCCGCACCACGGTCGAATCCAGGCGCCTGTTCGGCGGCAGCAAGGTCGAAATCAGCTGCCAGGTCAGGCGCTGACCGGCGAGCCGGGCGCAGGCTCGCAATACCCGCGGTCGCGCGACGCGAACCCCCTGCAAGACCTCGCCGCGGGAGCCGGCACTGCCGTATAATCACCCCTAAGTTTCACAGCTCAGTTAAACCGCGAGGATACAGAATGACCGAATTATGGCGCTTGAGCGCAGCCGAGATCGCACGCCGGGTAGCCGCCGGGGAAACCTCGGCAACCGCGATAACCGAAAACAGCCTCGCCCGTCTGCGCGAGGTCAATCCGGCGATCAACGCCGTGGTGGAGGAATTGCCGGAGCAGGCGCTCGCCGCGGCGAGCGAGGTCGACGACAGGATCGCCGCCGGCGAGCCGGCCGGCATCCTCGCCGGGGTTCCGGTAACCATCAAGATCAACGTCGATCAGCGCGGCTGTAGAAACACCAACGGCATCCGCATTCAAAAGGATCATGTCGCCGAGCACGACAGCCCGGTAGTCGCCAACCTGCGCCGCGCGGGCGCGATCATCGTCGGGCGCACCAATACGCCGGCGTTTTCGATGCGCTGGTTCACCCGCAACTCGCTGCACGGCCACACGCTGAACCCGCGCAATTCCGCGCTCACCCCCGGGGGTTCCTCGGGCGGTGCCGCGGCGTCGGTCGCTGCCGGCATTTGCGCGCTCGGCCACGGCACCGATATCGCCGGCTCGATTCGCTACCCGGCCTATGCCTGCGGCCTGCACGGCATTCGCCCGAGCTTCGGGCGCGTGCCGGCGGTCAACCTTTCCTTGCCCGATCGTCATATCGGCGCGCAGCTGACCGCGGTATCCGGACCCATCGGGCGCAGCATCGAGGATCTCAGGCTCGCGCTGCAAGCCATGTCCGCGCCCAGCGACCTGGACTCCTGGTGGGTGCCGGCGCCGTTCGCCGGGCCGGCAGCGCGGAAGCGCGCCGCGCTCTGCGTCGCGCCGGAGGGGCTGGAAGTGCATGCCGAGGTCGAAGCGGCCCTGCACGAGGCCGGCCGGCAGCTTCGGGACGCGGGCTGGGAAGTCGTCGAGGCAGACGCGCCGCCGATGCGCGAAGCGATGCGGCTGCAATTACTGCTGTGGATGTCGGAATACGCCTATAACCGCGGCGAGGCCGTCGCCCGCGAAGACGACCCGGACGCCAACTTCGTCTATGCGCAACTGGTCGAGCATGCGCCGACCCCCACGATGGAGAGCCTGATGGAAGCCTTGCAGCAGCGCGTCGCGCTCGCCCGGCAATGGGAGCAATTCCTGAACGAGTACCCGGTATTGCTATGCCCGGTTTCGGCCGAGCCCCCGTTCGCGGACCAACTCGACGTCGAATCGGTGGAATCCTTCCACCGCGTGGCCGAGGCGCAAATGACACAGATCGCCCTGCCGTTGATGGGCATGCCCGCGATCAGCGTGTCGACCGGCAGCGAGGAGCGCTCGCCGATGGGCGTGCAACTTGTCGCCGCGCGATTCCGCGAAGACCTGCTGTTCGACGCCGCCGGCGAGATCGAAGCGCGCGGCCCCGGCGTCGGAATTTCCGACCCGGATTGAAGCGGCGCGCCCGACAGGGCAAAATAATCCCCCTGAACCATTTCGAAGAGGAGTCCCGATGGCTACCGGTTGGGCACGAGACGGCGCCGTACAGGAGCAAATCGACGCCAGCGTCGAGGACGCGGTCGAACGGGCGCGCAGCCGCCTGCCGAAAGGCGAAAGCCTGACTCATTGCGAGGCCTGCGACGAGCCGATTCCGCAGGCACGGCGCAAGGCGGTACCCGGGGTGCGCCTGTGCGTCGAGTGCCAGCAGCAGCGCGACAGCGAGCAGGCCGGCGGCGCGGGATTCAACCGCCGCGGCAGCAAGGACAGCCAGTTGCGCTGAGGGCCCGGGAAGCCGCCGGACCCGCAATCTCTACGCCAGGCTCGCCGACGCGCACAGGGGTGCGGGTGTACGCGCCGACGGACCGGCCGACTAGCCCGCTTTCCGGGCAGCCTTGAAAAACTCCGCCAGGGAGTCGAGGATATTGCTCCAGCCGCCGCGATGGGCATCGCGCGCTTCCTCGTGCAGGAACTTGACCTGGGTCAGCACGACCCGGGTCGAATTCCCGTCCAGGTCTTCGAAGTCGAGCGTAACCGTACTGTCGTCGGGCGAGTAATGCGACTGCCAGCTGAATTTCAATTGCCGCGGGCGATCGATCACCAGGTATTCGCCGCCGTGCGGCAGTTCGTCGTCGCCGTGGCGCATGACGATTTTGAACCGCCCGCCCTCGCGCGGATCGTTTTCCACCTCGGGCTGCGGCATGCCGGGTTGCGGCAGGATGAACTGCGTCAGCATCGCGGGATCGAGCCAGGCATCGAATACCTTTTCGATCGGCGCATGAACGGTTTTTTCGAGTTTGAGGGTAAGGTCGGTCATGTTTCTTCTCCTTGCTTGAGGATGGTGTCGAGTCGTTCGAGACGCAGCGCCCAGATCGACTTCAGCGATTGCAGCCAGTCGTCCATCAGTCCTGCCTGGTCTAGATCCGCCTCTATCCAGTGGGTTCTGCCTATGGTTGTACGCTTCACCAGTCCGGCGCCTTCCAGCACCTTGATGTGCTTGGAGATCGCGTTCAACGACATGTCGTAGTAGTTCGCCAGGTCGGTCACGCGGCTCGCGCCCTGCTGGCACAGCTGGGTCAGCAGCGCGCGGCGGGTCGCGTCGCCGACCGCCTTGAGCATCCTGGAGAGCTTTTCTTCGTCGCTATATTCAACCATAAAGTTGAATATAAATAACACCGGCCTCATTGTCAACCATTTGGTTGAATCAAATTTACAAACCCTGCTGATTCCGCGGGTGAATGCCGGCACGACCTCGGCTATGATGGCCGCTCGACAGGCGACATCAACCGGCGAGGGATAACGACAATGAAACAGATTCTCGGCACCATGACCTTCGGCGACCAGGTCGACGACGAGGCCGCGCGAACCATACTCGAATCGTTTTTCGCCGCCGGTCATCACGAGATCGATACGGCTTACCAGTATTGCAAGGGCCGCACCGAAGAGATGCTCGGCCGCCTGCTGCCGTCGATGGGGGCGGCGAAGCCGTATATCGCCTCGAAGGTCAATCCGTGGAACGACCACGGCCTGCAGCCGCAACAGGTCAGGCAGCAGTTCGACGAAATCCTGCGGCGGCTGGGCCGGGATTCCATCGACCTGCTCTACCTGCATTCGCCGGATCTCGACACCCCGGTCGAGCAAACTCTCGAAGCCTGTTTCGAAATATACGAGC
>JASFKL010000288.1:0-5193 GCA_050118655.1 Gammaproteobacteria bacterium | reverse complement strand
GCCTGCCGCGAGTCGAGTGCGACGCGATCCAGATCCAGCAAGTGATCCTCAACCTGTTGCGCAACGGTATGGAATCGATGCGCAGCAAACCCTGCAACCCGGGCAGCAAGATCGTCCTGCAGGCGCGCCTGCGCGGCGATCGATTGCGGATCTCGATCATCGACAGCGGGCACGGGGTCTCCAGTCAGCTCGCGGGCCAGCTCTACCAGCCTTTCACCTCGACCAAGCAGTCCGGCATGGGACTCGGGCTGTCGATCAGCCGTTCGATCATCGCCGCGCACGGCGGCCAGCTCGAGTTCAGCAACAACAGGGGCGGGGGCGCGACCTTTTTCTTCGACCTCGCGGTGGCCGAATGAAGACCGAAACCGGTACCCAACAGGTTTACGTCGTCGACGACGACGAGGCGGTGCGCGATTCTATCGGCATGCTGCTCGAATCGGCCGATCTGCCCTATCGCGCGTTCGACAGCGCCGACGGATTCTTCGCCCAGCTCGACGAAAGCCAGCGCGGCTGCCTGGTGCTGGATATCCGCATGCCCGGGATGAACGGCCTGCAGCTGCAGCAGCGCCTCGCCGAGGTCGGCTCGACCCTGCCGGTGATTTTCATCACCGGGCACGGCGACGTACCGATGGCGGTCGAGGCGATGCGCCAGGGAGCGCTCGATTTCCTGCGCAAGCCGGTCAACGAGAGTAATTTCATCGAGCGCATCCAGCACGCGCTGGACCTCGAGTCCGGGAACTGGCATCAAAAACACGACCGCGAACAGCAGCTCGCGCGCATCGCGTCGCTGACCGAGCGCGAACGCGAGGTTTTCGAGCTGGTCGCCGAGGGCCTCGCCAACAAGGCAATCGCCGGCAAGCTCGGCATCAGCGAGCGCACCGTCGAGGTGCATCGCGCGCAGGTGATGAAGAAACTCGGCGCCAGGACCCTGGCCCAGCTGGTGCGCATCCACCTCCAGATCGACTCCCGATCCCAATAATCGGGGACAGACCCCGATTTTTCTGCGGAAAAAAACGGGGTCTGTCCCCTGCCCCGGACCTACGGGATTTCCACAATAGGCAGGGGCGAGCCGATTGCTTAGTCTTGGCGAATAATCGGTAAAGCCGTATTCAGGCGTTACTCGTCGAAATCGAACAAGTTGGAGGAACCATGAGCAAGCGCGTTGCAGTCATCGGCGCGGGTCCCAGCGGCCTGGCGCAATTGAGAGCATTCCAGTCGGCGAAAGAAAAGGGCGCGGAGATTCCCGATATCGTCTGTTTCGAGAAACAGGAAGACTGGGGCGGCCTGTGGAGATACACCTGGCGTACCGGTCTCGACGAGCATGGCGAACCCGTACACGGCAGCATGTATCGATACCTGTGGTCGAACGGGCCCAAGGAAGGTCTCGAATTCGCCGACTACTTCTTCGAGGATCACTTCGGCAAGCCGATCGCTTCCTATCCTCCGCGCGCGGTGCTGTTCGATTACATCGAGGGCCGCGTCAAGAAGGCCGGCGTGCGCCACTGGTGCCGTTTCAACACGCCGGTGCGTCACGTTTCCTACGACGAGGGCACGGGGATGTTCCACGTCACCGCGCACGACCTGGAAAAAGACGTCGAGTACACCGAGGAATTCGATCACGTAATCGTCGCCACCGGCCACTTTTCGACCCCCAACGTACCCTACTTCAAGGGTTTCGAAACCTTCAACGGCCGCGTACTGCACGCCCACGACTTTCGCGACGCGATGGAATTCAAGGACAAGGATATCCTGATCATCGGCACTTCTTACTCGGCCGAGGACATCGGCTCGCAGTGCTGGAAGTACGGCTGCAAGTCGGTAACGGTTTCTCACCGCACGGCGCCGATGGGTTACAAGTGGCCCGACAACTGGAAGGAAGTCCCGCTGCTGGAAAAGGTGGAAAAGAATACCGCCACCTTCAAGGACGGCACCACGGCAAAGGTCGACGCGATCATTCTCTGCACCGGTTACCTGCACCACTTCCCGTTCATGGCGGAAGGCCTCAAGCTGCGCACCGCCAACCGGCTCGCCGCGGCCAATCTCTACAAGGGCGTGGTCTTTTGCGACAACCCCAAGCTGTTCTACCTCGGCATGCAGGACCAGTGGTACACCTTCAACATGTTCGACGCCCAGGCCTGGTGGGTGCGCGACGTGATCCTGGGCCGTATCGAGCTGCCTGCCGACAAGCAGACCATGCTCGACGACGTCAAGGCCCGCGAGGATGCCGAGGATGCGCTCGAGGACGATTACGCATGCATCCGTTACCAGGGCGCCTACACCAAGGAACTGATGGACGAGACCGACTATCCGAACTTCGATATCGAGGCCGCCAACGAAGCCTTCTTCCAGTGGAAGAAGCACAAGAAGGAAAACATCATGACCTTCCGCAACCACGGCTACGTCTCGCCGATGACCGGAAACATGGCGCCGGCGCACCACACGCCCTGGAAGGATGCGCTCGACGATTCTCTGGAAAGTTATCTGAACGAATCCTGATTAGGGCAGTTCGTTTGACTTTCGGGGTGTACCGCGTGTACACCCTTTTTTTTTGCCGCGGAGTTGCGGGTCACTGGCGGCTCAGCTTGATGACCTCGCCGTTATGGTCGCGCAGCAGCAGGAAGTCGCCCTGCAATTCGGCGCTGAAATCGAAGCTGTCGTCGCCGACGCCGACCTGCCCGCGAAGCTTGTCGCCGAAGCGGCGCGCCACCATCGGTACTCCCACGCCGCCGATCGTGATCTCACCCTCGTACTGGTTGCCGCCGACAGTCCTGAGCGTCAGGAAATAGTCCTCGCCGCCGAACTGGCCGGTGAAATCGCCGACGAAAGGGTCGGCCGGGCTCGCTGCCGGAAAAGCCAGAAGTAGCCAGAGAAATACCAGCGCCCTGCAGTAGTTCTTCATCCCGCCTCCCCGGGGACCCGCATGACGATCGCCGAAGGTCATAGTGTGCCCCTTGCGGCGGTGGAAGGAAAGCCCGCGCGGGGCGTAAGGATTTCGGGTCAGATTCCCAGGTAGGCCTTGCGGACGTGCTCGTTGTCCATCAACGTGCTGGCCTCGCCCTCGAGCGCGATGTTACCGGTTTCGAGCACATAGCCGTGACGCGCCAGCTCGAGGGCCAGCTCGGCGTTTTGCTCGACCAGTACGACGGCCACGCCGTCGCGGTTGATATCGACCAGGATGCGGGCGATCTCCTGCACGATCAACGGCGCCAGCCCGAGCGACGGCTCGTCGAGCAGGAGCATGCGGGGCCGGGACATCAGGGCGCGCGCAATCGCCACCATTTGCTGTTCGCCGCCACTCATGGTGCGCGCCATCTGGTGCTGGCGCTCGCGCAGACGCGGGAAGACATCGAATAATTTTTCCAGGTCGGCTTCGACTGCCTTCTGGTCGTCGCGCGTGAATGCGCCGAGGCGCAGGTTCTCCGCCACCGTGAGGTCCTTGAATATGCGCCGGCCCTCGGGCACGTGGGCGACACCGAGCCTGACGATACGGTCCGCCGACATCCGGTCTATCGCCTCGCCGTCGAAACGGATCGACCCGGCGCTAGGCTGCTCCAGACCCGAGATAGTCCGCAGGGTGGTGCTCTTGCCCGCGCCGTTGGACCCGATCAGGGCGACGAAATCCGCCTCGTCGACCTCGAGGGAAATACCCTTGACGGCCGCCACCGGCCCGTAATGCACGTGTATGTCCTGCACCTGTAGCAGCATTCAGTTCGCCCCGCCGAGGTAAGCCTCGATCACCTTGTCGTTATGGCGGATTTCGTCGGGCGTGCCCTCGGCCAGCAACTGGCCGAAATTGAGCACGGTCAGATATCCGCAGAGCCCCATTACCGCTTTCATGTCGTGCTCGACGAGCACGATGGTGACGCCGGATTCCCGTACCCGGCGGGTGAGATCCATCATCTGCCGGGTCTCCTCGGGATTCATTCCCGCGAAAGGCTCGTCGAGCAGCAGCAGCTTCGGCTCGGCGGCCAGGGCTATGGCGACTGCCAGCGCTCGCTGCGAGCCGAGCGGTAATTCCGACGCCAGCTGCTGACGACGATCGGCGAGACCCATGAATTCGAGCACCTGGTCGACCTTTTCCACGGCCTTTTTCTGGCGGGCGCGGTCGAGTCCGAAAACCGCCGCGAGCAGGTTGCTGCGCGCACGGATATGGCAGCCCACCAGCACGTTTTCGAACACGCTCAATTCCTGGAACAGCGTCGTCTCCTGGAAAGTTCGCACGATGCCCATTTCGGCGATGTCGTGCGGCTTGAATCCGGCGATACTGCGCCCCTGGTAGCGGATATCGCCGCTGGTCGGGGTATAGAACCCGGCGATGTTCTTGAACATCGTGCTCTTGCCGGCGCCGTTGGGTCCGATCAGGCCGCGTATTTCGCCTTCCTCGACCCGGAAACTGACTTCCTCCAGCGCGGTGAGTCCGCCGAAGCGCTTGGTGACATCGTCGATTTCGAGTAACGCCACGCTAATCGTCCCCGCCCTCGGCGGCATCGGCGGTCCGCGCCCCGCCTCCCGCCCAGCGGCGAATGCGCGCGGGAATACTTTCCAGGCCCGCCGGCAGGAACAGGATCGACAAGATCAGTACCGCGCCGTAGATCGCGGGCCGAATTTCCTCGAAGCTGCGAATCGACTCGTCGAACGCGGTCAGGACCACGACCCCGAGTATCGGTCCGTAAAAACGATTGTATCCGCCGACGATGACCCAGATCAGAATGAATACCATGAAGCCGATACTGAACTGGTTGGGCGTGATGGTGCCCAGGTAATGCACCTTGAGACCGCCCGCGATGCCGACGAAAAAAGAGCCGATGACGAACGCCAGTGCGCGATAGCGCCAGGTGTTGACGCCTACCGATTCGGCCAGCGGTGCCTTCCAGTGCACCGAGTGCAGGGTCAGACCGATGCGAGAATTCTCGATTCGATAAAGCAGAAACAGGCACAGGCCGACGACCGCGAGCGCCAGGTAGTAATAGGGGATCGGGTCGAGAAAGTCGATATCGCCGATCAACGGCGGCTCGACGCCGCTGAGGCCGCCGGTGCCGCCGAACGGGTCGACGAACTGGATCCAGCACAGGCGAATCGCCTCGCCCGCGGCAAACGACCCGATCAGGAAATAAAACTGGGTCATGCGAAACAGCGGGAAACACAGCAGTCCCGCCACCAGTGCCGAGACGATGCCGGCCAGCGGCAGCGTGA
>JASFKL010000287.1:0-5213 GCA_050118655.1 Gammaproteobacteria bacterium | reverse complement strand
CTTGTCGACCTTGAGGAAAGGCACCACGCGCTTGACGTCCCACAGGTATTCGGCGGTATCGCGACCCTCGACCTGGCGCTCCATGGTATTTTCGAACAGGATCGCGCCCATGATGCGGTTGCCGTTGAAAGCCGGGCTGGTCATGATCCGGGTGCGCATGCCGTGAATCAGGTCGAACATCTCCTCGTCGTTCGAAAAAGCGCTGCTTTCGATACCGTAGTTGGCCAGCGCCTTGGGCGTGCTGCCGCCGCTCTGGTCGAGCGCGGCGATGAAGCCGGGTTCGTTTCTGATCTTGTCGAGTTGTTGGTTGAATGTGGTCACGATAGCGGATTCTGGAGTCTTAAGGTTACAGGGCGTCCGAAATCGGACGCCAGAGAAGTATAAACATAGGGATTTCTTAATACAATTAACTTGGCCGGGTCGACGGCCTCGAGTCGGCCGGGGGCATGGGCACGAAGCCCGGCAACGCCTTGATCGTGTCGATCCAGCCGCGTATAGACGCGTAAGGCGAGAGATCGAAGCCGCCCTCATCGGCCACGTGGGTATAGGCGAACAGGGAGATATCGGCGAGCGTACAGCGGTCGCCAACCAGGTATTTACGCCCTTCGAGTTGTCTTTCCATCAGGTCGAGCGCGCGATAGCCGCCCTTCAGCTTGGTTTCGTATTCCTCGCGCCGGTGGTCGGGAATTCCCTGGTAAGCCTTGATAAACCGCGCCACGGCAACGGTCGGTTCGTGGCTGTACTGTTCGAAAAATTGCCATTCCAGCACCCGGGTCTGGGTCAACAGGTCATCGGGCCAGTAATCGGAATCCCGCGCGAGGTAGTAGAGGATCGCATTCGATTCGGTCAGTACCTCTCCGTCGTCGGTTACGCAAACAGGTATCTGGCTGGCCGGGTTCAGTGCGAGGAAATTTTCCTCGCGCGTTTCGCCGGCCATGATATCGACCGGTATCCACTCGCGCTCGATATCGAGTAGATCGCAGATCATTTTGATTTTGAAGCAGTTGCCGGAGTAGATGTCGCCGTAGATCTTCATCGCGCCGGTCCCGGGCAGTCAGTACCGGGGTTTGATATCACCCATGCGGCTGGACATCAAGGTATTTTTACCGAGCGACTTGTCGAAAACGGTCGAATACGCGAGCACCGCCTGCACGTATTTGCGGGTTTCGCCGAACGGCACGGTCTCGACCCAGAGGTCGGCGGGCATCGATTCTTTCTCCGGCAGCCAACGCTGCACGTTGCGAGGCCCGGCATTGTAAGCGGCGGTGGCCAGGGCGACATTGTTGTCGAAACGGTTCATCACCGATTTCAGGTAATAGGTGCCGAAACGGATGTTGTTGTCGACGCGCAGGATGTCCGACTGGCGGGGATTTTTCATGCCCAGCGAACGGGCGACCCGCCGCGCGGTGCTCGGCATGAGCTGCATCAGTCCGAGCGCCCCCACCTTGGAGCGCGCCAGCGGATCGAACAGGCTCTCGCGCCGCATTACGCCGTAGATCAGCGATGGGTCCAGTTCCTTGGCGCGGGCGAGTTCCAGCACCTGCTGCTTGTAAGGCATCGGGAAACGCAGGCTGTAATCGCGGCGATGGCGCGTCCTCGCCATCGTACGTATCGCGCTATCGTGCCATTTCCATTTCGACGCCAGCGTCGCGGCCTGCCTGATCTGGTCCTGGTCGAGGTAGCGCAATGCCTGGAACCACTCGCGCTTGGCATCCACCAGGCGATTGAGGAAATAAAGCTCGCGTGCGCGCAGCATATGCGGATTGGCGTCGAGAAACGCCTCCTCGTCTATCTCGTCGCTGCTCGCATTCTCCTGTTCGATGCGGTATTCGCGCTTGAGCTTGTCGGCGGCGAGAAAGCCGTAATAACTGCTTCTGCCGGACAGCTGCTCGAGCAAATTCAGCGAATCGACCAGCTGGCCCTCGGCCTCGAGAGATCTCGACAGCCAGTACTGCCACTCGTTTTCCTGGAACAGGTGTGGCGGCATGCGATTGATGGTTTCGAGCAGGCCGGCCCAGTCGCGGCCGCGCAACTGGATGCGTGCCAGCCAGAGGTAGGCCTGGTCGTTCATCGACGCGGGGTCGAGGCCGGAGAGCAGCGTGCGGGCTTCCGGCTCGTGCTGGTAGGCGGCCGAAAGCGCGATGCGCAGCTGGATGCTGTCTCGCTGTTGCTGGCTGAAATCGAAATGGTCGCGAACCAGGTTCCAGTTTTCCAGCGCCGCGAGGCTGTCGCGGCGCGCCATGCGATCGACCGCATGCGCGACGATCGCCCGGTTGCGCGGGTTGTCTTCGCCGTCGGCCAGTTGCTTGATGGTCCTTTCGGGGCGCACGTGCGCCTGGTACCAGGTTTCTACCAGCGCCTGCGAGGTCGCGTCGAGCTTGCGGCCGAGGTAACGCGCGAGGCCGGGTCGACGGGCCTTGAAGGCCTTTTCGATCCGCGCCCAGATAACCTGCTCGGGATTTTCGATGCTGCCGAGATAATACTCGAACGCCGGATCGCACTGCGAGGGTTGCGAGTAACCGCGCAGCCAGACCCGGGAAATTTCGTCACCGAGGCCCTCGAGCCGACCGAGCTTGAGACGGGCCTGGAAAGCGAGGCATTGCAGGCGGGTGTTCTCGCGGTCGTCGAAAAACGCGAGATAGTTTTCCCAGTCGCCGCGGCGAGCCAGTTCGCCCAGCCACTGCCCGCGCGCATGGTATGCGAACGGGAAATCGGCATAGCGCTGGAGGAACAGTTTCGCCTGCTGCGGACTGGTTCTGCTGACCCGGCGCTTGAAGGCGTCGTACTCGAGATAAGGCATCGCGGGATAATCGGCGAGCCGCTTCAGCAACTGGTTGAACTTGCTGATCTGGTTGCGCTCGAGGGCATAGGCTGCATCGTGGAACAACAGGCGCTGTTGCTCGATATTCGCGGCGACACCCGTGCTCAGCGTCATCGTGATCGCGAAGACCAGCGACGAGAGTAATATCGGAAATCCGATACCGGTTGATTTAAATGGCAATATCAATCGAGCAAACCCTATAAATTTCAGAAATTTACATCAGATACTAGAAGTAAAAGATTAAACGCGCAAGCGTATTAATCGCGCTCGTCTCGGTGCGGGTGAGCGAGTCTGGCAGGATCAAGCAACTGGCGAAGTCTGGACTCATCTATATCGGTCATTTCTACCGCTACTTCGAGTATAGGACGGTTTTCCTGCATTGCCCGCTTGGCGATTTCGGCGGCCTTGCGATAGCCGACTACCGGATTCAGCGCGGTTACCAGGATCGGGTTGCGCGCCAGGTTACGCTCCAGTGCCGCGTGGTTGACGCTGAAGCTGTTGATACTGGCGGCCAGGTGGGTGCAGGCGCTGGCGAGGATCTCGATACTTTGCAGCAGGTTGTAGGCGATCACGGGCAGCATCACGTTGAGCTGAAAATTGCCGGATTGCGCGGCGAAAGCGATCGTCGCATCGTTGCCGGTGACCTGTGCCGAGACCATCAGCACGGCTTCGGGGATCACCGGGTTGACCTTGGCCGGCATGATCGAGCTGCCGGGCTGCAGCGCCTCGAGGCTGATTTCGCCGAGCCCGGTCAGCGGCCCCGAGTTCATCCAGCGTAAATCGTTGCTGATCTTTGCGAGCGATGCCGCGAGTACCCGCATTTGCCCGCTCAGTTCCAGCGCGGAATTCTGTGTGGAAAGGCCTTCGAACAGATTATCCATCGGCTGGAAACCGATGCCTGTCGTGCTTTTGAGTTCAGCGCACACGCGCTCGCCGAAATCGATCTCCGTATTGACGCCGGTGCCGACGGCGGTGCCGCCGATCGCGAGGCGCTGGGTGCGGGTCAGCGCCGACTGGATACGGTAACGGTCGTTTTTGAGCTGTGACGCCCAGGCCGATAACTCCTGCCCCAGCGACAGCGGCATCGCGTCCATCAGGTGGGTTCGGCCGGTCTTGATGGTGTCGTCCAGATCGCCGCTTCGCGAGGAGATCGCGGTTTCGAGAAACTGTATCGAAGGCAGCAGCTGTTCGTGCACGCCGAGGCTTGCGGCGAGGTGTATCGCGGTCGGGAAAACGTCGTTGGAACTCTGTCCCATGTTGACGTGATCGTTGGCATCGATTTCGAGACCGGAGCTTGCGGCCAGCGTGGCGATGACTTCGTTCATGTTCATATTGCTGCTGGTGCCGGAACCGGTCTGGAATACATCGATCGGAAACTGGTCGGCGTGTTCGCCGGCGATGATTTTCGCCGCCGCGGCGTCAATCGCGGCAGCGCGCCCGGCATCGAGTTTCCCGAGCCCGGCGTTGCTGCGCGCGGCCGCCTGTTTGATCAGTGCGAGCGCGCGTATCATGCCGGTCGGCAGGCGCAGCGAGCTGATCCTGAAATTATCGACGGCGCGCTGGGTTTGCGCGCGGTAGAGTGCGTCGGCGGGAATTTCCACCTCGCCCATGCTGTCGCTTGCCTTGATTTTCCTGTCCGCCATGTCGTCCGCATACAAGTGTCGCCGAATACCGGCGATTGTAACATCGGCTCCCCTGGCCGGGCATGGCATTAACGAAAATTTCGGGATCTTTCGGCCGGGGCCACAAAAGCCCGGGATCTGGACTATAATCGGGGCGATGCAAGACGCACTTGAAGCTTAAAATAACCGGTACCGAGGTGGCTACAATGGCAGACGAAGATACGGTGGTATTAACTCCCGAGGAAAAAGAAAACATTCTGAAAAAAGACTCCAACACGGAGGAAAAGCAGGATGAAGAAGAGGACGAGGACTAGTCCCGCTTAAAACCGACCGCGTCCGCCGCTCCGGCGGTCGCCTTGCACTGATTGCGAATCCCGATACCCGCGGTGCCCTGGCAACCGCGGGTATCTTATTGACGCCCGACGACATTCACCACGGCGCCGCATAATCGCTGCAGCTCGTCGTCGCTGATCACGTAAGGCGGCATCAGATAAACCAGCCGGCCGAAGGGTCGAACCCAGACTCCCGCGTCCACGAATTGTTGCGTGATTTCGGCCATCGCCACTGGCTGCTTCATCTCGACCACGCCGATGGCGCCGAGGCAGCGCAGTTCGCTGACCCGAGCCATCTCCGCACAGGGCGCGAGACCGTCCCACAGGGATTTTTCGATCCGCGCGATGCGCGCGCTCCAGTCCGTTTCCAGTAATAGGTCTACGCTGGCCCGTGCGATCGCACAAGCCAGCGGGTTGCCCATGAAGGTGGGCCCGTGC
>JASFKL010000286.1:0-5224 GCA_050118655.1 Gammaproteobacteria bacterium | reverse complement strand
TTTGCCCCACGGGAACGATGGTGTTGCCGTCCTGGTCGATCACCGGCCCGGCGAAAGGATGCAAGGTACCGGCCTTCAGCTGGCTTTCCATGTCGTGAATGCGATTCTGCAATTCCCGGGGAATCACCGGATTCAGCGGCGCGAGACTGATCATGCCCTCGGGATAGCCTCCCCAGACCCGGGTCGGTTTCCAGGTGCCGGCCAGCGCCTCCCTGACAGTCTTCACGTAGTAGTCGCCCCAGTGGTGCGTGGTCGCGGTCAGGTGCGCATGGGGACCGTATTTCGACATGTCCGAGTGATAACCGAAAGCGTACTTGCCCTTTTCCTCGGCCGCCTGCACCACGGCCGTCGAATCGGTGTGGTGAGTGATCACGTCGACGCCTTGCGACATCAGCGTATTGGCGGCCTGGCGTTCCTTGCCGGGGTCATACCAGGAATTGGTCCAGATGACGCGCAACTCGGCATCCGGGTTGACGCTGCGCGCACCCTTGATGAACGCGTTGATGCCCTGCAGCACTTCCGGAATCGGGAACGCGGCGACATAGCCGAGCAGGTTCGATTTCGTCATCTCGCCGGCGATCACGCCGGTCAGGTAGCGGCCCTGGTAAAATCGCGCGTTGACGATCCCCATGTTTTTACCGAGCTTGTAGCCGGTGACATGCACGAACGCGGTATCCGGAAATTCCTTCGATACCTTGAGCATGTAGTTCATGTAGCCGAAACTGGTGGCGAAGATCACCTTGTCGCCACGCTTGGCCATTTCGCGGATGACGCGTTCCGCGTCGGCGCCCTCGGCGACGTTTTCGACATAGCTGGTGGTCACGCCGGTTTCCTTTTCGACCTGCAGCCGGCCGAGATTGTGCTGATAGGTCCAGCCCGCGTCGCCGATCGGGCTGACGTAGACGAAGCCGACATTGTCGGTCGCCAGCGCCGCCCCGCAAAAGATCGTTGCCAGCGCCATCGCCGTGACCGCTGCCAGCCGCCGGTAAAATCCAGTTTTCGCTATCATTGTTCAACCCTCCGGGAGTCGTGTTTCAGTTTGATCAGTTCGGGTGTCAACCCTGGTTTATAAACTCGTATCGATTAACGTCCGCTTAAGTCCTCCGCTGCCGGTATCCGTCACGCCTCCGGCCTGAACGGCTGGCCGAGCGATGCCGGGGCGTTCAGCCGCACCGTATTCCGATCGCGCGAAATGATTACCAGCACGACGACGGTGGCGAGGTAGGGCAGGGCCGACAGGAACTGCGACGGGATATTGATCTCCATCCCCGAGCCCTGCACGAACAGCTGCACCTCCATGACGCCCCCGAACAGGTAGGCGCCCAGCACCACGCGCAACGGCCGCCAGGTCGCGAACACGACCAGCGCGATCGCGATCCAGCCGCGCCCGGCAACCATGCCTTCGACCCACAGCGGAGTGTAAAAAACCGACAGGAATGCGCCGCCGATACCGGCCATGGCACCGCCGAACAGCGTCGCCAGATAACGAATACGGATCGCATGATAACCGATCGAATGCGCCGAAGCCGGGGATTCGCCGACCGCGCGCAACACCAGGCCGGGGCGGCTGCGGTACAGGAACCAGACCACGCCGGCGAACAACGCCCAGGAAAAATAAACCAGCGCCTGGTGACTGAACAGCGCCTCGCCGAGGATCGGGATATCCGACAGCAGCGGAATGCGCCATGCACTCACCGTCGGCAGGATTTCCGATTCGTAGGGCTTGCCGACGAATGCCGACAGGCCGACGCCGAGAATCGACAGCGCCAGTCCGCTGGCGACCTGGTTGCCCATCAGCGACAACACGACGATGGCGAATATGAACGACATCGCCATCCCGGCGGCCATGCCGGCGAGCACGCCGAGCCACGGATTGCCGCTGTGCAGCGCGACCGCGAATGCGGCAATCGCGCCCATCGCCATCATGCCTTCGGCGCCGAGATTCAGCACGCCGGATTTTTCGGCGATCAACTGGCCGAGCGCGACGATGATCAGCGGCGTACCCGCGACCACGGTGGCGAACAGAATGGAGCCGACGATCGACGCGTCCATCAGGCGATCGCCTCCTTCCAGCGAATACGGTAGTTGATGAATACGTCGGATCCGAGCAGGAACATCAGCAGCATGCCCTGGAACACGTTGGATATCGACGACGGCAGGTTCAGGTACTGTTGCGCCTGCTCGCCGCCGAGGTAGAGCAGCGCCATCAGCAGGCTGGCGAAAAAGATACCCAGCGGATTCAGGCGCGCGACGAAAGCGACGATGATCGCCGCGAAACCGTAATTGTTGGAAACGTGTTCGGTAATCTGTCCCATCGGCCCGGCGACCTCGGACATACCCGCGAGACCGGCCATCGCACCGCCCGAGAGCAGCCCGATCCAGATCATGCGGCTGGCGGAAAACCCGGCGTAGCGCGCGGCGTCCCTGGAGTAGCCGCCGACCTGCATCTGGAAACCCGTGAAGCTGCGATACATGAAAATATAACCGGCCAGCAGCGCACCGAGCGCGAAGGTAAACGCGATATTGAGGCGCGTACCTTCGATCAGTACCGGCAGTAGCGCCGAATCGTCGAACAGGCGCGATTGCGGGAAGTTGAAACCCTCCGGATCCATCATCGGGCCGTGCACCAGCCAGGAAACCAGCAATTGCGCGACGTATACCAGCATCAGCGAGACGAGGATTTCGTTGGTGTTGAAACAGGTTTTCAGGAACGCCGGGATCGCCGCCCACAGCATGCCGCCGATACAGCCGGCGATCACCATCAGCAGCAGCACGTGGGGGCCGCCCTCGGAGCCGTAAAAATAAAGCGCCACCGCGCTCGCGGCGATCGCACCGACGATCAACTGTCCCTCCGCGCCGATGTTCCAGACATTGGCACGGAAACCCACCGCCAGTCCGGTCGCGCAGAGCATCAGCGGAGTCGCCTTCAAAAACAGTTCCGAGACGCCGTAGAGATCGCTCACCGGGTTGATGAAAAACACCCCGAAACCCTGCAGCGGGTTCTTGCCGAGTATCGCGAACAACAGCAGGCCGCCGAGCAGCATCAGCACCACGGCGATCAGCGGCGATGCGTAGGACATCGTCCGCGAGGCCTCCGCCCGCCGCTCGAGCCTAGGCATGATCATCCACCGGCGCAGGCGCATCCTGCTCCCAGATGCCGCTCATCCAGACACCGATCTCGTCGATATCGGTATCCGCGGTTATTTTCGACGGCGACAGGCGTCCCCGGGCGATGACCGCGATACGGTCCGATATCTCGAACAGTTCCTCGAGCTCTTCCGAGATCACCAGGATCGCGGTGCCCGCGTCGCGCAGGTCGATCAGTTTCTGGCGTATAAACGCGGCCGCGCCGACATCGACGCCCCAGGTCGGTTGTGCGACCACCAGTAGTTTCGGCGCCAGCAGAATTTCTCGGCCCATGATGAATTTTTGCAGATTGCCGCCCGACAGCGAGTCGGCAGCCTGCTGCTCGCCGCCGCACCTGACGTTGAAATCCTCGATACAGCGCCGCGCGAAAGCAGCGATGCGATCGAAGCGGATCAGACCGTGGTTGAGCATGCCAGCGCGGTGCGCGGTCAGCAGCGCATTTTCACTCAGCGACATGCGCGGCACCACCCCACGGCCCAGCCGTTCCTCGGGTACGAATCCCATGCCGGCGGCGCGCCGCTGGTGCGGCCGATCGCGTCCCGACGGCTTTCCGCAAATACGGATCGCCTCCGCGTCGGCGATCGGTTCCTCGCCCGACAGCGCGTAGAGCAGTTCGCGCTGCCCGTTGCCCGAGATCCCGGCGATACCGAGTATTTCCCCGCCGCGAAGCTCGAGATCGATGTCCTGCAAATCGCTGCCGAAAGGGTCCTCCGCCGGTTTCGACAAGTGCTTCAACTGCAGGCGCACCTCGCCGAGTTCGACCGCCGCGGTATGCTCCGGCACCGGCAATTCCTTGCCGATCATCAGGCGCGCCATCGACTTCGGGGTTTCCTCGGACGGAATGCAATCCCCGGTGACCCTGCCGTCGCGCAGCACCGTGGCGACGTGACACAATTCCTGGATCTCGTCGAGCTTGTGGCTGATATAGAGAATACTGCAGCCCTCGGCGGCGAGCTGGCGCAGCGTGGCGAACAGCTTGCGCACCGCCTGCGGCGTCAGCACCGAGGTCGGCTCGTCCATGATCAGCAGCTTCGGGTTTTGCAGCAGGCAGCGGATGATTTCGACCCGTTGGCGCTCCCCCACCGACAGGGCGTGCACCAGCCGCCAGGGATCGACCGGCAGGCCGTAACGGCTGGATACCTCGACAATCCGCCCCGCGAGCTGTTTGAGATCCGGGCTTCCCGGTAGTGCCAGGGCGACGTTTTCGACCACATTCAGGGTTTCGAACAGCGAAAAATGCTGGAACACCATGTCGATGCCGAGATTGCGGGCTTGCGCCGGATTTTCGACCTGCACCACCTCGCCTTCCCACTTGATTTGCCCGGCGTCGGGTCTGGCGAGCCCGTAAATCATCTTCATCAGCGTCGATTTACCGGCACCGTTTTCGCCGAGCACGGCGTGGATCTCGCCTTTCCTGACCGCAAGCGAAACGTCTGCGTTGGCGACCACCGAGGGGTAAATCTTGGTTATCCCCTCGAGCTCTAGCCGAAAACCGGTGTCTGCATCCGCGGCGGATGTCATGAATTGCCTCTCGATATGCTTGTTTTTTTTTCGTCGCAGCGAGCTTCGTGCTGCGCAAGATCGTATACCCGCAAATTTTCAGCGGCAACCGATATCGCGATTTACGCGGGCCGCTTGCCGCAAATGCCGGCTATGCGGATCGGGCAGGTCAGGCCTGCGGGGCAGCATGAAGCGCCGCCGCGCTGCCGAATCCGGATTTCGAAGTTGCCCTGGCCTGCGGCCGAGCCGGCGAGGCCGAAACAGCTGAAATCGTCGCGCCCGGGGATTTGCTCGCAAAGGCACCGATCCGGTGCATGATCCTGGATCACGGCGAAGGAGCAGGCGCCTGCCGGCGCGGCATCGATCCCGGCCACGGGCCCGACGGTACAAATTTCGTCGAAAGAGCGCGCCGCTGAATGGACAGGCATCCGCCGCCGGACGCATAATTCCAGGATGATTTATCGCGACGAAGGTACCAATCGACACGACGAGAAGCCATTCATCGAGGCGATCGATGAGTGACATCGACCAGCTTCTGGACCGCTCCGGGGTACATGACGAGTGGCGGCCGTTGCTG
>JASFKL010000285.1:0-5228 GCA_050118655.1 Gammaproteobacteria bacterium | reverse complement strand
GCGCCGACAATACCGGCTACCACGGTATCGACTTCCGCGGCAGCCGCGACCTCCGCGAGCTCGGCCTCGCCCGATAATACCTCGGTGTTCAGATCTGCAACCGCGTCGGCCAGCAGCCGCGCACTGGCGGCGTCCGACATGACCGCATAGCGCGGTTCGAAACGGCGGCACAGCTCGTGCATCTTTTCGTGCCTGTCGTTCGCGGTCAGCGCGTAAACCGCATAGCGGTCGCGGTGGCGGGCGACGATATCGAGCGTGGACTGGCCGATCGAGCCGGTCGCGCCGAGCAGGGTCAGCTGGATCATGGCGTCCCCGCGAGCATCAACCCGGCGACGAATATCGGCGCCGCCGCGATCACGCTGTCGATACGGTCGAGCACCCCGCCGTGTCCGGGAAGCAGGTGGCCGCTATCCTTGACGCCGGCCTCGCGCTTGAGCACGCTTTCGAACAGATCCCCGACGATGGAAACCGACACCGTGGCGAGCCCGATGAGCAGGTAGTGCACCAGCCCGAGCTGCCAGCCGTCGACCAGTGCATAGACCAGCAGCATCCAGATCAGCGTGGCCGCGACGCCGCCGTAGACGCCTTCCCAGGTTTTTTTCGGGCTGATGGTCGGCGCGAGCTTGTGCTTGCCGAAGCGGCGGCCGCTGAAAAAAGCGCCGATATCGACGATCCACACCAGCGTAAACAGAAACAGCAGCGTCCAGCCGCCATAGACGTAGTGCAGGTACACCAGGCTGTGCACGCAAATCCACAGCAGGTCCAGCCCGAGGACGAGAGCCAGCAGCCGCGCCGGCAGCGGCCAGCTGCCGCTATGGCGATAAAACACCAGCCCCACCGCGATCAGGGCCCAGAGCATCAGCCCGGCCAGCGCCTGCCATCGAATCAGTGCCGGGTTGGCGAACGACAGCGACCACAGGAACACTAGTGCGAATAGCGCCGCTACCGCCAGGCTGGCCGCGGTCGGCACACGCAGGGTCAGAACCACCATCTCGCGGGCCGCCGCGAAAGACGCCAGCGCGAACATGATGCTGACCCACCGGGTATCGCCATAGAGCACGCAGCCGACAAAGACTACGCCCAGGATCAGCGAGGTAAAAATACGCTGTTTCAACACGATTCGGTCGACTCGAGCTGTTCGCCGGTCTTGCCGAAACGGCGCTGGCGGCGACTGTATTCATCGAGCGCGGCGCGCATTTCGGTCTCGGAGAAATCCGGCCAGAGCACGTCGCAAAAGTAAAACTCCGTATAGGCGAGTTGCCAGAGCAGGAAATTGCTGATGCGTTTTTCACCGCCGGTGCGGATGAACAGATCGGGCGCCGGGCTGTCGGCGAGCGACAATTCGCCGGCGAATACCGATTCGTCGATGGCTTCCGGGTTCAATTCGCCGTCGCGGACCCGTCTCGCGAGCGATCTCGCGGCATTGGTTATATCCCAGCGGCCGCCGTAATTGGCGGCGATATTGAGGATCATCTTACGGTTTCCGGCGGTCTCGGCTTCGGTTTCGCCGATTCGGGCCTGCAATTCGTCGGAGAAAGGACTACGGTCGCCGATGAAGCGAATCCGGATCTGCTGGGCATGCAATTCGGGGGTGTATTTCTTCAAAGACTGCGTGAACAGGTCCATCAGGCTGCTGACCTCGTCGGCGGGACGCTGCCAGTTTTCGCTGCTGAAAACGAACAGGGTCAGCTGCCGGACGTCGTTGTTGGCGAAGAATTCGACCGCCGCGCGCGTACTCTCGACGCCCTTGCGATGCCCGAAGCTGCGCGGCATCAGCCGTTTCTTCGCCCAGCGCCCGTTGCCATCCATGATGATACAAACGTGGCCTGGGACCGATGCCTGAGAGTGAGAAGCCATGATCCCGTTACGTTACCGCGATCAAATCTCCATCAATTCCTTTTCCTTGACCTGTAGCAACTCCTCGATTTCGTCCGTCGATTCGTTGGTGACCTGCTGCACCAGATCCTGTCCCCGGTGCTCGTCGTCCTCGGAGATGTCTTTGTCTCTGGCGAGACTCTTGAGATCGTTATTGGCATCGCGGCGGATGTTGCGAACCGCGACCCGGGCGTTCTCGGCGAGTTCCTTGACCACCTTGACCAGTTCCTTGCGGCGTTCCTCGGTCAACGGCGGCATGGGTACGCGGATCACGGAGCCCGCGGTACTCGGGTTGAGGCCGAGATCGGACTTGATGATCGCTTTCTCGATGACCGCGACCATACTCTTGTCCCAGGGCGTCACCGCAAGCGTGCGCGCATCCTCGACGGTTATGTTCGCCGCCTGCCCAATCGGCACCTCGCTGCCGTAATAATCGACATGGATATGGTTTAGCAGGCTCGGGTGTGCCCGCCCGGTGCGGATCTTGCTGAGTTCCGCCTGGAAAGCCTCTATGCTCTTGCCCATACGGGTCCGCGCGTCTTGCTGTATGTCGTCTATCATTTACCTGCCTCTTTACGGGATACCCGGGTACCGACCCGTTCGCCCCTTGCCAGATCGAGTAATGCATTCGGTCGATTGATATCGCAAACCACCAGATCGAGCGCATTATCGTTACATAATACCATTGCCGACAGATCCATGACCGCCAGCCGCTCGGCAATCGCCTGCTCGTAATCGAGCGATTCGTAGCGCACCGCGTCAGCATGCTTGACCGGGTCCTTGTCGTATATACCGTCTACCTTGGTAGCCTTGATCATCAGATCGGCTCGAATCTCGACGGCACGCAGGCTGGCGCCCGTATCGGTCGTGAAATAAGGGCTGCCGGTGCCCGCCGCGAAGATGACGATTTCCCCGCCGGCTAACCTGCGGCGCGCATCGCGCTGGGTGTAGGTCTCGCAGACCTGGGGCATCGCCAGCCCCGACATGACCGCCGCGTCGATACCGCGGCGCAGGAGCATATCGCGCAGGGCGAGCGCATTCATCACCGTGGCCAGCATTCCCATGTGATCGCCGGTCACCCGGTCGATACCGGCCGCCGCGAGTCCGGCACCGCGAAAAAGGTTGCCGCCGCCGACCACTACCCCGATCTCGGTTCCGAGCTCGCGTAATTCACCGAGTTCGGCGGCGATATTCTCGATCATCACCGGATCGATGCCGGAACTCTGTTTGCCCATCAGCGCCTCGCCGCTGAGCTTGATCAGGATTCGCTTGTACTTGATTTCGGCCATAGTTCTGGATCCGGTCTAGCCGCGCAACGCTCTCGGCATGGATGGCCCTGCCGGCAAGCGGGGGGCACGACAGGCGGAGTTTATCGGTTAAAGCATCCTATTATAAGATTATTTTTTACCAAACCGCCGGCGTTCGCCGGGGGACTAAAAAAAAGGCCGCGTCGAGCGCGGCCTTGTCGAAGCTAGGATTTTAGCTGCGAGGCGACTTCGGCGGCGAAGTCCTCGACTTTCTTTTCGATCCCCTCGCCGACCTCGTAACGGATAAAACCGCTGACCTCGGCCCCGGCGCCGGAAAGCAGCTGGGCGACCGTCTGATCAGGATCCTTGACGAAAGGCTGACCCATCAGGGTTACCTCGGCGAGAAACTTGTTGAGCCGGCCCTGAATCATCTTTTCGATAATCTCCGGCGGTTTGCCGCTGGACTCGGCCTGCGCGATCAGGATTGCCTTTTCCTTTTCGACGAACTCGGCGGGTACCGCGTCGCGATCGATGAATTGCGGGTTTACCGCGGCGATATGCATCGCGATATCGCGCGCGAGATCCTCGTCCGCGCTGCTGTCGACCAGCACGCCGATGCGTGCGCCGTGCAGGTAGCAGGCAATCGATGCATCGGACTCGACCGTCTCGAAGCGGCGAACCTGGATGTTTTCGCCGACCTTGGCGATCAGCGCCTGGCGCGCTTCTTCTACGGTTTGCCCGCTGTCGAGAGACAATGCCGACAGTGCATCGACAGAATCCGGACGATGCTTCGCAACCGCCGCCAGTACCTCGTCGGCGAATGCCTGGAAATTATCGTCCTTGGCGACGAAATCGGTCTCCGAATTGATTTCGAGGATGACCGCAGACTTACCGTCGTCGCTGACCCAGGCCTTGATTGCGCCGTCCGCGGCCACACGACCGGCCTTCTTGTCGGCCTTGGCGGCGCCGGATTTGCGCATGATCTCGGCCGCGGCCTCGATATCGCCGTCGGCCTCGACCAGGGCTTTCTTGCATTCCATCATGCCGGCCCCGGTGCGTTCACGCAGTTGTTTCACCAAAGATGCTGTAATAGCCACTTTTTTACCTCGTCATTGGCCCGCCGCCATGCGACGGGTACTGGATTAATCCTTGCTGGCGGCCTTCTTGGTAGCTGCCTTCTTGGTCGCCGCCTTCTTGGTTGCCGCCTTCTTGGTTGCTGCCTTTTTAGTCGCGGCTTTCTTGGTAGCCGCCTTCTTGGTCGCGGCCTTTTTAGTCGCGGCTTTCTTGGTAGCCGCCTTCTTGGTCGCGGCCTTCTTGGCGGCAGCTTTTTTGGGTGCTGCCTCGGCCTCGTCGGCATTTTCCGCAGATTCTTCATCGGCTGCCGCGGTTTCGCCGGCGACGTCCGCCTCGGCCTCGCCCTCTGCTTCGACATTTACGGCCTCGTCGGCCGCGGCCGTTTCGGCAATCGCCTCGGCAACTGCCTCGGCCTTGCTCTCGGCCTTCGCTACCGCGGTTTCCTCGCCGACGCTGGCCGCGGCGGTCGCGCGTGCCTGGATTTCGGGCTCTTCGTCCTCGACCTCGATCAATTCGTCTTCGCCGTCTCCGGCAGTGACGATACTTTGCTTGCCTTCGATGATCGCGTCGGCGACCAGCCGCGTGTACAGCTTGATGGCACGCATGGAGTCGTCGTTACCGGGCACGATGTACTCGATATTGTCGGGAGAATTGTTGGTATCGACGATACCGACCACCGGAATGCCCAGCTTGGCGGCTTCCTGGACGGCGATCTTTTCGTAACCGACATCGATCACGAACAGTACGTCGGGCAGGCCGCCGATATCCTTGATTCCGCCCAGCGTCTTCTCGAGCTTTTCCTGCTCGCGCTGCAGTTGCAGGATTTCCTTCTTGTTGATTTTCTCGTAATTCTTGTTTTCCGCCATTTCCTCGAGTTCCTTGAGGCGCTTGATCGAAGCGCGGACGGTACGGAAATTGGTCAACATGCCGCCCAGCCAGCGGTGATTGACGAAGGGCATGCCGCAACGCTCGGCCTCTTCCCTGATCGCGTCGCTGGCGGCACGCTTGGTACCTACGAACATGATCTTGCCT
>JASFKL010000284.1:0-5241 GCA_050118655.1 Gammaproteobacteria bacterium | reverse complement strand
CCTTTTGCAGCCAGTACACGGAATCAGGATTCAGTATCTATGCGGAAACAATCAAAGGTGATCTTTTTACGGGACAGGCGTCTATAGTCGCGATTAATCCCGACCCCGCGAGAACGGGTTCTTATTCGATAAAGCTGACCAATAACGAATACGTGCCGTCGATAACAGTCGAGCTCGGGGGCGTACCTCGGAATATCGCCACGCGCCTCAGAAACGGAGGAAATTTCGGAATGCAAGGGGTCGTTCTGGATTCGAAATCCATGGGATCGAACTGCGTATTGAGTCTGGAATACCTGCCTGTTTAAACCCGGGACCCGTTGGAACCGGTTCCCGATTTCCTGGTTTTCCGGGCATCGCTGCAAACTCAGCTTGTTCCGTCGACCCGTCCGACCCGCTCCATCAGGTACCTCGCGGCAAAGTAGTCGAGGTGGGCGCCGCCGCCGTTTTTCATCAGCGTGATCTCCTCGGCCGTGCTTCTGCCGACAACCCTGCCCTGGCATAGCTCGAACAGGTCCGCCCTGATGTCTTCAGGACGGATCACGCCGCGTTCGAACGGACCGAGGAATTCGCCCGAGCGCTCGGTTGTCTGTCGATGGTCGACGAACAGGCTGCACCGGCGCATCACCTCGTCGTCGGACTCGCGCATTTCAGGGGTGAACGAACCGACGAGATCGACGTGTGCACCGGGTTTGAGGTACTTCCCTCTGATCAAGGGTTCCGGGGCCATGGTGGCGCTGGATACGATATCGGCTTCGGCGACCGCGGTATCGAGATCGTCAACGACACGGGCATCGATGTTTTCGTCGGCGAGTAGCCGGGCCAACCGATCTGCGTTGGCGGGAGTGCGGTTCCAGATCAGTACCCTGGAAATCGACGGCCGTACGCTGAGATGCGCGCGCACCAGATAAGGCGCGAGTCCGCCGGCACCGATCATCAGCAGACTGTCTGCATCCTCGCGGGCGAGCAGGCTCGCGCCGAGCGCGGAATCGGCGGAGGTCTTGCGGAAAATCATCGCTTCGCCATCGATGACCGCCTCGGTGAGGCCGGTCTTACCGTCGATCCAGGCATAAACAGAATTGACATTGGCGATTCCGTAGCGGCTCGAATTGTTCGGAAACGAAGTCACCAGCTTGCACAGCAGGCCCTCCTGGGGCTGCCAGGCCGGCAGGATGATAAACGAGTCCGGGTGACCGCTATCGTTCGGTTCCTGGTAGATAATGCGATCCCAATGCTTCGGCATGGTACCCAGATGGGCTTCGCGCAGAGCTTCGACAAATCCCTCGTATTGAAGTAATTCATGCACGCGTTGCGCATCGATCATTTGCATAAGCTCACCTCGTCGCCTCGGTCCGGATCAAAGGGTTGTTTAAAGCTCGCAACAGGCCACCTGCCAGGGCTCGACACTGTCGTGATCGAGCTGCACGCCGAGACCCGGGCCGTCAGGAACCGCCATACCGGTATCGCCGACCGATGCTTCCAGCGGTTGTTGCAGCACCGCACGATAGTCGGGCTCCCGGTCATATTCGGGGAAATACTCTAGCACCATGAAATTCGGGATCACCGCGGCGAACTGTACCGCCGCCGCGGTGGCCAGCGTACTGCCGTAATTGTGCGGCGCGACGCGGACGTTCTGCGTCTCCGCCATGCCAGCCATCAGGCGCGCTTCCAGCAGCCCGCCGGTATTGCAGACGTCCGGCTGCAGAATGCTGACGGCGCCGGTTTGCAGAAGTCTTTCGCAACCGGGACGACCATATGCCCGCTCTCCTGCCGCAAGCGCGATCGAGGTACCGGCCGCAACCCGTGCGAAAGCGTCGATCGAACCGGGATCGACTGGTTCCTCTATAAACAGAATATCGAAGGTCTCGATCCGTCGGCAAACGCGCAGAACCTGGTCGGCGGCAAGTCCGCCGCCGAAATCGAGCATGATCTCGACATCGGGACCGACCGCCTCGCGTACCGCAGCGACCCGGTCGCAAACCAGCGCTATTTCGCTGTTGTCGATGGCCCGGCGAGCAGGGTGCCTGACCACGGTTTCGGCACTGGTCATGGCGAGCGGATAAAACTTGAGCGCCGGGTAGCCGCTGTCGGCTGCGGATTTTGCGGCCGCGGCATATTCGTCGGCGGAGTCGCAGCCCCGCCACCAGCCATTGGCGTAAACCTCGAGCCGGTCGCGCATGCGGCCGCCCAGCAATTCGTGAACCGGCACGTCGAGCCGCTTGCCCTTGATGTCCCACAATGCCTGTTCGATCGCACTCAACGCCGCGTAGCTGATCGCACCGCCGTTTCGAGTCCAGAAGGAAACGTCGTATATATCGTGCCAGATATTGTTGATCGCCGATGCATCCCGGCCGAGAACGAAACGCTCGATCATTTCACGTAGCATCTGCGCCGCGGCGGCACCCCCGGCCCCGTAGGCGATACCCGCTTCGCCGATACCGTCGATGCCGTCGTCGGTAACCAGTTCCAGGATTACGGCCTTACGGCTGCCTGTGGGTACGTGGAAAATTCTCGCTTTCTGGATCGTCGTCATCTGCTCTGCGCGACCCCGATCAGTCGTTGTTAGTTCCCGGTGGCGTGTCATCGGCGAATTATAGGTAGATCGTCGAACGAATACTATCTCGTCTCGAGCCGAGGGAACTGGCGGACGGCGACATACCAGCCCGGTCTCGACAGGTACTCGAACATCGCGGGTTACCGAGGCTGTCAACAGGATGCGTTTCCGGGTTAAGATTCGGCCTGGTCTAATAAGGCATTCGAAGGCCCCGTAGTTTGTCCGCAACCACCCTGCCCGTCGAGGCCTGTCTCGATACCCTGAAACAACACTTGTCCGAACGCGACGAAGTCCTGCTGGAGGCGCCGCCCGGTGCGGGCAAGACGACGCTGGTGCCGCTCGCACTGCTCAGCGAACCCTGGCTCGCGGATCGCAGGATCGTGATGCTCGAACCCCGGCGCATCGCGACCCGCACGGCCGCGTATCGAATGGCCGGGCTTTTGAACGAATCGCCCGGTCAGACCGTCGGTTATCGCATGCGCCTCGAATCGAAGATCGGTCCGCGTACCCGGATCGAAATCATCACCGAGGGTATATTGACCCGCATGCTGCAACAGGACCCGTCGCTCGAAGGCGTCGGACTGGTGATATTCGACGAATTCCACGAACGCAACCTGGAATCGGACCTGGCGCTGGCGCTCTGTTTGGAGGGCCGCGAACTGTTCCGCGACGCTAGCGAAAATCGCGACGAGCGCCTCAAGATCCTGGTCATGTCGGCGACCCTCGACAGTCGTAATATCGCGCAGCTGCTGGGCGATGCGCCGGTGGTCGAAAGTACCGGCAGGCTTTATCCCGTTGAAGTCGTTTATGGCCGCGCGCGCAAGAGCGACGACCACGTCGTCGAACGGGTGGTCGCGACAATCAGGCAGGCGCTTGCCGACAATCCCGCCAGCAGCCTGCTCGCATTCCTGCCGGGTCAGGGCGAAATCAGGCGCACCGCCGATGCACTCGCCGACTGGCTGCGTTCGCAAGCGATCGGCGACATCCACCTGCGTCCGCTCTACGGCAACCTGTCTATCGGCGAACAGCAAAGGGCAATCGCGCCGCTCGAAGGCAAGGAAAAGAAGCATCGCAAGATCGTACTGGCGACCAATATCGCCGAAACCAGTCTGACCATCGAGGGAGTCGACGTGGTCGTCGATTCGGGTCTGGTGCGCGAGTCCCGCTTCAACCCGGCGACCGGAATGACCGGCCTGCACACGGTGAAGATCTCGGCTGCATCCAGCGAACAGCGCGCGGGTCGTGCTGGCCGGCTGCGGCCCGGCAGATGCTACCGGTTATGGTCGGCCGAACAGCAAAAACAACTGGCCCGCCACGCCACGCCCGAAATCCTGCAGGCGGATCTCGCGCCGCTTGCGCTACAGCTTCTCGAATGGGGGGTAAGCGATCCCGCCGAGCTGGACTGGCAGGACCCGCCGCCGGGCGGCCACTGGCAGCAGGCGCTGGATTTGCTCGGGCTACTCGGCGCGCTGGAGATCAGGAACGGCACCCCTGTGCTCGGTTCCCACGGCCGATCGATGGCGGCGCTGCCTCTGCACCCGCGGCTCGCCCACTTGTTGCTGCGCGGCGCCGAAACCGGTTTCGCCGAGACAGCCTCGCTGCTGGCGGCTCATTTGTCAGACCGCGATCCGTTGAGCGAGTCCAGCCCCGATCTCGGCGAGCGCCTGGAAATACTCCGGGGACGCGCTGCCTGTCCGCCGCAACATCGCGGCTGGTACGATCGCACCCGGCAACTGGCCGGCCGCCTGCAACGGCAGGTCGCGACAATGAAACCTGCCGCGAGCAGGGTTCGACCCTTGCTACGCGACGAGCAGCTACCGGGATTTCTGATCGCCTGCGCCTATCCGGACCGCGTTGCCCGGCGCCGCCACTCGGGCGGTTACCAGCTCGCTAACGGCCGCAGCGCGAGCCTTCAGGGAGCGAACTACCTCGGTCAGCAGCAATGGCTCGCGGTAGCCGAGGTCGGCGGTATCTCGAGCGGCAAGGGAGAAACGATTCGCTCGGCCGCGCCCCTCGACGAATCCCTGTTCGACTCCGCCCTCGAGGACCTGGTCGACGAAGAAACCCATGCCGACTGGGACAGGAAAAGCAATCGCTTCGTCGCCGAGACGCGTCGGCACATCGGCGCGCTGATCCTGCAAAAGCGCCAGCTCGACCCGGTGCCGATCGAAACCCGGCGCGCGGCCTTGCTTCGCATGCTGCGGGACGAGGATCTGGAGCCGTTGCCGTGGAAAGCCGAACATCGCCAGTGGTGCGCCCGGGTTCGCCTGCTCCACGATGTCGAACCGGACGGGGGTTGGCCCGACCTCAGCCACGAAACGCTGCTCGCCGGCCTCGACAGATGGCTGGGGCCTTATCTCGACGAGGTCAATCTGTTGCAGGACCTGAAAAAGCTCGACCTGAAAAAAATCCTCGGCGCAATGCTGCCCTGGGACAAACAGCAGCGGCTGGAGGAACTCGCTCCGACCCGCCTAAACGTACCCTCGGGCTCGGCGATCGCGATCGATTACACGCAATCGCCGCCCGTACTCGCGGTCAAGCTGCAGGAAATGTTCGGTTGCCAACAGACACCGACGGTGGCGAACGGCAGGGTCGCGCTGGTCGTGCACCTGTTGTCGCCCGCCGGCAGGCCGCTGCAGATCACCCAGGATCTCGCGGGTTTCTGGCGTTCGTCCTACCAGGAAGTCAAA
>JASFKL010000283.1:0-5300 GCA_050118655.1 Gammaproteobacteria bacterium | reverse complement strand
GTTTCGCGGTTTCTGGGTCGGCGGCGGCGTGGCCGCGGGGATTTTCGGCGCGATGCTGGTCGCGTTTTCCACCGACGCGATATCGTCGATGATGGAAGGGCTGGGCCAGGAAATCTTCAATGCCGCCGTGCTCATCGCCGCGGTCCTGATGCTGGCCTGGCACAACATCTGGATGTCGGCGCACGGCCGGGAACTGGCGAAGCAGATGAAATCGGTCGGCCTCGGCGTCAGCGCGGGCGAGTTGCCGATGTTCGCATTGACCTCGGCGATCACGCTGGCGGTGCTGCGCGAGGGTTCCGAGGTCGTGCTGTTCCTCAACGGCATGGCGATGAGCGGCGAGTCGACGACCGGGTTGCTCGGCGGCGCCGCGCTCGGTATCGCCGGTGGCGGCGCGATCGGGGTGGCGATGTATTTCGGGCTGCTGCGCATCCCGTTGCGCTATTTCTTCCAGGTCACCGGCTGGATGATACTGCTGCTGGCCGCCGGCCTTGCCGCCAGCGCGGCCGGCTTCCTGGAACAGGCCGGCGTGCTGCCGGCGCTCGATCCCATGTTATGGGACAGCAGCTGGCTGCTGAGCGAACAATCGCTGGCCGGTCAACTGGCGCATACCCTGGTAGGCTACCAGGCGCATCCCAGCGGCATCGCGCTGTTTGCCTGGATCCTGACTTTCGTCACGATCCTGTTGCTGATGAAGACCATTTCGACCGGAAAGGCGAACAGCGCTACTCGTTCCGTCAACGACAGGCCCGCAACGGAAAACAGTTAGTTTTTTTACCCTGACGATGCCGGATTTACCGGCATCTACTGGAGGCCGGCCGGCCTCGCGCCCGGTCACTCCGAGGACTTTTTGAAATCGACGACCCGGGTGGTCGCCTTTTCACCACCGAATACCGGTACATCGGGATCCTGCTTGCCGGAAAGCTCGCGTTCCCGGGCCGAGATCAGCGCGAAACAGCCGCGGATGTCCTCGATGGTTTTGTCCGACAACGGGTTCGGCCTGCCGGGCATCGGGGTGACGTCGCGCACCACGCTGGCCAGCACCTGGCGTACCTGTATCAGTATGCGGTGCTCGAGGGTCAGTTCGCTGAAATCATCGTCTTGTTCGGACATCCTGGCCATCCATCCTTTAAAAGTTGTCGTCTCGGTTGCCTGCCATTGTGCACGATTCGCTGCCGGAAATATGTATCTCGAACGTATAGGCCCGCGATGCGATTCAGGGCCCATCCCCCGCGCAAGCGGGGATCCGACGTATCGGGATATCGCGGTGGAGGTTTCCAATTCTCGAAGCCTCGACAAAAACCGGGGATTCCCGCTTTCGCGGCAATGACGACAAGTTAATGGGGACAGACCCCGTTTTTGGACGGGTGCCCGGGAAAACGGGGTCTGTCCCCGATTACTGGTACTGCGGGACCCGCGATACCCGGAAATCCTCGCTCAGCGAAAGAGTTTTTGAATGTTCCTGCCGACGGCGGGCGCTTCGCGGATCGCGGCGATGCTTTCGGCGGGCGATACGTCGAGCCGGGCGATGGCCGGGACCGCGTCTGCCCGCGGCAGGACGTGGTCGACGTCGCTGTGCAGCAGCGCGTAATAATTCGCCGCCAGTACCAGGTCGCACAGGTCGGCCGGACCCGCGTGGTCGCGCGACCAGTCGCCGCATTCCTCCGCCACCCGGATCAGCTCGTCGTCGAGATCCCATTTGCGTAGCAGCAGGCTCGAGATCTCGGGCCGCATGACCTGTATGGCGTGGTCGATTTCCAGGTGATCCAGCTTCAGATGATGGTGCTCCAGCAGGCGGTCGTCGATGATCAGCACGCCGATGCCGTGAACCAGGCCGGCCAGCATGGCCAGGTCGGGGGGGAATGCCTTGCGCGGTCGCGCCAGTATCCGTGAAATCGCCGCGATGTTGATGCTGTGTTCCCAGAAAGAGCGGACGCGGTGCATGTGTTCGGGGGGCAGGCGGTTGACCAGCTTGCCGACCGAATAGGACATGACCACGCAATAGACCGCCAGCCACCCCAGGCGGTCGACTACAAAGCCGATCTTTTGCAGCGGACTCAGATCGTCGCGCTTCGCGCAGCGGGCGATATTGCAGAGTTTGCGCGTGACATCGGGATAGGCGGTCAGGACGTGTTCGAGGGCATCGATGTCGGTCGCGTCGCCGCGGTAGACGCGCAGAAAACGTTCTGCCACGGAGGGCAGCGACGGCAGCCTGATACTGTTGTTCATCAGGTTGCGGTAGAGGTGGTTGACGACGGAATTGTCTTCTTCATCGTCGTCGCCGAACAGGGTGTGCACGCTGATGTCCTCCACGTCGGACTCGGCCAGCGCGGCGTAGTCGATCAGCGTTTGCCGGTCGATTTTCATGTAAAGCACGGGACCGGCCGCCTTGATCCTGTAAATGCTGGGGCGTAGTTGCGCGATCGGCGCCAGCTCGTCATCGGCGCCGACGCGTTTGGACCTGACGCTGCCGTCATGCGAGCGCATCTCGATCTTGCCTTCGACGATATACAGGCTGGAATTTTCTGTCGAATCGAGTTCCAGCAGGATTTCGCCGGGTTTCGCGTGACGCAGCTGCAACTGTTTGCCGAGCAGGATCAGGTGTCCTTCCGAAAGCCCGCCGATCGTTTCGATGCGGCGCAGGGTCTCGATACCGGGGATCGAAGGTTCGACGGACTTCATGGCCGACCGGTTTTCCGGCCGACGGTACGCATATTCACTCGGTGCAAGACTGAAATTCCCGGGGATGTTCGATCCGATAACTATAGATCCAATCGTAGTATCTTCCGGAGAAATTTTGCTGACTGAAATCAAATCCGCACAGGTCCGGAAATTAGGGGGACACAATACCCAATTACCCTAACTCAATTAAGGTAGTTGAGTATTGTGTCCCCCTAATTCGAATCCGAAACGGGCGGCCGATGCGCTATTCATGTTAGGATTACGGCCGTCAAACCGCCTGTCGAACGATTCTTATTTTCTCGTTATCAATTCACTTCAAAATGCGCGAGGTCTCGCACGCGGCCTCCTGGGCGTACCTTTGCCTGGCCCGCGAGGGAGGATCTTGAAGACTCGCCGCGCGATCGTTTTGATACTGGCCAGCATCGTCTTGCTGCTGGCCGTGTCGTTCGGTCTCAAGTGGATCATCTTCGACACCGTGCTCGAGCCCGACGACAGCGGCCGCCAACGGATTCCGCTCGACTAGCCAGGGGACGAGCGGCCGGCCGTGACGCCGGTATCCGAAGCGATAAACGGGGTCTGTCCCCAATTTTCCCCCGGAGGGGGATGCCGTTCCCCGATTCCCGGGTGCGTCAGTCGGCCGCTTTCGGCTTCTGTTTCGGCGCGGCGAAGGCTTCCATGATTTCGATCGGCAACGGGAATACGATCGTAGAGGCATTTTCGCTGGAGATGTCGTTGAGGGTTTGCAGGTAACGCAGCTGCAGGGTCAGCGGATTTCTCGACATGATCTCCGCAGCCTCCAGCAGCTTTTCGGAAGCCTGCAGCTCGCCCTCGGCGTGAATGATCTTCGCGCGGCGCTCGCGTTCGGCCTCGGCCTGCCTGGCGATGGCGCGGATCATGCTCTCGTTCAGGTCGATATGCTTGATCTCGACATTGGTGACCTTGATTCCCCAGGAAGCCGTCTGTTCGTCGAGAATGTTCTGGATGTGCGCGTTCAGTTTATCCCGCTGCGTCAGCATTTCGTCGAGGTCGTGCTGGCCCAGCACGGAGCGCAGCGTGGTCTGTGCGAGCTGGCTGGTGGCTTCGAAGAACTGTTCCACCTGGATGATCGCGCGTTCGGGATCGACCACGCGAAAATACAAAACCGCGCTGACGCGCACGGTTACGTTGTCGCGCGAGATGATGTCCTGCGGCGGAATATCGAAGGTGATGACGCGCAGGTCGACCCGCACCATTTTCTGGATCACGGGGATGATGATCATGAACCCCGGCCCCATGACCCGCTGAAAGCGGCCCAGGAAAAAAACCACGGCGCGCTCGTATTCCCGCATGATTCGGATCGAGGCAGCGAGAATCGCGATGACCAGGATTGCGGGGGTGATGTATTCGAGTAAATACACGTTTATTCCTCCTCGGACGATTGCTCGACCGGTTCGACTGTCAGTACCAGTTTATCGATCGCGGTGACACGCACCTTTTGTCCCGCCTCGAGCGGAACACGGGTCTCCGCGATCCAGTTTTCGCCGTCCAGGTCGATCCGCCCGCGGGCGTCGAACGCCTCGCGCACGGTACCGACGTGGCCGATCATGTATTCCTCGCCGCTGACCACCTGGGTGTGTCTGAGTTTGGCGAAATGCCTCAGTATCCACAGCATGAAGCCGGCGGCGACCAGCGCGGTGCCGCCGATAATCGGCAGCGACACGGCCACGAAATCGTCGTCGAACAGCATGACCGAGCCGACGGTAAACGCGGCGACTCCACCGAGACCGAGAATGCCGCCGCTGGTGACGAATATCTCCGCGACCATGAACGCGATGCCGATGACGAGCAGCGCGAGCCCGGTATAGTTGACCGGCAGCACCTGGAAAGCGTAGAGGGCGAGCAACAGGCAGATGACGCCGGTCACGCCGGGCAGTATCGCTCCCGGGCTGGAAAACTCGAAAATCAGCCCGTAGATACCGACCAGCATCAGCACGAAGGCGATGTTGGGATTGGTGATGATGGCGAGCAGCTCGGAGCGCCAGTCCGGGGTGACGCGTTCGACGACCATGCCTGCGGTGTCGAGCACCTCGACGTGTCCCTTGATATTGATCCGGCGCCCATCGAGCTGTTTCAGCAAGTCGTTGAGATCGGCCGCGACCAGGTCGATGACGTTCAGCTTCAGCGCTTCCTCCGCGCTGAGGCTCGCGGCCTCGCGTACGGCCTGCGCGGCCCATTGTTCGTTTCGCCCCCTGAGTTTCGCCAGCCCCTCGATGTAGGCGATCGCGTCGTTGAGGATCTTGCGCTGCATGTCGGTTTTGCCGTCGCCGGCCGGCTTCGTTTCTCCCGGCTCGGAAGGCAGCTCGGGCAGTCCGCCGATCTGCACCGGGGTCGCCGCGCCGAGGTTGGTCGCCGGGGCCATCGCCGCCACGTGGCTGGCGTAGAGGATATAGGTGCCGGCGCTGGCGGCGCGCGATCCCTGCGGCGCGACCCAGGTGACGACCGGTACGTGGGAGTCCAGGATTGTCTTGATGATTTCGCGCATCGAGTGATCGAGCCCGCCGGGCGTGTCCATTTGCAGGATGACGAGGTCGGCATGGTTGTCTTCGGCCTCGCTTATGCCGCGCGCGACGAGTTCCTGGACG
>JASFKL010000282.1:0-5305 GCA_050118655.1 Gammaproteobacteria bacterium | reverse complement strand
ACCGGGCTCGGACTCACCGAGCGGATGCCCTTCCATCGCGATCCCGCCGCTACCGCCGGTTACCGACACAGGCAGCGGATCCAGCGTAATCGTGAATATGCCGGTCGTGTCATCCGTGGCATTGGTTTTCAGGTCGCCGAGACTGTACGAATTGGCCCTCGCCGGGCGCGTGCCGTCGCCGTCGACGTTGGTGTAGTCGCTGCTGTCCCAGGCGGTCAGGATATTGAGACTCGCGGCGCCGCCGAATTCGGGATCGTTCTTGATATCGTAGCGATTGTTACCGGCGTAACCGTGTTCCGCGTTGGTCGGATCCGTGACCGAGAACTCGACCGTTGGCGTCACCGCTCCGCCGCCGCCGTCGCAGTCCGGGTCGGCGACATCCGGATCGGTGCCGCAGACCTTGAGGATATTGTACTGGAACTTCCCTTCGGCATCCTTGAGCGAGTTCCGGTGCGCGTTAACGACCTTCCATTCCTCGTTGCCGCCATCCACGTGACAGTTCACGCAGAACGCATTGCTCGTCGGGCCGCCCGGGTGCGCCACCATCCTGAGCGGCGGTTCGGCCGCGGCGCCGAAGTAGATATCGTCGTGGCAGGAGCCGCAGGCCTCGACGCTCGGCCTGGTCTTCCAGTTGTCGCCCTGCGGGGTTGCCGCGGAGGCCTCGTGGCACTTGGTGCAGTTGCGGATATCCTGCGGAAAGACGACGGTCGAGTAGTCGTGCACGCTGCCGCCGTAACCGATGATCTGGTAGGGCGTGGCGGGAATGAAAGGCGTGGTGCTCCCGTTCACGCTCGGCAATTCCTCACCGTAGTGAATCTTGTGGACCAGGACCTTGAAATCGACGGTATTGCCGGTATCCGGATCGATCGTGCCGGGGTTGTGGCAGGTCACGCAGTACTTGGTATCGACCCGGCCGCCGCCGTGCAGCGCGAGCTCGTTGTGGCAGCTGTTGCAGGAATCGATCTCGACGATTTCACGTTTGGTGGTGACCGCCTTGCCGTCCGGCCTGAAATCGAAAACCGGGTTGGCCGGCGGAAAGTCGCTGATCTGCATCGCCACGCGGTGCGTCAGGGTGGGATCGTAGTTCGGATCCTTGGTGATATCCTTGGAGAAGGTGTACTGGTAGCGGCCATCCTCGAGTTCCTCGAGATTGTCGGCCACCCGCTCGGTGGCGCCCGGGCCGAGGTAATTGACCCAGTAACTCGGATTACCCATCGAGCTCGGCTCGAGCCGGGCGATATTGAAACGCACCTGGCTGGTGGTCACACCGGCCACGCTGAGACCGTTGCCGTCGGTGACCTTGAAAGTGACCACCGGGGGGCTGCTGACCGTGACTTTCTCGATCTTGATATCGAGTCGTTCGGCCGAGGATACCGGGACTATGGCGTACCAGCTGCCATCCGTGCCATCTTTGCCGTCTTTCCCGTCATCGCCCCCGCAGCCTGCCAGAAAAAGCGCTATTACAACTATCGTCGGTAAGTATTTGCGCAGCATCTCAGTCCCCCGCCTTTTTGCTTTTTATATGCAAATTACGCTATTCAAGAAAATTTTTATTCAATTGACCTAAGTCAACTCCGTCGCGATTCGCCTCGCAATGATGTATTCGATCATGTATCCATGGTAACTGATTGGGTGACATCCGAAAAATCTTGTGCAAATCAGCGAGGAGGCAGCATGCATTCGACCGACACGGTAATAAGAACCACAACAGCGCTCGGCGCGATATTGATGCTCGGATTACTGGTCCTGGGCGATGCCAGGGCCGCGGCGGTCGACGATATGGCGGCTAAATGCGCCGAATGTCACGGCAAGGACGGGCTGAGCAGCGAACCCACCGTGCCGATCATCGCCGGCTATTCGGATTTCTACATCATCGACACCATGGGGCTTTACAAGGACGACGCCCGGCCCTGCCCGGAAACCGAGTTCAAGGACGGCCCCGACAAGGGTAAGAAAACCGACATGTGCAAGATCGCCAAAGACCTGAGCGACGATGATGTCGAGGCGCTCGCTACATATTACGCCGGCAAGCCGTTCGTCCCCGCCAAGCAGGACTTCGATGCCGACAAGGCCGCGCTCGGAGAGGAAGTCCACGAGAGACATTGCAAGAAATGTCACGAGGACGGCGGCAGCTCACCCGAGGACGACGCGGGAATACTCGCCGGCCAATGGAAGCCTTACCTCGAGCATACTTTTAAAACTTTTGCCTCCGGCGAGCGCGAAATGCCGAAGAAAATGAAACCCAAGTTCGAAAAGCTGGACCAGAGCGAGATCGAGGCGCTGATCAATTATTACGTCAGCCAACAATAAAACAGCATGGTCTGTGCGCGGTTCGAGAAATCTCGAATCCACTGAAACCGAATATCACCGGGGGTAGTCATGGCAGCAGATTCCGAAAATAACAACACTTCGTCCGCTCACGAAAAACCCGGACGCTGGAAGAGGCTATGGCGACAGCCCAGGCCTCGTTACCTGCTGGGCATCCCGCTCGGCGGGTTCGTCATGTTCGCGCTCGGCATTATCTTTTGGGGCGGGTTCAATACCGCGATGGAGATGACCAGCACGCTCACCTTCTGCACCAGCTGCCACGAGATGGACTGGGTGTACGAGGAATACAAGCAAAGCGTGCACTATAAGAACGCGAGCGGTGTACGCGCCACCTGTCCTGACTGTCACGTGCCCAAGCCGTGGGGAGCCAAGGTGCTGCGCAAGATAAGAGCCACCTTCAAGGAGGTGCCGAACGCCATTCTCGGCACCATCGATACGCGCGAGAAATTCGAGGCGCACCGGCTCGAACTGGCGGAAGACGTCTGGGCCGAAATGCGCGGCAACAATTCCCGCGAGTGCCGCAACTGCCACGCGATCCAAACCATGAAAATCGAGCTCCAGGACCGCCAGGCCCAGCGCAAGCACTCGCTGGAGAGAATGCAGGAAAGAGGCGAAACCTGTATCGATTGCCACGAGGGCATCGCCCACCATCTGCCCGAGGACTATTGACGCGTTCCGCGCGGGTGCGGATTCAGGTGTGGATTTCGAATCAGGGGTTGACTTCGCGATAGACGAGTTCCGCGGCGGCGGTCAGTTTTTCCCGGTCGGCGGCCGCGGTCAATGCGTAGGCGAGCCCGTCGTCGATCCAGTACACGACCCCGAAACCGTCGTTCTCGGTGTACGCGAACGAAGTCTGCCGATCGTCCGGAGCGTGACGAATATAGAGGGTGACCCTCTCACCGCTATCGCTCTCGAACATGAACTGCGCCGCCGGACGATAGGCATCGGGTAGCAGTCGCCCGCCGATCAACGAGTATCCCGCCGCGCGCAGGTCGGGCGCCGCAATCGGCCGCTCGAGCCGTTTCGACAGCCAGGCGTTCAGGTGCTCCTGCTCCGCCGCGCCGACCTCGACCGGATGCCGGACTTCGGGAACGTAAACCGCATGAGCAGAAACCGCTTCGACCGGCAGGGGCCTGACGACAACGGTATTGTCCACGGGGGCTTGCAGCGAAAATCCGATCAGTCCGCCGACGGACAGCCACAGGATTGCGGCGGCAACCCGCCACCAACTCGAAGTTCCGCGTCCGGTCAGCGCGATCAGGAACCTCGACGGTATCGGTTGCGGCTGGCTATCGCCGTAAATCTCGCCGAGACGGCGATTGATCTCGCGATAACGCTCGACCTTTTCGCCGAGCGATGTATCGGCGGCAATCGCACCGGCGACCTGTCGGGCCCTGGACTCGCTCAACTCGCCGTCTATATACCGGTGCAGGTCGTTGTCGGTCACTTGCTGGTTGCTGTGTTTCATTTGATGCGCTTCATCTTTGCTGATTTGATTTCACCCTCGAGGTTGTCGGCCAGCCGTTCCCTGGCGCGCGCCAGCCGCGACATCACGGTACCCACCGGTACCCCGGTCAGCTTCGCGACCTGGCGGTAAGACATTTGCTCCAGACCGATGAGCAACAGTACTTCGCGTTGCTCGGGCACGAGCCGATACAGGGCCTGTTCGAAATCGGATAGCATGCAGAGCAGTTCCGCGTCCTGGTCCGAGGGCGGCGACTGCGAGCCGACGACGGCGGCGGAGTCGTAACGGGAAGCGCTCTGTCGGCGCAACTCGTCGACGAAAATATTGTGCATTATGGCGAACAGCCAGGGGCGTATCCCGCGGTGCCCGATCCAGAGTTTGCGCCGGCTGACGGCACGCGCCAGACATTCCTGCAACAGGTCGTCGGCCTGGGCGGGATCCCGGCACAGGGCGCGGGCATAACGCCGCAGTGCCGGAATCTCGTCGATCAGCAGGTTTTCGAAGCGTCGCACGGCCAGGCTTCTGCTTGCGAATCCCTTTAATTCACCTCGAGTCCCAGCAGGCCCATCGCCTCGTGCAGGTCCTTTATCGATTGTGCGTGGTTGCCGGACTTGTGTTGCATTTCACCGGATTTCCGCAACTCCTTGACCCGGGTCATCGTGCCGTAACTCAACGACGGATTGGAAGCCAGCGCCGCATCGATCTTTTTCATATCGGACGGGCAATGGCTGGCGAACGCCGGCAGGCTCAGCGCCAGCAGCGTTACGCCGGGCAATACTTTATGCAAAATCTTCATTTCGATATCTCCTATGGTTGCTTACGGTTGTAGTCATGCGCCGAGCGTATCGATACGCATACATAGTAATACGTTCGAGGCGAGGTTTTATTCCACCCGGGTGAAAAAAAGATCGCGGGCGACGGGCGGGATATTCCTGCCGTTCGATCCCGATTCAGGTCGCGATCGATGCGAGATCGAAACCTTCCAGTAACGCCGGCAACAACCGCGCGGCCGGTCCCGCGATATGCAGGTCGCCCTCGTGACTGGCCGCGCCCGGGTTCGGATCGACGACTATGACACTGCTATGCCGCCGCCGGGCGACGTCGATCAGGCCCGCGGCAGGATACACGGTGGCGCTGGTACCGATCACCAGCAGACAATCGATCTCGGTGCACAGGCGTTCGGCCCGCATCCAGGTATCCTGCGGCAACTGCTCGCCGAACCAGACGACCGCCGGACGCAGGTATTCGCCGCAGCGCGGGCAGCCGCGCAGGCTTGCCGGCTTGTCGAGGTCGACGCGCTCGCGGTAATCGCAACCCGGGTTGTGACAGCGGTCGTGCAACAAATCGCCGTGCAGATGATAGACCCAATCCGGCGCGGCACCGGCCTGTTCGAGCAGATGATCGACATTCTGCGTGATCTGGATCATCCGGGTTTGCACGGCGAGCGCCCGGTGCGCGGCATTGGGAGCCACCGCGGCGTACCTGCTGCGCCGCCAGTTGTACCAGTCGATG
>JASFKL010000281.1:0-5332 GCA_050118655.1 Gammaproteobacteria bacterium | reverse complement strand
CCCGCGCCGGTTACTGTTTCGGCCCGACTGAACCGCAAGAAGCAAAGGGTTCTTTGCCCGACCCTGGTTAGGGGGACACAATACTTAATTACCCGAATTGAATTGAGGTAGTTGAGTATTGTGTCCCCCTAATTTGGGGGTTCGGTCTGGTCGCACGAATTACCCGTATCTGGCGCTATCTTGTCAGGCCAATTACCCGAAAATACACACCATTTCCCGGACCATAAGACCTGCCCCGGTAAACGAGAAAATCTGATGCCAGAACATTCGAACCATCGAAGAGCCGATTCGCGCGCAGCGCGGTCCGGCGCGCCCGCATGACCGAGTCGCGCCGCCCGAAAAACTGGCCGAAAGCCAGCTACGATCCGCGCTACGATCCTCTCGTCGACACCGGCCCGGGGCACAACCGCGATTACGCGCCGACCTACTGGATCGATACCGCCGGCCCCCCGCCCGCCGACGACGGCCCGGTATCGGGCGATTTCGACGCCGACGTGGTGGTGGTCGGCTCCGGCTATACCGGCCTGTCGACGGCGATTCACCTCGCGAAAGAGCACGGCATCGAGGCGACCGTTCTCGAGGCCAACAAGGTTGCCTGGGGCTGCTCGACCCGTAACGGCGGCCAGGCGCAGATTTCCTCCGGGCGCCTGAAGCGCTCGCAGTGGATCGATCGCTGGGGCGTCGAGGTGGCGAAAAAAATGCATGCCGAGATCGCCGAGGGCTTCGACCTGTTTCGCGACCTGATCGCCAACAACGGCTTCGATTGCGATCCGCAGGAGGGCGGCCATTTTTATATCGCGCACAAGCCGGGCGTAATGCCGCGCCTCGAAAAGGAATCCGAGCTGTTGAACCGCGTTTTCGGTTACGGTTCGCGCATCCTGTCGCGCGAAGAACTGCACGAGGAATACGTCCGCGACCAGGAAGCCGCCGGCGCGATGCACGAACCGGACGGCACCAGCATCCACGCCGCGAAGCTCGCATTCGGCTACCAGAACCTGGCGCGCAGCCTCGGCGCGAAGATTCACCCGGCGAGCCCGGTACTGGGCTGGCGAACGAAAAATGGCGTACACCACCTGACCACGCCGGCCGGCATCGTGCGCGCGCGCTCGGTGGCGGTCGCCACCGCGGGCTACACGCCGCCCGGCCTCGACGAGGTCACCCGCCACCGCCTGATGCCGATCCTGTCGAACTCGGTCGTGACCCGGCAACTCACCGACGAGGAACGCGACGCCTGCGGATTCAAAACCTGCTCGCCGCTGACCGATACGCGCACGCTGCGCCATTACTACCGCTACCTCCCCGACGGCCGCGTGCAGATCGGCAGCCGCAGCGCGATCACCGGGCGCGACGCCGAAAACCCGAAACACCTGGCGCTGCTGATGAAAGGACTCGCGCGCAAGTTCCCGGCGCTCGAAGGTATCGACCTCGATTACTCCTGGTGGGGCTGGGTCGACGTCAGCCACGACATGATGCCGCGCATCTGCCAGCCGGATCCGAAGGAAACCGTGTACTACGCGATGGGTTACGGCGGCAACGGCGTCATGTACTCGGCGCAGGCCGGCCGGCGCCTCGCGCAGCTCGCGGCCGGCAAAAAAATCGAAGTCGATCTGCCGATTTTCAATTCCCCGCTGCCGAGCCACGGCATCCTGACGCCGTTCCGGCGCCTCGGCCAGCGCCTCATGTACCACTGGTATTACCTCAATGACGAAGTGCTATAGGCGCAAGCCAGGCAAACTGTCGAGGCCGGGTCTTCGATTTTGACTTGGCGGGTCAAATAGATTAGAAATCGAGGATCTGACCCCGGGTTTCCGATCTGCCAGGGTATCCCGTATCGACACTAACCCGATTCCGATTCGGATTTTTTATGAACAGCGGAAATAATATTTCGAGCGGGTTACCGCCGATCAAACCGAATCCGGCGCGGCGATACTATCTCTCCATGCTGACTGTAGCCGTGGTAGTGCTGCTGCTGACGACCGTATCGGCCATGATCTCCGGCCATTCCAACCACGTCAGGGATCTCGTTCTGGGCACCGCGGCGATCCTGGTCGCGGTGAATTTAATCGGTGCGCGGATGCTATTCACCCCGGTCGCCCGATATCTCGCTGGCCGGGTCGATATCCGGGTTGCGCGTCCCCGGCTGCTCAAGCTCGCGTTTTTATCCGCGCTTTGGGCCGCGCTCCTGGTATTTGTTTTTATGTCCCTCCAGTTCTTCTTCCACCATGTCTGGTACCTGCGTTTTGCGCCCAATCTTTTAGAGCTGCTCGTTTATCCTGCCATTCTGATTGCCATATTCGCGATTTTCGCGGGGCTGTTCGTCTACTTTCTCATTGCCGACTTCACGGTGCGCCTAAGGGAAGAGATTTTTTCCGCCCACCACGTGGTGGTCGAACCGGGCGAGGGACGCGTGCTGCACAAGCTGATAATCGCATTTTTCGTGGTTTCCATCGTACCGATGTCGTTGCTTTTTTATCGACTGTATTTTTTCGAAGACTTCCCTCACCTCCAGGGTCTCGAAGTCGGGCAGTTTATCCAGACCGACATCTTTGCGGCGACATTACTGGTCGGCATAGCCGTTATATTCATATCCCGAAATCTGACCCGCCCGGTTACGACCCTGCTTTTATCGATGAACCGGCTCAGCGCGGGAGACATGAAGGTCAGAACGCCCGTCATCTCCGATGACGAAATCGGCAGGCTCAGCGTCGGTTTCAACTCGATGGCGGAAAAGCTCGAAGAGCAGGGATTTATCCGCGAAACCTTCGGCAAGTTCGTGCCCGAAAGCATTGCCGCCACGGTCCTCGCAGACCGGGGCATCGTTCGCCCGCAGCTTCGCGAGGCCACCATTCTGTTTACGGATATCGAGGGCTTTACCGCAATATGCGAAAAGTTGTCGCCGGAGCAGGTGATTACGATGCTGAACGAGTACTTCGCAGCCGTCGCCGAGCCGGTTCGAGATGCGGGAGGCGTCATTACCCAGTTTCAGGGCGATGCCATGCTGGCGAGTTTCAATCTTCCGGTGGAAGACCCGCATCATGCCGCCAGCGCCGTGCGTGCAGCTCTGGAGATTCAGCGCATAACCCGGACTCGCCGCTTCGTCGACGATAATATTTTAAAAACCCGGATCGGTATCAATACGGGAGTCGTCGTCGGCGGTACCGTGGGCGATGGCGACCATCTCGGTTATACGGTCCATGGAGACGTGGTCAACCTCGCGGCTCGTCTCGAGCAGCTGAACAAAGACTATGGCTCGCATATCCTGATTGCACAGCGTACGGCGCAACTGGCAGGAGACGGCTTCGCTTTCATGGAGGTTGGAAAGACCGCCATCCGCGGGCACGAAAATACCATACTGGTATACGAGGTTCCGATACCCTGAGAAAAATTATCGGGGCAGACCTTGCATTATACGAGGGTCAATTGTATTGGGTCCCTGTTTACCGTCCCGCCCGGCTGGAAATTCCGGGGCAGTATACTTTACTCATGGCTGTTGCCCGGCCTTTCGCCGGCGTAAAACAGTGAATGTCTGGCATCAGACATCCTGCGTTTCGGTGTTTATGCCTGTTGGTTCTGGCGGCAGAGCGAACCGCGGGGTACTCGCCGAATCCGCGCCGTTCGTGCCGCAGCGGAAACAGGGCGACTTCGCGATCGTGGATACCAGAAAACCTAAAGAGAACGGCGAGCTGTTCGAGATAACCGCGGTAAACCAGGGAGCGAGGCCCAGGTTTTTGACTTCGACCGTCGAGACCGGGAAATGGCTCGTCGACGGACGCCGGGAGTCGAATTTCGAGAGGAGCCTCCTTTACGGGGCTCCCGAACAAACCCCTTTGCCTAGCCTTTGCCGCGGGTGCGCGTCTTCCCCGGCTTCAGTTTTTCGAGGTTGGCGATAATCGTATCGGCCAGGTTCTTGCCGGTCGCGGATTCGATCTCTTGCAGTCCGGGGCTCGAAATGACGTCCGTCACCACGGGGCCGCGGTTCGAGCGCACGATGTCGACACCGGCGACATTCAGGCCGATGACGCGCGCGGCACGGGTCGCGACGGCACGCTCTTGCGGCGTAATCCGGACCGGGCTGGCCTTGCTGCCGTAATGCGAGCCGGTACGAAACTCGCCCGCCGGGGCCTGGCGCTTGATCGCAGCGGCGACCTTGCCGCCGACGACGATGCAGCGCAGGTCGGAATTCCTGGCCTCGGGCATGTACTCCTGGATCAGGATGTCGGTTCTGATATCCATGAATACTTCGATCACGCTCTGGGCCGCCTTTTGCGTTTCGGCGAGAACCACGCCGAGATGCCGTGCTCCCTCCAGCAACTTGATCACCAGCGGCGTACCGCCGACCATCTTGATGACGTCGCGAATTTCGTCGGGCCTGTTGGCGTAACCGGTCCGCGGTATGCTCACATCCTTGCGGGCCAGCAATTGCATCAGCCGCAACTTGTCCCGCGCCCGGGTAATCGCGACCGATTCGTTCAGGGAAGCGACGCCCGTCATCTCGAACTGGCGCAGTACGGCGGTGCCGTAACCGGTTACCGAGGCGCCGATACGCGGTATTACCGCGTCGAAGCCGCCGAGACGCTCGCCCCGGTAATGCATCGTCGGATTGTGCGCGGCGATTTTCATATAAGCCCGCAAGACGTCCATGACCACGACTTCGTGACCGCGATTTTCGGCGGTCTCGACCAGCTTTGCGGTCGAATAGAGCTTTCGGTTCTGGGAAAGCAGCGCTATTTTCATCGATTTGTCGAGGAGCCGTCCTGCCGCCTGTCGAGTCAGCGAACCCGCCCGGGGGTTACGGGTTTTCGCGATAAGCTGAACGATATACCCGTTTCCGGCTCGCCGATTGATCTGCCTCATTCAATCGAAAGGTATACGGTCTCCCCGAACTAACGGTTTCAGCCGGTGCTCCAGGCGCGCGGGCGGCGCATGCCCGCGATCTTGCAGGCCTGCTTGACGTAACCGTAGGGGAAAAGCTCGAAGATTCGCGCCTTGCCCTGTTTCTTGTCCCGCCCCGTCAATTCTCCGAGACGCTTCGCGGCGTGGCGGATGTCGGGAGTGATGTGGTGTGCTTCCTGGTAATTGCGAATGAAATCGAGCACCAGCCAGTGCTCGTCCCCGAGTTCCAGTCCTTCCCCCGCGGCCAGCTCGCGCGCCAGCTCCGGCGTCCAGTCCTCGGGATCGAGCAGGTAACCTTCGTCGTCGCGTTCGGGCACGGGCTTATTTGCATTCATCGTCTGGCACCTCATCCAGGTTTGCCGTCGGCACGGGGACGGAGCAGCATCGGTGCGTAGACGGCGGTGAATATCAGGAACGCGACGCTCCACAGGACCGCGGA
>JASFKL010000280.1:0-5335 GCA_050118655.1 Gammaproteobacteria bacterium | reverse complement strand
GTAAACAACTTGCGTTCGCCGCCGAGAGTTGTCGGCGCGCTGCCCGATTTCATCCCGATCCAGCCATTATCGAACAATCGCAGGGTTTCGCCTCCGGCGAGTATCGAAAGGTAACGGTGCCAGACGACAATCCAGGGGTCCGCACCCGCGCCAGCCGCGAAAGGATCGTAGACCAGGCGCGAAACCTCCTGCGCCCAAGCCACCGTGTCGGAGCCGATCGTGAACGCCGCGGCAGGATTAACGCTTACGCCGGCATCCGCCCAGCCGTCGCCGGCATCCGGACTGCTTGCCAACCGTGTCTCGATCAGGTTGATGCCGCTCGTATCGATCGCCACGTGCGAATAACTCATCCAGAATTGGCCGCCCGCATCCACCGTGGGCGCCGGGTCGAAGTTGCCCATGTCGACGGGGACACCGCTCACGTCTATCGGAACCAGGCTCGGCGTCACGACGGGAATATCGTGGCCCGAACTACCGGAACCGCCGCAACCGGCCAGCATTGCGCAGGCAGCTATACTAACGAATATGGATCTCATGCTCTTGTATTGCACAGCCAGAATTTCCAGTTACACCGGTGAAAAGTGTAGCAGCTGTCGCTGAATCGCTCCTGACTTAACAAAGTAATAAAGAGATCGGTGACAAATGAGCCTCATTCTCGACCAGTAGATGATTCTTATTTGTCCCGACCCGGTTTTTTTTCAATTCCAGAGTTCGTGTATTTGAAATCCGGGGAAACTTTGAGAATCTCTGTTAACCCGGGACCGATTCGAATTCAGCAGCAGTTAATCGATGGGGGCGCAAACTTCTAGCACATTAACAATAACTTTTTGTAGTGTTATGAATTCTTGCTGCACAGATCAAAACGGTAATCCGAAAAATAAATACCAATCAAAGGAAGAAGCTGAAAAGGTAGCTGAACGCAGGAGAGACGAAGGTGTTGCAATCAAAACCTACCAATGCGAAAAAGGGGATGGTTGGCATCTGACATCAAAAAACGCACCGCTACCTACAAGACCTGAGAAAGTGATGACTCAAGAAGAGCGCGGTCTATATACCAGGCCGGAAAAGTGTTTACCAGGCGATTCGGTTGGCGAAGAAATTTTTAGGCAGATAAAGAAAGACGTACTTGAGAGTACACTGCGCTCCTGGGAGAGAAAAATAGATCAAATACAACAGGAAATTGATGAAAAAGTCGAGCTTATCCGATGTCGCCGAAAGCAAATTGCAGAGTTAAAAAAGGAACTGTTGACTGCAGAAGAAGACCTTAAAGCAACCAGGCGCAATTTGTCTGTTACAAAGCGTGAATATGAGTCAGCCAAAAGTCTCAGGAAATAGGGGACAGACCACGTTTTTTCCGAAATCTCAATTCAAAATAGGGGTCGTGAGTCACGAGGCCTGGGTCTCGGGGTTAGGCCTTACATTATCACACCTCGATTTGGCTACATCTAAGATGTAAGGCTTGACTCCATAACCGACTTATTTCTCAGTTAAGTTAACTGTCACCATAATTAGTCTTGATATCCCGTAATCGGAGACAGGTATACTGTCCCCGGAATGACACAAGGCAGGCAAGACGCAGGGAAAAGGGGGCTCGAATGGGCTCGACTGAAAAAAGGCGCGGGTACTATTTCGGGACCGAAATCGATGAAACCTGGTGGCGCCGCTACCTCCGGGACGGGTACTTCGCGCGCGGAAGCGGCGAGTTCTGGATCGACCCCTCCGCGCTGCACTTTCGCCGCTATCTGACGAAGACTCCGCTCGCGATCCCCTTCGCCGACGTGCTCGACATAAAGGTGGGCAAGTGGCACGCGGGACGATGGGGCGCCGGTGCGCCCGTTGTCAAGATACTGTGGCAGAAATCGGAAGCCCGCCTCAGCTCGGGTTTCGTGCTGTCTCGCGATGCCCGGGAGACCGAAGCGCTGATTCAGGAAATCCGGTCACGCATATTAAAGACCGCAGGCCAGTCTCAATGAGCCGTTGCAGTCGACGCCGCGACTCGGCACTGCCGACGTTCGTCCCCCGTGGGAAATAGGTATCAGAGAGCAAATACTGCGAATATTAAATTTAGTTGACTGCCAACGATTCCTTGGTGCCCGTTCAACGGACGCAACTGCGAATGGCAAAAGAGGAAAAACAGGGGACAGACCACGATTTATTTAAATCGCAGCGCCTCGAAAAACGTGGTCTGTCCCCTATTAATTCTGGGGATTAGAGGCGGGCGGAGAGGCCGCCGTCGACCTGGATGGTCTGGCCGGTGACGTAGCCGGATTCGTCGGAGGCGAGGAATACGGCGATACCGGCGAGTTCTTCGGGTTCGGCCCAGCGGCCGAGGATCGTGCGTCCCTCGAGCCATTGGTTGAGGGCTTCGTTTCTGGCCATCTCGCGATTGGGTTCGGTGAGGAAGAAACCCGGGGAGATCGCGTTGACGGTGACGCCGTGCTTGCCGTATTCGACGGCCATCGCCCGGGTCAAGGCTTCCAGCCCGCCCTTGGCGGCCACGTAGGCCGCGTCACCGTCGCTGGCGAAGGTCGCCACCACCGACGAAAGGTTGATGATTCGTCCCCAGCCTTTTTTCATCATCCCCGGAGCGAGCAATCGCGACAGCTCGAACGGGGCGCTCAGGTTATTCGCCAGCATCCGGTCCATGTCGCCGACCGCGAATTCCCGTATCGATCGGCGGTCCCGGTAACCGACGTTGTTGATCAGGATGTCGACATCGCCGTATTTATCCTGGATGACCTTTACCGCGCTTGCGGTCGCTTCCCCGTCGGCGGTGTCGAAGCGCAGCGCGTGCGCGCTCAAGCCCAGGTCCGAAAATGCCTTTTTCGCGGCGTCGAGGCGAGCCTCGGTCCGGCCGTTCAGGATGACCGCCGCGCCCTGGCGGGCGAGCGCCGTCGCCATGGCCCTGCCGAGACCGGTTACCGATCCGGTGACCAGTGCGAGTTTTCCGCTTAAATCGAACAAGGGCTATCGGCCGAATTTCGTTGAAACGCCAAGCATCTCAAAATTTGAGCGCGGGTAATAGTGAAAGCTGCCAAAGAAAATTGCGGTCACGCCTTCCACTTGAAAATAATGGGGTCGGTGACAAATGAGTCTCATTCCTGGTGGGCCGATGATTCCTGGTTTGTCACGACCGATTTATGGGCCTTGTTTGTTCTTCGGAAATACTGTTCTTTGAATTATTGAGTTGCTGATGTAGCCTGATACATCGCGCCCGGCCAGCCCTGGAAATTCCCGGTCGCAAGCCTGCCCACTCGACTGGAGAATACTATCCATGACGCACCCTGGCATCACCGACTCCCGGGGGCTCGCGCTGACTGCTCCCGATCCGGACGCGGTCGAACGTTTCGACGCCATCATCAACGATATTTTTTATTATCGCCCGGACGCGCCGGACCGGCTGGACGAGTTGGTGCAGCAGTGCCCGGACTTCGTCCTCGCCCAGGTGTACAAGGGCTATTCGCTGGCCTCCGAAGGCGCGCTCGACACGCCCCGCGAAGCGCTCCCGTATCTGCGGCGGGCCGAGGCCTTGCCCGCAAACCTTCGCGAGCGCCTGCACCAGGAAGCACTGCGCGCCTGGATCGCGGAGGATTTTTCGGCCCGCGACGCGACCTGGGAGCAAATCCTGATCCGGTGGCCACTGGACTTGCTGGCCCTGCATCAGTACAGCGGGACGCTGTTCTGGAGCGGCGACAAGCGTCACCAGGCCGAGGTGACCGCGGGCCTCGCGAGTCACTGGAAATCCGGTATTCCGGGATGCGGGCATTTTTTTTCGGCTCATGCCTTTGCAATGGAGGAGGTCGGACAATACGCGGTGGCCGAGAGTTACGCGCGCGAGGCGCTGGCGCTGGAGGCGCAGGATCTCTGGGCCCTGCATGCGCTGGCCCACGTGCTCGAAATGCAGGGACGCATCGACGAGGGTGTCGAACTGCTCGAGGACGCGGCCCGCTATCTCAACGATTACAACCTCTTCCGGGGCCACCTGTGGTGGCACCTGAGCCTGTTCAAACTGGTGCAGGGCCGTTTCGACGAGACACTCGAACTGTTCGACCGCGAGATCTTTCCGCAGGCGTCTTCCTTTTATCTCGATATTCAGAACGGCGCTTCGCTGCTCGCGCGCCTCGAGTTTCAGGGCGTCGACGTCGGGACGGAGCGCTGGGAGCGCCTGGCACAGGCTTCTCTCGGCAGTGCCACGCAAACCACGGTCTGGTATACCGCGATGCACCATGTCATGGCGCTGGAGCGCAGCGGGCGGATGTCGGCGGTGCAGGCGACGCTCGATTACCTGCGCTCGTCGGGTACGGCTTCCGGGCAGGCAGCCGTGGCGCACGACCTGTCCCGGGCCGCGTCGGCGTTTTACCGGGACCGGCCCCGGGAAGCCCTCGAACGGATGCTCGCGGTCGGCTCGCGCCGCGGCGGCCTCGGAGCGAGCCACGCGCAGCAGGATCTCTACGATCAGATCATGGTCGCCGCGGCCCTGGAACTCGACGACTGGCCACGCGTACGCCAGTTGCTCAAGGCACGCCGCATCACACGGGTCTGGGACGAGGCCTCCTGGCGTGCCTTCGAGGCCCGATCTCAACGCATCGATGCGATCAAGGATACCGCCGCCGTGCGCGCCGAACTGCTCTGGGACCCGAATTAGGGAAAATAGCTTCAGAGAGCTATCGCGTCTACATAGAGCAAAATAGGACGGAAGAATTAAAAAATTATCTCTTCGTCCCTGTTTTAATCCGGGGCGCGAGAGAGTCTCCGACCTGCGCGAGGCGCATGCGCTCCAGGAATGTGCGTGCCGGGCCGGTGTTTTCGGCGGGAGACCAGTCGGCGAAATCCTCCGGTCCGGTGGGGATGTAGGCCCCTTCTTTTATTTCCAGGGCGAGGGTATCCGCCTGCATGCAGACGTAGGCATGCCAGGTGCCCGGAGGAACTTCGATCGCGCGGGTCTGTTGGCCGGACATTTCGATGCGTTGCAGTATCTCGCCCCGGTCAGAGAACACCAACAGGTCGATCTTTCCTTCGAGGACGACGAAGAACTCCCATTTGTGTGCCTCGGGATGGCGGTGCGGCCGCATGTAGGTATCCGGCTGCGTTGCAATAAACAGCCGTTGAACGCCGGCGTCGAGTTCGCCATGGACATTCAGGTTGCTGCGCCGTCGTTCTCTGTTCGCCGCCTCGCGTTCGAGCTGCTGCAGTTGCGCGCTGGTGTAGGCCTTAATCATTGTTTATCCCTTGCATTGAACGAGGATCCGGCGATTCGGGGATAGTATACGCGTTCGCTAAAAACGCGCATCCCGTCCAGCTGCAAACGGGGGTCGGATATCAATTATTTTCAGGA
>JASFKL010000279.1:0-5344 GCA_050118655.1 Gammaproteobacteria bacterium | reverse complement strand
ATCGATACCCAGACGAGGTCGAGCTGGTCGTCGGAGTGCGCGAGTGCGTCGGCAAACACGGTCGGCGCAATGAAGGCGACCTGGTCTTTCAGTTGGCCGGAGACGCCGGGCTCGTTGGCCGGCAGGCCGAGTGATGCGTCCACGGCCTGTTTGCCGACCAGGTAGATACCGGCCTGCGCCTCCGCGTCGATCTCACGTATCAGGTTCTGGTAGCAGTACTCGACCGGATCCTCGGCGGCATGCGCCAGTTCGATCTTGGTCAGGTTTTCCATCGTGACTCGCCGCTGCGTCCACCGGTCAATATTGGTTAGCAGTCCGTTGCCGGCCGTGAAAGCCTCGTGGAGAAAGCGCGAGACCTCCGCGTGAATGGTCGCGGCGAGTGAATAACGTCGGCTGTCGGTCGGGACCAGGCTGAGCATGTCGTTCTCCTGCGGAATTCGGGCACCACTGTAGGCGGCTGCGGAGCTGCGGTCTGGTCAATACCGGTCAGCGATTGTGCCGATTGCTTCACATTCGAAACCGCTTGAGCGCACGCCATTATTGGGGTTCACTAACAAGCGCGATGCTCTACGAACCCACGACACTGGCGAACGTTGCCCGGATCATCGGCGAAACGCTGCAAAAGGATTACGGCATCGATCCCGCGCCGATTTACGCGCAGGTCGGTATCGACACCGGCAAGTTCGAGCGGCCCGGTTCGCGCGTACCGTTGTCGAAAATGACGCGGCTGTGGGACACGGCCGTCTTCGTAACCGATGACCAGCAGTTCGGTGTGAAGGTGGGCGCGCGCGCCGAGCCCAGCGACTTCTACGTGCTCGGACATACCTGGCTGGCGAGCGCCACGCTGCGGGGTGCGCTGGAGCGCTTGTGCCGCTATGCCCACGTGTTGTCCACCGCGATCAGCAACGCCGAGGTCGTCGAGGAGGACGGCATGGTGGTGTACGTCGAGTCCTTCCCCGATCCCTCGATCGTGGTCAATCGCACCGCGGACGAGGCGGGCATGGTCGCCTTCTTCAAACTCTGCGAAGTCATCAGGCGCGGGCCGGTGCGGCCGCTGAAGGCGGAGCTGATCTTCCCGCCTGACAAGGCCCGCAGTTATCTCGACGCGTTCCTGCAGTGCCCCGTCACCTACGGAAACGAGCGCGAGAAGTTCTATTTTTCGAAGCAGGTCTTCGATGAACGCCTGCCCGGCTACATCCCCGACGTCCTCGATTCCACGTCACGGATCGCGGAAAATTACCTGGAATCGCTCGATCAGAGCAAGGTGGCGACGGACGTTCGGCGCTTGCTGGTGCAGATATTGCCATCCGGCAAGGCAGACCAGGACACGATTGCCAACCGTTTGCATCGCAGTACCAGCACGCTGCAGCGCCAGCTGAATGCCGAGGGCACGAGCTATCGCGACATACTCGAAACCACGCGCCGCAATCTCGCCGAAAAGTACCTCGGCGACGGCGATTACTCACAGGCGGAAATCGCCTACATGGTCGGGTTCTCCGATCAGAGCAACTTTGCCCGCGCCTTCAAGCGTTGGACGGGCATGAGTCCGGGGCAATTCCAGAAATCCGCCTGACCGCGGTCAGGCGGAAATCACCGATTCGCGGATTTCGTCGATCGGCGGTTTGATGGTCCGGGGCCGCCTGCCCAGGCAATGCTTGTCGCGGGGGCACGCGGAGCTGCGCGGACAGATTATCGTCGCCTCGTGCTGTGCGCCGTCCGCGATCCAGCCGATGTTGAGAATCCGGCCGATGCTCTCGAGCCGCCGGCGCGCCTCGGCCGGTATCGCACCGTAGCCGCCGTTGGCATTGCAGCTGGTTTCGATCATGTCGATGGTCGCCGCGGGATCGACGCCCTGCGACTCCAGTGCGGGTGACAGGTCGACGCCGGCACACAGTACGTGCCGGTTGCCGGCGGCGTCGCGGCTGCGGATCGACTGGCAGCAGTAAAGCCGCTTGTCGTCACCCGACCGCAGAACCGAAATCTGCGATGCCGGCTTGTTCGAGCGGCTGTGCAGCATGCGGAACACCGCCCAGTGCTGGCAGGGATCCGAAATCATCGACATGTTGCCCCACGGCAGCGGTATGCCGTTGCCGCGGTAGACGGCGCGAAAGTTCCCCGGCGGGTAGGCGTCGAAATAATGCCAGTGAGGGTAGGGGGATACGCTCGGCATGCGCCGCATCACCAGCGTGGTCGTCAGGTCGACTTTGTCGCCGCAGTTGATTTCGTAGGAATTGCGCGCCAGGAACTGCCGGAACGGCGTCTTGGGCGCGAGCAGCGCGGCGGCAAAATAGCTGCATTCGAAATCCCGCCACGCATACAGAATGTCGCGGGCATCGACGTTCCGGGTGCCGTCATCGACCGCCCGGGTAGAGCTCCTGCCGCCGGAGATCTGCGGGATGCGCGCGCCATCGCCGTCGTGCAGTACCTTGTGCGCTACCTGGTTCGCGAGGTCGAACTTCAGTCTCGCCGGCGCCTGCTCGAGTGCGCGATTCAGGTACACGCGATTCGGCGCGTCGAAGAACGAGCGCACCAGCGACTTGATGGGCAGGTCCTCGCCGAGATCGTTGGCCGGCGGCTTATCGAACCAGCGGATTTCGAGACCCAGGCGTTTCGCGATGCCGAACACGGTATCGAGGTCCATCGGGAACTGCTTGTTGCCGACACTCTCTGCCGCACGCTCGATATCCGGGAAGCGGTTCTGGTTGGTTTCCTGGTGGGCGCGAATCAACAGGTGCGCAAACTGGCGCCCGGTGGTGCCCGTCTGGCTCAGCAGTTCGGGAATGGCGAGTTGCAGCAGGCTTTCCGCGAACAGGAAACCGGGCTCCAGGGGCATGCCGCCGGTGGGCGCTTCGGGCGCGGTGTCGATCGGGGTTTCGTCCAGCGATTCGTCGAGGAACCACTGAACGTCTTTCTGGAAAATCTCGGCGATGATGGTGAGCAGTCGTTCCGATGGCACGCGCTTGCCGTTTTCGATCATCGACAGATAGGAAACCGACGGGCCGGCCGCGGGATCGATTTGTACGCATCGCACCGAGAGGTCTTCGAGCGTAAGATGGTTGCGCTTCCTGAGCATGCGTATTTTCGTGCCGAGGAAGTGCGATTTTCGCCGCAGGCTATGTGGAGACGACATAAGGCGCTTGTGAAATTGACATTGTGAAATTTTTGCTGTGAAATTTCATTAGTTGCCCGCGTACTATAGCGTCTCAACGCGATACTTTCACGCAATTCGAAGACCGGATATCGGACGGAGTGTTCGTCATGAATCGAGAACAGCAGATCAGCAAGCTTGAAACCGAGTGGGCCGAGAACCCGCGGTGGAAAGGTGTCAGGCGGGAGTACAGCGCCGCGGACGTCGTCAAGCTTCGGGGTACGGTGCATATCGAGTACACCCTTGCGCGTCGGGGCAGCGAGAAGTTCTGGGAGTACGTGCACGAAGACGAGCCGCTCTGCGCGCTGGGCGCGCTCACCGGTAACCAGGCAATCCAGGAACTGCAGGCGGGGCTTCGCGCAATCTATTGTTCGGGATGGCAGGTTGCCGGCGACGGCAACAGTGCCGGTGAGATGTATCCGGACCAGAGTCTGTATCCGGTGGACTCGGTGCCGAAGATGGTCGAGCGCATCAACAATGCGTTCATCCGCACGGACGAGATACACGCGCTCAAAGGTGATGACAGTATCGACTGGTTCGCGCCGATCGTTGCCGATGCCGAAGCCGGTTTCGGTGGCAACCTGAACGCCTTCGAGCTGATGAAGCATATGATCCGTGCGGGTGCCGCCGGTGTTCATTTCGAAGACCAGCTGTCGTCGGCCAAGAAATGCGGCCACATGGGCGGCAAGGTGCTCGTGCCGACGCAGGAAGCGGTCGCCAAGCTGACCGCCGCCCGCCTCGCCGCCGATGTTTACGACGTGCCGACCGTTCTGATCGCGCGTACGGACGCCGACGCCGCAAATCTCATTACCTCCAACGCCGACGAGCGGGACAAGCCGTTCATCACCGGTGAGCGCACGCCGGAGGGCTTCTTCCGCACCAACGCCGGCCTCGACCAGGCGATCGCGCGCGGGCTTGCCTATGCGCCCTACGCCGACATGATCTGGTGCGAGACGTCCAGGCCGGACCTCGAGCAGGCGCGGCGTTTCGCCGACGCCATCCACGCGGAGTACCCGGACCAGCTGCTGGCCTACAATTGTTCGCCGTCATTCAACTGGCAAAAGAACCTCGACGACCAGACGATGAGGGTCTTCCGCGAAGAGCTCGGCAAGATGGGGTACAAGTTCCAGTTCATCACGCTCGCCGGCTGGCACGCATTGAACTCGAGCATGTTCAGGCTCAGCCGCGCCTACAAGGCCGAAGGCATGTATGCCTACTCACTGTTGCAGCAGCGGGAATTCGCTGACGAGCAACACGGCTTTCGCGCGGCCAAGCACCAGTCCTTCGTCGGCGCCGGGTATTTCGACGCGGTGCAGAACGCAATCATGCACGGACACCTGTCGACAACCGCCCTGGAAGGCAGCACCGAGGAAGAACAGTTCGTCGCATAAACAGAAAGGTGTCATGAGCAACCGTGAAAAAGGTCGACGAGAGGTCGGTAATCTGCGTATCGACACGGCCTTTTTCGATTTTGTCGAAAAAGAGCTGCTGCCCGCGATCGCTGTCGAGCCCACGGGTTTCTGGGCGGGCTTCGAGTCGCTGATCGACGAATTGACGCCGGTCAACCGCGAGTTGCTCGACACCCGCGACGTCCTGCAGGCGAGAATCGACGAATGGCATCTCGCCCATCCGGGCAGGGGCTACGACCACGCGGCGTACGTCGCCTTCCTGGAATCCATCAGCTACCTGCAGGAATCCGGCGAGGACTTCACGATTGGAACCGCGAACGTCGACATGGAGATCGCCGAAGTCGCGGGTCCGCAGTTGGTGGTCCCGGTCAGCAACGCACGTTTTGCGCTGAACGCGGCAAACGCGCGCTGGGGCAGTCTTTATGACGCGCTGTACGGAACCGACGTCATCAGCGAAGACGAAGGCCGCGAGCGTGAAGGTCCCTATAACCCGACGCGCGGCTGCGCCGTAATCCGCTACACGCAGGACTTCCTCGACCGGGCCATCCCGCTCGACGGTGCGAGCCATACCGACGTTTCCGACTACGGTATCGCCGGCAGCGAGTTCGTGGCCGCGGTCGACGGCAAGACGGTAGGCCTGACAGACGCGTCCGCCTTCAGGGGGTACGCGAGAGACGGCGACGCGGCAACCTACCTGTTCGTGAATCATGGCCTTCATATCGAGATACAGACGAACCCGCAGCACCCGATAGGACGCGAGGCGGCTGCGAACGTCGCGGATGTCGTA
>JASFKL010000278.1:0-5362 GCA_050118655.1 Gammaproteobacteria bacterium | reverse complement strand
CAGGCAAACGGCAGGAAATCGTCTCGTCGCGACGCTGGCCGCTTTGCTGTTGCTTTGCGTTCTGCCTGCGAGCGTCCTGGCGGCAGCAAATCTGATGGTCACCCCGACACGGATCGTCTTCGAGCAACGCGACCGCACCGCGCAGGTCACGTTGATCAACCAGGGCTCGGAAACGGGTGAGTTCCGCATTTCGTTCATCCGTCAGAACATGACCGAAACCGGCAATTTCGTGGCGGTCCCCGATGGCGAGGCCGGGATGTTTTCCGACGAGATGATTCGCTTTTCGCCACGCCAGGTCAAACTGCCGCCCGGACAGTCGCAGGTAGTCCGCCTGATGCTGCGCAAACCGCGCGACCTTGCCGACGGCGAGTACCGCTCGCATCTCCTCTTTCAGGCCCTGCCGCCGGCGGCATCGAGCAGCATCGATAAAATCGCAGCAGATACTTCGGCCGACGGCATCACCGTGCAGGTAATCCCGATCGTCGGCGTTTCGATCCCGGTAATCGTGCGTCACGGAGAACTCGACAGCAAGGTCACCCTGAGCGCCGCCCGGATCATCCCGGCCGACGGCACGGACAGCACTCCTGCCATCGCGGTCGACATCAATCGCACCGGCTCCGGTTCGGCCTACGGCGATTTCAGGGCGATTTTTACACCCAGCGGCGGCGATCCGATCGTCGTCGCCCAGGCCAACAGCATCGCGGTTTACGCCAACATCGACAAACGCCGCTTCCAGATGCCGCTGACGATTCCGCCCGGCTTCCAACTGGCCGACGGGGTGCTCGATCTCAGCTTCGTGAAATCCGGCTCCGATCCACAAGCCGGCATGCTGGCACAAACCCGCCTCGTCCTGAACTAGAAGACATGCCCAGCGGATATGTCGATAACCGGCAAACTGGCAAGTTTTCGGCGACTGGGGCTTTTCCTGTTACTGACGTTCTCATGCCTCGCGAGCGCGCAAACTACCGATACCAACCACGGCGATAACTGGACTCCCGGCGATCAGGATTTGCGAATCCTCGAAATTCGAGTCAAGCAATATACGCTCGACGACGTTATCGCCGCCTACCAGTACAAGGACATCATCCTGTTGCCGCTCGGCGCGCTAAGCGAAATCCTCGATATCGCCATCGAGGTCGGTCCCGAGTCCGCATCGGGATTCGTATTGCACGAGGACCGCTCCTTCTTTCTCGACACCCGGCGCAACCAGGTCACGCTGCAAGGGATCGTCAAAAGCTACGATCCCGACAAGGTCCACGTACTGCTGGACGATACCTACGTCGAATCGAACCTGCTCGGCGAGTGGCTCGGCATGACTTTCGACGTCGACCTGTTCTCGGCACGCGTCTGGGTAAGGTCGCCGGAACCCCTCCCCTTCGAGAAGCGGCTGGAGCGCGAACGGCGCATCGCTCGATCGATGTCTCGCCTGCAACAGGACCAGGTCGAGTATCCGCGCCATTACGAACCCTACGAGAATCTTAGCATGCCGTTCGTCGACCAGACTTTGAGGCTGGACCGGCGCCAGACCGGCGACGGCGAAACCGTCAACAGTTACGAATACACGACCTACGCGACCGCGGACGTCGCCAGGCTGGAAGCCGCGCTGTACTTTTCCGGCAACGACGAGGACAAGGCGGACGAGTTCCGCCTGACCCTGGGGCGCAGCGATCCCGATGCCGGTCTGCTCGGGTTCATGAATGCCAGAACTTACGCCTTCGGTCACGTGGTCGAGCCGAGGGTCGGATTGATCAACCAGCCGAGTTCGATAGAACCCGGGGTCACGGTCAGCAATTTCCCGCTCGGCCGCCAGGCCGAGTACGACCGTAACCGGTTTATCGGCGATTTGCTACCGGGCTGGGAAGTCGAACTTTATCGCAACAATGCCCTGATCGGATACCAGGCCGAACCGGTCGACGGCCAGTACGACTTCCCCGACGTACCCTTGCTGTTCGGCAGCAACTACTTCCGGCTGGTATTTTACGGACCCCAGGGCCAGGTGCGGGTGGAAGAGAGGCGATTCGACCTCAACCAGTCACTGACCCGACCCGGGGAACAGTATTACCGGGTCACCTCGACCGACGACGAAATCGACGGTACCCGCAGCTTGATCGAATACGACGCGGGCCTGCACAAAAACCTGACCGCGACCCTCAACCTCGCGAGCATACCGCTGGACGAAGTCGACGAGCGCCGGCAACACGATTACGTGAACGCGGGCTTGCGCAGTTACTGGGATAATTTTTTCGTCACTCTCGACATGGTCGACGATACCGAGAGCGGCGATGCGGTCGAATTCGGCCTGCAAACCCGCCTGGGCAGCACTATCCTGGGCTACACCGATACCCGGCTCGACGGGTTTTTCAGCGAAGAGTTTCGGCCTACCGAACTCGAACTGTCGCGGCGCAGCAGCCTGCGCATCGATACCTCGATACCGCCGGGCTGGCTGCCGCGCATCCCGATTACCTTCGAGTTCGACCGCGACGAGTTCGCCGAGGGGGGCGAACTGAACAAAATCGTCAACGTAATATCCACCAATGCGCGCGGTATCGCCATCAGCAATCAGCTGGTACGCCAGCAAATTACCGACCTCGACCCGAATACCACCGGTTCGCTGCAAGTGAGCGCGAGCTATTCGGGCATACGCCTGCGCGGCGGTCTCAATTACGAACTGGATCCGGACAGCGAACTCAATAGCGTGGTGCTGACCGCCGACCCCCGTACCAACGGCAGTTTTCGCTTCAGCTACGGCTTGAGTTACACGCTGGATCCGGAGCTGACCGAAGTCAGCGTCAACGCAAACAAGGCCTCGGGACGCTACAACCTGAGCCTCGGCGTACGTTACAACACCGACGACGATTTTGCCGTGAACGCCGCGCTGTCGATCGGTTTCGGCTACGAACCGAGGCGCGGCGAATGGTTTACCGACGCGCGCACGCTGGCCGGCAGCGGCAGCGTCTCGGCGCGCGCCTTCCTGGACGCCAACCAGGACGGTATTTACAACGAGGGCGACGAACCGTTACCCGATATCGGCTTCCGTCTGAACAACGGTTACAGTCCGCTGCGGACCGGCGAAGACGGCATCGGATTCCTGACCGGCTTGCCGGCGCACCAGCCGCTGAACCTGTCTATCGCTCCCGAAACCGTAACCGATCCCCTGTGGACCGTCGCTCTGGACGGGATGCGTGTAATACCGCGGCCCGGGCACTCGATGCAACTCGATTTCCCGATCTTCGTCAGCGGCGAAATCGACGGCACGGTTTATGTATCCAGAGACGGCAAGGAGTTCGGCGCGGGAAGGGTGATCCTCGAGCTGGTCGACCTCGACGGCAACCTGGTGCAAACCACGACCACCGCGTACGACGGTTTTTATGTCATGAGCAAGATTCCGATCGGCGATTATCGGCTGCGCGTTTCGAGCCGGCAACTGGCGGGACTCGGCCTGGTCTCCGGGAAAACCGAATCCTTCTCGATCACCGCCGACGAGCTTTTCGTCAATGGCCTCGACTTCACGCTGTATTGATTAAGGAAATTCGCTCTGCCTCGACCGGGGAACATCGGCATTCGCTCAACCGCGGATGCGTCCCCGGGGCAGATTTTCCGGGGCTTCGTCGATAACCATCGGCGAGCGGCAAAGACAGTAGCGAGGTTGGTTAAAATTCAATAGTTTAAAACGACTCTCTAATCCAGTTTATGAATCGATTTAAGGCTGCCGGCGGCACATATTATGCGTTATTTGAACTACACTCACTGGAACGAAAACAAACTGGGAATTCGGCTGAAAGTCCTCGCAGGACTGTTCTACGGGCGGTTCGTCTTATTCGAATGACGACGTCCGGTGCAGAGAACGGAATACGGCATCGACCGGCGGGTATTACAGCGCGTAAAGACCTTCGAGTAACAACCGCGGGTTTGTTTCCCGGCATCTGCCCGGGCCTCGGTAGCCGCGGGTGTGCGGCACTGCGATCCGGAATTTGTATCGATCCTGCTGCCGGCAATTGGCTGTCGCTGAAAAACATTAGGAACAAAAATGACGTTATTCAAGCAAATCAACCTGTCGATCACGACCCTGTTCGCGATCTTGCTGCTGATTGTTCTGCTTAACGACCTATCCCGTGCGACACGGCTGCAACAGGACGAACTACACAATACCGCGCAAAGAATCGCCGAGACCCTCGGCACCGCTCTCGGCAGCATGCCGGAAACGGACGCCGACCGCTCCATCGACGTCATGTTCGACGCCGTGGTCGAAAACGGCGGTCCGGCTGAAATCGAGTTCGTTTCGGCCGACGGCCGCAGGGTTCGACGGGAAAAATCACAATCCGATTCCATCCAGGTTCCCTCCTGGTTTACGACTCTCGTTCCGCTGCAGTCGGCCACTGCCTCGCTGCCGGTCACCCGGGGCGGAACCGAGCTCGGTCGATTGAGCGTCGCGCTGAGTCCCCGGCTCGCTTACGGCAGCCTCTACCGCAATCTGGTTTCGTCCATATTCTGGAAGGCGGCAATCCTCGCGGCCGCGATCCTGGCATTCTGGCTGCTACTGAGGCATTTCATGCAACCCCTGGAGCGTATCAGGCGGCATGCCGATGCGATTCACAACAACCAGTTCAAGGAGGACGATTTCGTACCGCCGACGAGCGAACTGAAATGCGTCGCCGAAGCCATGAACCTGATGGTTTCCAGAGTACAGGGTATCTTCGACGAGCAGGAACGGACACTGTCGCGCTATCAGCAATTGCTGTATCGCGACAAGATCACCAATCTCGGCAACCGCCGCTACCTGCTCGAACAATTGCAGCAATCGATGTCGGAAGAATCCAACCTCTTCAACTGCATGGGGATCATCAAGATCGTCGATTACGAACAGGTTCGGGAACAACAGGGATACGAGGCTTACAACAAGCTGGTCAAATTCCTCGCCGAGCTGCTGCGCAAGGCGCATGCGGGACGCGGTGCCGAGCGGCTGGCGCGATTCAACGAGGACGAATTCGCATTTCTCAGCACCGCCGACGAAGATGGCGCCATCGATTTTGTCGAGGCCATATTCGAAAATTTTCGACAGCAGGTCGAGGAGCAGTCCGAACTGTCGGAAGCCCGGCTGGTTGCGGGTATCTGCAATCTGAAAAGCGACGACGAAATCGGTCAATCCCTGGCAAGAATCGATTACTGCCTGTCGCAGGCCATCGTCAGGGGGCCGTTTACGATAGAGCACCAGGTCGAGACCAGCCTGGACCTGCCGCAGGGTAAAATGCAGTGGCGCGGCTGGCTCGAATCGAAACTCGAATCCCGGCAGTTTTTTCTGGTCGGACAGCTCGCGATCAGTAACGAACGCATCCCGATTCAGCGCGAGCTGTTCATCAGGGCC
>JASFKL010000277.1:0-5380 GCA_050118655.1 Gammaproteobacteria bacterium | reverse complement strand
GACCGCCGGGCGACGCATATATAGCTCAAAAGATCCCGGTTTTCACTATAAAAATTAAATATTTACAGTTTTTCACCAAACTTTGGCTCCAAATTGTGCTGCGGTGCACAATAGCAAACGAGATGGTCGCGAATCAATCGAATTTCAAGTCTTTTCAGCGGAAATATTTGGCTTTTTTACAACCACCTCCGGCCGCCTTCCCGACACAGGTCTTCGAGGGCTTGCGCGGCTCCGGCAAGGAGACCGTAATATCAGAGTTCGCTTGATTAAATTCCGCGCTATCTTTATATAGGTTCGGGTCATTTCCGAACCGGCTCGTTCCCATGTCCGCCCGCATCCTGATCCTGTTCGCGCATCCGTCGCAACATCGCTCGGCGGTCGATCGCCCCTTGCCCGAGGCGAGCCGGCAGGCGGAAGCGGTCACCGCAGGCGGTGCCGAAGACGCATACCGGGCCAGGGACTACTACCCTTGCACGATTCGCGAGCCGCTGCGGCCAATCGAACAGGCCGCGACCCTGCGCGGCATCAACAACCGGCCGCCCTGCGCGCTGTTCGGCGTGCGCACCGCCGTCGGCGAGCATACCGATAACCGGAAGCGTATCCTCGATTGCCTGTACCGGCGGCGCATCGGCCCGGCGATCGCCTACGCGGACGACCAGCTCAACGATTGCCTCGGGCGGATCGCCGGGGATTCGCGATGACGGCTTACTTTATCCAGGCTTTCATTTACCTGTGCGCGGCGGTCATCGCGGTGCCGCTGGCGCGCCGGCTCGGCCTCGGCTCGGTGCTGGGCTACCTGGTGGCGGGGGTGATCATCGGACCGGTCGTCGGCCTGGTCGGCGAGGAAACCGCGACCCTGCAGCATTTCGCCGAGTTCGGTGTGGTCATGATGCTGTTCCTGGTCGGTCTCGAGCTCGATCCTCGCATGTTGTGGTCGATGCGCCAGCGCCTGCTCGGCCTCGGCGGGCTGCAGGTCTCGCTCACCGCCGCGGCGATCATGGTCATCTGTCTGCCATTCGGCTTCGACTGGCGTCTCGCGCTGACCGCCGGGCTGATTCTGGCCCTGTCGTCGACCGCCATCGTGCTGCAGACCCTGAGCGAGAAAGGCCTGACCCGCACCGACGGCGGTCGTGGCGCCTTTTCGGTACTGCTGTTCCAGGATATCGCGGTAATCCCGATGCTGGCGCTGATTCCGTTGCTGGAGCTGCCGGAACTGGCGCGCGCCGCGGAAGGAGTGGTCGCCGCCGCGGAGAGCCATCCTCAATTCGACCTGGTCTCGGGACTGCCAAACTGGCTCTACGCGATCGTCGTGCTCGGCGCGGTCGCGACCGTGGTGCTGGGCGGCTATTACCTGAGTCGGCCGCTGTTTCGCTTCGTCGCGCAATCCGGCCTGCGCGAGGTGTTTACCGCCGCCGCGCTGATGCTGGTAATCGGTATCGCCGCGCTGATGAGTCTGGTCGGCCTGTCGCCCGCGCTGGGCACTTTCCTGGCCGGCGTGGTGCTCGCCAACAGCGAGTTCAGACACGAACTGGAAAGCAATATCGAACCCTTCAAGGGCCTGTTGCTCGGATTATTCTTCATTACCGTCGGCGCCGGTATCGATTTCGGCGTACTGGCGCAAAACTGGATGCTGGTCGGCTCGATCGCGGTGGTCGTAATCGTCGTCAAGGCGGTAATCGTCTACTGCCTGGCGGGCATCTTCGGCATCCGATACAGCGACCGCTGGCTGGCGACGCTGGGGCTGGCGCAGGCCGGGGAATTCGGCTTCGTGTTGCTGAGTTTCAGCCTGCAGAACAACGTGATCTCGCAGCCGGTCGCCGAATTGCTGTCATTGGTGGTCGCGGCCACGATGTTCCTGACCCCGGCGCTGTTCATCTTTTTCGACCGCGTGCTGTTGCCGCGTTATGCCGCCGGCGCGCTGCAGCGCGAGCCCGACCCGATCGACGAGCAGGGCTGCGTGCTGATCGCCGGAATCGGCCGCTTCGGCCAGATCGTCAATCGCCTGCTGGTAGCCAATGGCGTGCAAACCGTGGTGCTCGACCACGACGCCAGGCTGGTCGATAACCTGCGCCAGCTCGAAATCAAGAGTTACTTCGGCGACGCGAGCCGGGCCGACCTGCTGGAAAGCGCCGGCGTCGACGAGGCGCAATTGTTCGTGATCGCGATCGACGACCGGGAGCGCGCGGTCGAGCTGGTGCGTTACCTGAAGGAAAAATACCCTTCCCTGGCCCTGCTGGCGCGCGCTTTCGACCAGATCCACTACTACCAGCTAAAACACGCCGGCGCGGACTACATCATCAAGGAAACCTACCTCGCCGCGCTGGAACTCGGCGGCGAGGCGCTATCCCGGCTCGGCTACCACCCGTTTCGCGCAGAGCAGCTCAAGCGCACCTTTATCGATACCGAGAACGAAACCGTCGACGACATGTACCAGAGCTGGGTATCGTCCACCGAGGGAGGCATGAGCCCGGGATATCGCGAACTGTTCATGCAGCAGGAGGCCGCTATCCGCGCCGCGATGCAGGGAGATCGCGGCGACGGGCATAGAGGCGGCGAGCGCGGCCGGACCCCGCCGCCGAGAGGCTTCGCCGAAGGGATCGCCGACGAGGATTGAGTTAGCAACCTTTGATATCGATCAGTATTTCCCGGTGTCGATTTCTTACAGTATTCACGCTAACCGACTGCAGCGGACCCGGGATGACAGAACATACCGAGCACGATAGTTTGCCGCAGTGGAGCGATCCAGCGGCCAGCCCGCTCATCGCCTCGCTGAATAATCCACAGGCCTTCGACCATCCCGTTAAATACCTGCGAATGATCGAAACCCATATCTCCTGGGTAGTGCTGACCGGTCGCTACGCCTACAAGATCAAGAAACCGGTCAACTTCGGTTTTCTCGACTTTTCCACCCTGGAAAAGCGCCACCACTACTGCGTCGAAGAATTGCGCCTGAATCGCCGCTTCGCCCCCGAAATCTACCTCGAACTGGTCGAAATCCGCGGCAGCGAAAACGCGCCGCGCATCGGCGGTTCCGGGGAAGTCATCGAGTACGCGATCAAGATGCTCGAATTTCCGCAGCATTGCCTGCTCAGCGCACGGGCGGCGAAAGGCGAACTGGACGAGGAAATTATCGATGCGATCGCCGATACGCTGGCCGCGACTCACACCGCGAGCGAGCGGGCGGACCCGGCCAGCGAGTACGGCAGCCCGGGCGAGGTGGCACGCTGGAGTGACGAAAACCTCGTGCAGATCGCGGCGGCGATCCCGGTCGAATCCCTGCCCAACAGTTACTTCGAACTAAAACGCTGGTACCGCGAAAACGTCGACTTGCTGGACATCGTAGATGCGCGACGCGCCGAGGGCCGGGTGCGCGATTGCCACGGCGACCTGCACCTCGGCAACATGGCGATGATCGACGGCAAGCTGCGATTTTTCGACTGCATCGAATTCAACCCCGAGCTTCGCTGGATAGATACGATCAGCGAGACGGCCTTCGTCGCCATGGACTTGCATGCGCGCGGCTATCCGGGCTATTGCTGGCGTTTTCTGAATCGCTACTTCGAGCGCGGCGGCGATTTCGCCGGCATCGCACTGCTGCGCTATTACTTCGTATACCGCGCGCTGGTGCGCGCCAAGGTCGAAGCCCTGCGGGCCAGGCAGCAACAGGACGACGAGCGCGAAGATCGCCGCCGATTCGCGGCGGCGATCGACTACATCGACCTCGCCGCCGGCTGGGCCGGCAGCCACTGCGCCGGGCTGATCCTGATGCACGGTTTGTCGGGGTCCGGCAAATCGACCGTCGCAGCGCAGCTGGTCGAGCGTCTGGGCGCCATCCAGCTTCGTTCGGACGTCGAGCGCAAACGGTTGTTCGAACTCGATGCCACCGACGACAGCGGTTCCGGGCCCGGCGGCGGGATATACACGGCCGCCGCGAGCGACGCGACTTACCGGCGCTTGTACGATCTCGCCATGGGGATCGTCGCGGCCGATTTCACGGTCATCGTCGATGCGACCCTGCTCGAAGAGTCGAAACGGAAGCCTTTCCTCGACGACGAGGCAGGCCCGCCGATGTGCCGGATCATCATCGACTGCACGGCGCCGGAGGCCGAACTGCGCCGGCGCATCGCCGCCCGTTCGGGCGATGCATCGGAGGCAACCCTCGAGATACTCGATCGTCAACTCCGCCTGCAGGAGCCGATCGGCGAACAGGAACGCGAGCTCGCCAGCGTGGTCGAGGTCGGCGGCGAAGGACTCGACGATGCGAAGCTCGGCCGGATCAGGGAACTGTTATTCAGTTGATGGTGAGCACGTCCGCGCGGGTGAGATCGAGCAGCTTCTCCGCGGTATTGCCGATCAACTTGCCCTTGATCCCGGTGCGGGCAAGCGTCCCCATGACCACGATACTCGGATCGATTTCGGCACAGAGGTCGTCGAGCACGGCAACCGTTTCCCCCCGGCGCAGGTGGATCCGCGCCGTATCGACGTCATAGATTTCCGCCAGCTGCTCGGCGGTGGAATGCCCGGCGTGCTGCTTGAAAGGCAGGTTGTCGATATTGATTTCGCTTTCGTAGGCGGAGGCGATGTGCAAATCCATGCCGACGAAGTTCGCGAGTGCCCGCGCATTGTTGAGGATCGCCTTGTTCAGCCGGGCATGCTGCGGGTCGCCGGACTCGAGGTCGACGCAGGCCAGCAGCCGGTTGGATTGCCAGTCCTGCTCGTGATGTACGAATAATACCGGGCAGGCACAATTGCGCATCAGGTTGTAATCCGAGGTCTTGCCGAAGAATCGCTTTGCCCGGCCGTGATGGAAACTCGATTTTATTACCAGGTCGCAATTCGATTTCACGATTTCGCGCAGCGCGATTTCGTGCCAGCGGCTATTCCAGACAACCTCGCTGGTATGCGGGACCCCGGCCATGTCCAGGGACTCGAGCCGCTCGGCGAGCCATTGCTCGGCTTCCACGATCGTTCGATGCTTGAGATCCCGCCGGGAGGAATACTCGCCGCCCTCGTCGAGATCGCGGTAAACGCAGGCAAAGGCATGAATATCACAATCGGCCATCCTGGCAAGCAGCAGCGCCTTGATCAGCGCCGTCTGCTGTTGCGCCTGCGGATCGGTGATAACGAATATTCGGGTGCGCTGGTTCGCCAAGAGTAATCTCCCTGGTCCCTTTCTTCGCGCGGCTACCTGACGACCAGGCAACTGCAGCCGGATATCTGGTTGAGTTTGCTAGAGGTACTGCCGAGCAACAGGCTTTTCCACCTGCCCATGCCGCGGCTGCCGCAGACGATCAGGTCGGCCTCGCGATCGGCCGCGTAGGCGGCGATTTCCTCGGCCGGATCGCCCTGCTCCACCGCGGTTTCGACATTGTCGACACCC
>JASFKL010000276.1:0-5415 GCA_050118655.1 Gammaproteobacteria bacterium | reverse complement strand
TCGGGTCGTCCATTTACGGCCGGCCCGTCGATGCCTCGGCGCGCTTTCTCGACGCGGGTGCGAGACAGGTCACGGCGCTCGAATCCGGCCCCGCCGATGTCGGCGCCGCGGCGCCGCGAAGCGCTCCGCTGATACCCGGCGAGGCGCTCGAGCGGCTGGCGCCGCCGGGTATTCTCGCGGTGCCGATGATGCGCGCGCTGCAACTCGGCGACGCCGAGCGCGCGCTCAAGCTCGGTGCGCTCGAACTCGGCGAGGAAGACCTGGCTCCACTCAGCCGGGCCTGCGTATCGAACAGCGACTACGGGCGCCTGTTACGCGAAGTACTCGACCAGCTGGAGGGTGCGCGTTGACGTCGCCCTTTGCGGTGGCCGGTAGCGGAGATGGCTACCGGCGCATTCTCGGACTGCGCCTGCTGGCGCTTTTGCCGGTGACCCTTGCCGCGATTATCAACACCGGATACCAGTACCTGTCGAGACTGGCGGATGATCCCGGACTCGCCGGCAACGGTTTGCGCGCGCAGCTTGCCCGCGAGCTCGGCGCCGATTACACCGACGCGGGCTTCTACGACTGGTGCGCCGCCGGCCTTGCACACCTGCTGCCCGTACTGGCAGTGGCGCTGCTCGCCGGCTGGTTCTGGGAGTGGCTGGTCGCGCGCTATCGCGGCCGGCCTCGAGCCGCCGATTTCGTGCATACGGCGTTGTTGTTCACGCTGCTGTTACCGGGTTCGGCGCCGTTTTATCACGTGTTGTTCGGCATGTCGTTCGCGATCCTGGTGGGATCCGCCATTTTCGGCGGCGACGGCAGGACTTTCCTGAGTCCGGCGCTGCTCGGGCTCGCGATCCTGCAGGTCGGGTTTCCCGGCGCCGGCGGCGAACATCCGTTATGGCAGGGGCTCGCCGGTTACTCCGGCAGCGACGCGATTGCGCAGTTTTATCGCGGCGGCGAGGCGGCCCTCGCCGCGGCAGGCATCGATCCCGCGTCCGCCTTCGTCGGCGGCGTACCCGGCAGCATGGGCACGACGTCGGTGCTTGCCGTTATCGCCGGCGCCGGGCTGTTGCTGATCACGCGCGTGATTTCGTGGCGCCTGCTGCTCGCCCAGGTGATCGGCCTGGTCGTGGTTGCGGGCCTGGCCGATTATCTCGGCGATGCTTCCGCCGGCGCCAGGATACCGGCCTGGTGGCACCTGTTGCTGGGTAGCTTTGCCTTCGGCGCGGTGTTTCTCGCCTGCGACCCGGTCGCTTCCTGCTGCACCAACCCGGGCAGATGGGTGCAGGGATTGCTGATCGGTGCACTGGTAGTGCTGATCCGTGAAGCCAGCGCCAGCCATCCCGATGCAGTGATCCAGGCGATTCTGCTGGCATCTGTCCTGGCGCCGCTGATCGATTACGCGGTCATCGCCCTGAACGTTCGCCGGAGGGCGCGGCGGCATGTCTGAAACGGCCGACCGGGACAGCGTGGCGCGGGCGCTCGGTGTCGCCTTCGCGGTCGCGTTCGTCTGCGCACTGCTGGTGTCGACGACCACGGTGCTGCTGCGGCCCGTGCAGCGGGCGAACATCGAGGCCGGCCGCATCATACAGCTGGTGCGGGAAGCCCTGCCCGCCGACCGCGCGACAATCGCCCCCGGCGACCTCGAGGCGCACCTGGTCGAACTCGCCAGCGGCCGGATCGAAGCCGGCATGGACCCGGCTTCCTTCGATGCCGAGGCCGCCGCGAGCCGTCCCGAGACAAGCGTCGAGATACCCCGGGACCTCGACCTCGCCAGGCTCAGGCGGCGTGCGCTCTATGCCCCGGTATACCTGGTGCGCGGCGAGGACCGGGCGATCGACGCGATCATCCTGCCGGTTTCCGGGCGCGGTTATCAATCGATACTGCACGCCTGGCTGGTGCTCGACGGCGATGCCTCCAGGGTGCGCGCGCTGACGGTCTACGAGCAGGGTGAAACCCCGGGCGTGGGTTCCCGGGTCCAGGACCCCGAATGGCTCGCCAAGTGGCGCGATCGCCCCATCTACGATGCCGACGGGGTGTTGAGAATCGGTGTAGCGACGCGCGCCGGCGACGAGTCCGGCCCTTACGCGAAATTCCTCGTCGACGCTATTTCCGGAGCCACGCGAACCGCGCGCGGCGTCGACGGCATGGTGCGTTTCTGGCTCGGCGAATTCGGTTTCGGTCCGTTCCTGCAGCGGATTCGCAACGGGGAAATACAATGAACGGCAAGTACTGGCGAATCCTGACCCGGCCGTTGATCGACGACAATCCGCTGACCCTGCAGATACTGGGCATTTGCTCGGCGCTCGCGGTCACCACCTCGCTGGACACCGCCCTGCTGATGAGCCTGGTGGTGGTTTGCGTGCTGGCGCTCGGCAACGGTTCGGTCAGCCTGATCCGCAACCAGTTGCCGCACTCGGTGCGTATCATCGTGCAAATCACGATCATCGCCTCGCTGGTCATCGTCGTCGACCAGATTTTGCAGGCTTACGCCTACGATCTCAGCAAGCGGCTCTCGGTGTTCGTCGGCCTGGTGATCACCAATTGCATCGTGCTCGGCCGCGCGGAAGGGTTCGCGATGCACAACGGTTTCGTCGCCAGCGTGCTCGACGGCATCGGCAACGGTCTCGGTTATTCGCTGATCCTGGTGCTGGTGGGCGCAATCCGCGAATTTTTCGGCAAGGGCAGCCTGCTCAACGTCCAGATCCTGGTCCCGGTGAGCGAGGGCGGAAGTTTCGAACCGCTGCACCTGATGCTATTGCCGCCGAGCGCGTTTTTCATCATCGGCGGGATTATCTGGTACATACGACGCAAGCGGCCGGAACAGGTCGAAAAACCGGATTTCTCGCTGCGCCCGCGCAACGGGGAGAGCGCGGAATGAGCGGGCTCGGCGAGTTGCTGTTGCGCGCGGTATTTCTCGACAACCTGGCGCTGTCGTTTTTCCTCGGCATGTGCACGTTTCTGGCGATATCGAAACGCGTCGACACCGCGTTCGGCGTCGGCCTCGCAGTGATGTGCGTGCAGAGCGTTACGGTTCCGCTCAACAACCTGATATTCACCTGGTTGCTGGCGCCCGGTGCGCTGGCCTGGGCCGGACTTCCCGACGTCGACCTTTCGTTTTTACGCCTGATCGCCTTTATCGGCGTGATCGCGGCGATGGTACAAGTGCTGGAAATGGTGCTCGAGTTTCACCTGCCGCGCCTGTATCGCGCGATGGGTATCTTTCTGCCTCTGATCACCGTCAACTGCGCCATCCTCGGCGGCAGCCTGTTCATGGTCGAGCGCAGTTACGCTTTCACCGAGAGCCTCGTGTTCGGCTTCGGCTCGGGCCTCGGCTGGGCGCTCGCCATCGTCATGTTCGCGGCGATCCGCGAGCGTCTCAAGTACGCCGATATCCCCGACGGCCTGCAGGGTCTCGGCATCAATTTCATCGTCGCCGGAATCATGTCGCTCGGCTTCCTCGCCTTTACCGGAATGGGCTGATGACGGAAGCATTACTCGGCGTCGCGTTTTTTACCGGCATCGTGCTGCTGCTGACGTTGCTCGTGCTCGCGGCGCGTCGCCTGCTGGTGCCGCGCGGCGAGTGTGAAATCCTCGTCAACGGACGCAAGAGGCTGAACGCTGAAATCGGCCAGCACCTGCTCGAGGTATGCCTGCAGGCCGGCATCCCGTTGCCTGGCGCCTGCCGCGGTGTGGGAGCCTGCGGCCTGTGCAAGCTCAGGGTTACCAACGGTGGTGGCGAGGCGGGGCCGCAGGAACTCGTCCACCTGAGCCGCCGGGAAGTTGCCCGGGGAGGCCGGCTGGCCTGCCAGGTCCGTGTCCTGGGGCCGATGTCGATAGAGGTCGACGAAGCATATTTCGATGTCGAAACCTGGCCTTGCGTGGTCGAGCGGACGCATAACGTCAGCACGCTGATCCGCGAAATCCGCCTGCGACTGCCGGAAGGCAAGCGCATGGATTTCCGCGCCGGCGCCTTCGTCGAAATCACCTGCCCGGCCTATTCGCTCGACTTCGAGCAGCTGGAGATCGAAGCGGAGTACCGCGACGTCTGGGACAGCATGGGGCTGTGGAAGCTGCATGCGGGCAGCGATCGGGAAGTGACGCGCGCCTACTCGATGGTCAACCATCCCGGCGAGGCGGGACTCGTAATGCTGAATATTCGCCTGGCGCTGCCGCCGCCCGGGCGCCCCGAGCTGCCGCCGGGCGTGGTTTCCAGCTGGCTGTTTTCGCTGCAGCCGGGCGACAGCGTCGAGGTCAGGGGGCCCTACGGGCACTTCGTCGTCGAGCCGTCGGACCGGGAGCTGGTCTTCATCGGCGGCGGCGCCGGCATGGCCCCGCTGCGCGCGCAAATCGTCGATCTGCTCGAACGGCAGGGCTCGCGGCGCAGGATCAGTTACTGGTACGGTGCGCGGTCGCGGCGCGAACTCTATTATGTCGAACTGTTCGAGCGACTCGAGCGCGAATACGACAATTTCAGCTGGCATCCGGCGTTGTCGCAGCCGCGGCCCGACGACGGGTGGGAGGGGGTAACGGGGTTTATCCACCAGGTGGCCTACGACAGCTATCTGGCGCGTCACCCGGCTCCCGAAAGCTGCGAGTATTATCTCTGCGGTCCGCCGCTGATGGTGCAGTCGGTGCAGGCGATGCTCGGCGAACTCGGCGTCGACGACGACAGGATTCACTATGACGATTTCGGCAGTTAACCTGCCCGGGAGGGTTTCGAGATGACGACCTTATTGATTGCGGTCCCGCTGTTCCTGCTGGCGGTGGCCGGGCTCGCGCTGGGCCTGATCCTCGGGCGCAAGCCGCCCTGCGGCAGTTGCGGCAACTGCACCGCCTGCCTGTTGCGGAGGAACGGGCCATGAAGCCGGGCATCGGCGATTACGTCGCCACCGACCCGGTCTGTTTCACTCCGGACGACGACATCGTGCATGCCATGCGTGTATTGCTCGAAAAGCACTTCTCGGGCGCGCCGGTAGTCGACCGTGACGGGCGGCTGGTCGGTGTATTATCGAAAAAGGACTGTCTCGCGATCGTCTATCACACCGCCTACCACCAGGACTGGGGAGGGAAAGTGGAACAATTCATGAGCCGCGACGTGGAAACCATCGATGCCGACAGCAGCATCCTCGACGCCGCGGAGAAATTCCTGGCCTCGAGCTACCGGCGATTCCCGGTGATGCGCGACGGGCAGCTGGTCGGGCAGATCAGCCGTTGCGACCTGCTGCGCGCGATCGACGAAATCTACCTGCGCGAGAGGCGCTGAGCGTGCGACCCGAAAACGGCAGCGCATTTCGAGGCCTTCGAATCCCGGGCCGGTTCCGGTTGTCGTTGCTGTTTAAAAGTAGTCGCGGAATCTCGAAAGCGGACGATGCGAATATCAACAGAAGTTCCCGCCGTCGGCCGGAAGCAGAGGTGTAAACACGGCGC
>JASFKL010000275.1:0-5452 GCA_050118655.1 Gammaproteobacteria bacterium | reverse complement strand
CCGGGCGCCTGCCCGGCGACCTGCGCGGCGAATTCCGCGGCCGGACCCGTGGTCATCGACCAGGGAGAAACGTAGGTCAGGGCCATGACCTGGTCGTAAATGGCCTGCGCCATTTCCTTGCGCCCGTGGCCGATATTGACGCACCACATGCCGGCCGGCGCATCGAGCAGCTTGTTGCCCTCGCTGTCCATCACGTAGACGCCTTCGCCGCGATCGAGCAGGGTGCGCTTATGGTTACCCAGCTTGACGAAATCATCCCAGGGATGAATGAATAGATTGTCCTGCTGCTTGAGTTCTGCGGATGTGCTCATGGGGCCCTCACGGTGATAGTCCGTCTGCGATTTCAAGGATTATATTTATAATTCCTAAATTAGCAATACTTTTCAATAAGATATGTATTTTTATTGACCATTTGCTCAGTTTTATATAGGCTTGTCGCAAAATCAAACGGGAACCGGCTTTGCCTACACCAGTCACCGCAAAGAACTTTTCCAGCCGCAGCCGCAAGCGCCAGAGCGAGTTTCGCAAGCGCCAGCTGATCGATGCCACCATCGATTGCATCGATGCACTGGGGCTGTCGCAAACCACGCTCGCGCGCATCGCCGAGCGCGCCGGACTCTCGCAGGGCAACGTGGTTTACCATTTTCAAAGCATGGACGCGCTGCTCGAACAGGTGCTGGCCCAGTTGAGTTCGGAGTACATGTCCAACTGGCGGAACGCGCTGGAAGCCGCCGGGGACGACCCGCGCGAGGGGTTGCGCGCGCTGATCAAGGCTTCTTTTGCACCACAGATATGCAATCGCAAGAAGATCGGCGTCTGGTTCGCCTTCTGGGGCGAGTCCCGTTCGCGACCCAAATACATGCGCCTCTGCGGCGCCAACGACGAGGCCTTCTCGTCCCGACTGCTGGAATTGTGCGAGCGGCTCGGCTCCCGCCAGCAAGCCCGCCTGCCCGCGGCCACCGCGGCGCTCGGCATCGAGGGGATGATCGACGGCCTGTGGCAGAATTTCCTGATCGGCCCGCCCGGTTTCAAGCGCGAGCAGGCGATCGCGGCGGTTTTCGAACTGCTCGATGCAATCTACCCCGGGGACCGATCGGAAATAAGCAAAATGTGATCACGAGGTAGATTTCTTTTATGTTATTATCCGCTCGAGCTATTGACGTGACGGTCTTTTCGTCTTTATATGCTACCGAATTCCGCATGCGAATGGCGCCCGTTAAGCGCCGCCGAACCCGCGCGCGGTCCGGGACACAATTATAAGCACGAGCATTAACCAGTGTTACTCCGAGGAGAACTTGAATGAAATACAATACAGCAATCAAATCCACGCTGATCGGCTTTACGGCCGCGGCGGTGATGACGGCCTCGAGCGCGAGCCTCGCAGCCGGCAAACTCAATGTCAGCAACTGGGCCGAGTACATGGCCGAGGACACGATCGATAATTTCGCCAAGGAATACGACGTCGATGTGACCTTCACGCCCTACGACTCGGTCGAGGCGATCGATTCGAAACTGCTGGCCGGCAATTCCGGCTACGACGTGGTCACGCATGCGGCATCCCAGGTCGCGCGCCTGATCAAGGGCGGCAATATCCTGAAAAAGCTCGACAAGACGAAGCTGCCCAACATGAAGCACCTGAGCCCCGATGTCATGGCGCAGGTCGGTGCCAAGTGGGATCCCGGCCACAACTATTTCATCCCTTACATGTGGGGCACCCACGGGGTCACCTATAACAAGGAACTGGTGCTCAAGACCTACCCCGACGCACCGATCGGCGATATCAGCATGATCTTCGATCCCAGGCACATGAAGGAACTCGCCAAGTGCGGCGTCTCGTTCCTCGATTCGCCCACCGACGTGATCCCGATGGCGCTGGCTTACATGGGTATGCAGCCCGACTCGACCAATCCCGACGACTACAAGAAAGTCGAGGAAATGCTGCTCAAGGTTCGCCCCTACATCAAGACTTTCGACAACTATGCCTACCAGCGCATGCCCGAGAAGGAATTCTGCGTGGCCGTGACCTGGGGACCCGACGGCCTGCTCGCGATGTCGGGTGCCGAGGAAGCCAACACCGGCGTCAAGCTCGATTTCTTCCTGCCCGAAATCGCGAACTTCTGGGTCGACGGCTGGGTGATTCCGGCCGATGCCGAAAATGTCGAGAACGCCCTCTTGTTCATCAATTACACCTTGCGCCCCCAGGTAGCTGCCAACGACAGTAACTACACCTGGTATGCGACCGCCAACAAGGACGCGATCCCGATGATCGACGAGGCCGTTACCAGCAGCCCGGCCGCCTTCCCCACGCCGGGACAGGTATCGAAAATGTACACGCTCAATCCGCTGCCGCCGCGGATCGAACGCATTCGTACCCGGACCTGGACCAACTTCAAGGCCGGTAACTAGCATCGAGGCCGGGGTGATCGCTCACCCCGGCTTTTTTTTCGAGAGGGGAAAACATGGCACAGCCGGCCGATTATCCGGACCGCCCGTGGCTGGATCCGGAGGCGGATCCCTTTATCAAGGTCCACGGCGTCAGCAAGCACTTCGGTGACTTTACCGCGGTCGACAGCGTCGATCTCGAAATCTACCGTGGTGAACTATTTTCGCTGCTCGGCGGCTCCGGTTGCGGCAAGACCACGCTGCTGCGCATGCTGGCCGGGTTCGAGAACCCCTCCTCCGGTTCCATCATCATCGACGGCGCCAACATGAACAACGTCCCGCCCTACGAGCGGCCGGTCAACATGATGTTCCAGTCCTACGCGCTGTTTCCGCACATGACCGTCGAAAACAACGTCGCCTACGGCCTCAAGCGCGACGGCGCCAGCAAGAGCGAAATCGAGCAGCGCGTCGCCGACATGCTGGCGATGGTCGAGCTGACCCGTTTTCGCAAGCGCAAGCCGCACCAGCTCTCCGGCGGACAGCGCCAGCGCGTGGCCCTGGCGCGCGCGCTGGTCAAGCAGCCCAAGGTGCTGCTGCTCGACGAGCCGCTCGCGGCGCTCGACAAGCGCCTGCGCGAGCAAACCCAGTACGAGCTGATGAATATCCAGGATCGTCTCGGCGTCACCTTCATCGTCGTCACCCACGACCAGGAAGAAGCCATGACCCTGTCGACCCGCATCGCGGTGATGGATTCCGGGCGCTTCCTGCAGGTCGGCACGCCGACCGAAATTTACGAGTTTCCGAATACCCGCCTGGTCGCGGAATTCATCGGCAACGCCAACATGTTTTCCGGCCGCATCACCGAGAACGGTCCCGACCACGTGGTCGTCGAAAGCAAGCAGCCCGACTGCGTTTTCTATATCGATCACGGCCTGTCGATCGTCGAGGGCACCAAGGTCTGGGTCGCGTTGCGTCCCGAAAAAATTCGCATCTCCAAGGAGCGTCCGAACGACGACGCGACCAACACGATACGCGGCATGGTGCACGATATCGGCTACCTCGGCGGGATCTCCACCTACCGCGTGCAGGTCGACGGCGATCACCTGGTCGAGATCACCTCGCCGAACCAGATGCGGCCGCGCGACAACAACCCGCCGATCGACTGGGACGAGGAAGTGTACCTGCACTGGGAGGCTTCCAACGCGGTGGTGCTGACCAAGTGAGCGACGCGGTCGAAGAACTGCCAGCCCGCGAGCAAGCGCCGCCGAACCGCTGGCTGCAGTTGCTCGGCCAGTCGATGCAGCGTAACTGGCGCCGCCTGGTGCTGCTGATTCCCTACGCCTGGCTGCTGATCTTCTTCCTTGCGCCGTTTTTCATCGTCCTCAAGATCAGCGTCGCGGAACTCACCATCGCCAGCCCGCCGTTCACGCCGATGATCGAGTGGGCCGGCGATCGCATCATGCAGATCCGCATCGTGCTCGACAATTTCGCCTACCTGTGGCAGGACGACCTGTACGCGATCACTTACCTGAATTCGCTCAAGATTTCGACTATTTCGACCATCCTGTGCCTGCTGCTCGGTTACCCGATCGCCTACGCGATCGTGCGCTCGAGCCATACCACCAAGCACATACTGCTGATGCTGATCATCCTGCCCTTCTGGACCTCGTTCCTGCTCAGGGTTTACGCCTGGATGGGCATCCTCGCCGACCAGGGCCTGATCAACGACATCATCAGGTGGTTCGGTTTCGAACCGGTGCGGCTGCTGTACACCGAGACCGCGGTTTACATCGGCATCGTGTACACCTACGTGCCGTTCATGATCCTGCCGCTCTACGCCAACATGGAAAAACTCGACTGGGAACTGCTCGAGGCGGCCGCCGACCTCGGCGCCAGGCCGACGACGACCTTTTTTACCGTGACCCTGCCGATGACGGTTCCCGGGATTATTGCCGGCTCGCTGCTGGTCTTCATTCCGGCCACCGGCGAATTCGTCATCCCCGACCTGCTCGGCGGCGGTAACGTGCTGATGATCGGGCGCGTGCTCTATAACGAATTCAATTCCAACATCGACTGGCCGGTGGCCTCCGCGGTGGCGATCGCGCTGCTGCTGCTGCTGGTGCTGCCGATGATGCTCTACCAGCACATCCAGTCGCGGGAGGTCGAATCCTGATGCAGGGCCGGCTCTCGCGCTTCCTGCTGACCATGCTGTATTTCGGCATCGCCTTTCTCTATATTCCGATGGTGTTGCTGGTGATCTATTCGTTCAACAGTTCCAAGATCGTGCCGGTCTGGGGGGGATTCTCGACCAAGTGGTACGGCGTACTGTTCGACAGCGAGGAAGTCTGGGAGGCGGTGCTGCTGAGTCTCAAGGTGGGGACCGTCAACGCCACCTTCGCCACCTTGCTGGGTACGCTGGCCGGGCTCGCGCTGGTGCGCTTCGGGCGCTTCCGCGGGCGCACCCTGTTCACCGGCATGATTACCGCGCCGCTGGTAATGCCGGAAGTCATTACCGGTCTGTCGCTGCTGCTGCTGTTCATCACGCTCAAGGAATTCATCGGCTGGCCCGATCAGCGCGGATTCACCACCATCACCATCGCGCACATCACCTTTTCGATGGCCTATGTCGCGGTCATCATCCAGTCGCGGCTGGCGGGCATGGAACAGGATCTCGAGGAGGCCGCGCAGGATCTCGGCGCCAAGCCGCTGCGCGTGCTGCTGGATATTACCCTGCCGCTGCTGGCGCCGGGCATGCTCGCCGGCTGGCTGTTGTCGTTCACGCTGTCGCTGGACGACCTGATCATCGCCAGTTTCGTGACCGGCCCGGGCGCGACCACACTGCCGATCCTGATTTACTCGCGCATTCGCCTCGGGTTGAGACCGGACATCAACGCGCTGGCGACGATCATCATCCTGGTGGTGGCGATCGGTGTGCTGTTGGCCGGATACATCATGCTGCGCCAGCAACGCCAGCGCGAACTCGAGTTGCGCCTGACCTCCGAAGAAAACCAGTAACCCCCAATTAGGGGGACACAATACCCAATTACCTTAATTAATCTTCCCGGCACAT
>JASFKL010000274.1:0-5544 GCA_050118655.1 Gammaproteobacteria bacterium | reverse complement strand
TGGCTCAAGATTCCGGCAGCCCGAAACCGAATAGTATGGGTTTCGTAATCGCAATCGTTCGGGGGCGGCGTTGCTCCCTGTTAAACTAAGGTTAGTATTCGAGCTGCCCCAGGGATCGCGTCCGCCTAGTATACCGACTCTATGAAGATAATTCCCGTCACGATAGCCTCGACAAACCCCGTATCCCGCGTTCGAATTCTCGTCCTTGCCTGGCTGTTGGCGAGCCTGCCCTGCACGCTGTTCGCGGCGACCGCGGGCGGCGCCCCCGACCCCCGCGACCTGATCCGCTCCGCGATGGAGCACTGGCGCGGCGTCACCTCCTATTCGGAGATGACCATGATCATCCACCGCAGCGACTGGGAGCGCAGTTTCACGATGCAGGCCTGGACCGAGGGCGACAAGCTATCGCTGGTGCGCGTAATCGCGCCCCGCCGCGACGCGGGCAACGGCACCCTGGTCAAGGACAGGGAAATGTGGACCTTTTCGCCGAAGATCAATCGCATCCTCAAGCTGCCGTCATCGATGATGAGCCAGAGCTGGATGGGCAGCGACTTTTCCAACAAGGACATCAGCAAATCGACCGACATCATCGACCAGTACGATCATCGGCTGCTGTCCACCGAGCAGCACGGCGATCATCTGCAATATACGATCGAATCGATTCCGCACGAAGAGGCGGCGGTTGTCTGGGGCAAGGAGATCGTCGTGATTCGCGACGATTTCGTACTGCTGCGGCAGGAATTCTGGGATCAGGACGGCTTACTGGTGAAGGCGATGACCTCCACTGAAATCAAGATCATGGACGACCGCCCGGTCGCCAGCCGCATGCGCATGGAAAAGGTTGAAGAGCCCGGCGAATGGACCGAGATCGACGTCGACGCGATCGATTTCGATGTCGAGATGGCGCCCGGCACGTTCACGCTGTCCAACCTCAGGAATCCCCGCCAGTGATGAACACCGGCCTGATCATGGCCTGGCGCAACCTCTGGCGGCGCGGCCGCCGCACCTGGCTGACCGTCGGCGCGATGGTCTTTTCCAACATTCTGCTGGTGTTTTCGATATCGCTGCAGTTCGGCAGTTACGACATGATGATCGACAACAGCCTGCAAGCCTATACGGGGCACCTGCAGTTACAGCATCCGCGCTACCTCGACGAACCTCGCATGCGCTATGCGCTGGCCGACGTCGCCGGTACCGCCCGAATGCTGCGCGAACGCCTCGGCATCGAGAGTATCAGCGCGCGCGCGGTCGGATTCGCGCTCGCCTCGAGCAAGGAGCGTTCCTTCGGCCTGCAAATCGTCGGCGTCGACGCCGCGCACGAACCGCTGGTGTCGACGCTCCCGGGGCTGGTCAAACAGGGCCGCTACCTGAAACCCGGGGGGCAGGAAGAGATCGTCATCGGCTCGGTGCTGGCGCGCAACCTCAAGGTCGGACCCGGCGACGAACTGACCTTTCTCGGCAGCGGTTACGACGATTCGTTTGCCGCCGGCGTGGTGCGCGTCGCCGGAATCTTTACTTCCGGCATAAACGATATCGACCGCGGTATGGCGCAGGTCAATCTTGGTTACTTTCAGCTGGTATTCGCGATGCAGGGCCGCGGTCACAGCGTCGTGATCCGCGCACCGAATATCGAGCAGGTGGATACGCTCGCGGCACGCATCAGGGCCCTCGGCATCGTCGACGGCAAAAAGGTCGTGCTGCGCAACTGGGAGGAATTACAACCGGGTTTGAAACAGGCGATACAGGCCGATATGACCAGCGCCTGGTTCATGTACATGGTGCTGATCGTGCTTGTCGCGTTCAGCGTGCTCAATACGCAGCTGATGTCGGTGCTCGAGCGCACGCGCGAATTCGGCACCATGCTGGCGCTGGGACTGAAACCGGCGCGGCTGGCGCGGCTGGTGATGCAGGAGACCGCGCTGATGACCGGTCTCGGCCTGGTGATCGGTATCGCCGGCGGTTTTTTGCTGACCCTGTACCTGAGTCATGCCGGTTTTTCCTACCCGGGAATGAAGGAAATGTCGGAGCGCTTTTACCTGCCCGACCGCATGTATCCGGCAATATCGTTGTTGTCGCTGACTCTCGGGCCCGCGATCGTCGCGCTCGGCAGCCTGCTGGCGTCGATCTACCCGGCTACCCGCCTGTACCGGCTGTCGCCGGTGGCCGCGATGCGGGCAGTTTGAAATGCGTCCCGGTCCCTGGCAATTCTCGATCCTGCTGAAGCTGTCCTGGCGCAACCTGTGGCGCAACGGGCGCCGTACCGGGATCATGCTCGCCGCGATCTCGGTGGGGATCTGGGCGATGATCTTCATGACCGCGCTGATGCGCGGCATGGTCGACGATATGCTCGCACAGGGTATTCGCAACCTGCCCGGAGATATCCAGATTCAGCATCCCGACTATCTCGACGACCCCAGCGTGGTCAACAGCATCGCCGAGCCGCGGGGCGAGTTGCTCGAAGCCCTGCAAACCGGCGGCGCGCATCGCTGGGCGCCGCGCATTCGCGTACCGGCGGTAATCGCCAGCGAGCGCGAGAGCCGCGGGGTCGAGCTGATCGGCGTGGTACCCGGGGCCGAGCAGGAGATCAGCGGTATTCCCGCGCAGATCACCGAGGGCCGCTTTCTCGAATCGCCGCGCGACAACGGCCTGGTCATCGGCGCGCGGCTCGCAAAGCGCCTGGAAACGCGGCTCGGCAAGCGCGTCGTCATCATGAGCCAGGACCCCGACAACAATATCAGCGAACGCGGCTATCGCATCGTCGGTATTTATCACGCCGAAATTGCCGCGCTGGAAGAACGCCGTATCTATGCGGGACTCGCGGACTTGCAGCAATTGCTCGGCATCGGCGATCGCATTTCGCAAATCATCGTCTACGGCGAAGATTACCGGGACGTCGATGCGCGCTATCAAAGCCTCGCCAGGGTGCTGCCCGACGGTCTCGACATGCGCCCCTGGTATCGAATCGACACTTACCTGTCGGCGATGTTCAAGATGATGGACGGCTTCGTGCTGGTCTGGGTAATCATCATTTTCCTCGCGCTGTCTTTCGGCCTCGTCAATACGCTGGTGATGGCGATCTTCGAGCGCGTGCGCGAGATCGGCCTGACCCAGGCGCTCGGCATGCGGCCGTCGCAGATCGTCGTTCAGGTGCTGCTGGAATCCCTGCTGCTGTTGCTGATCGGGCTCGCGGTCGGCAACGTCCTCGCGATCGCGACGGTCAAACCGCTGGAAGGCGGCCTCGACGTTTCCATCGTCGCCGAGGGCATGGCGATGATGGGCGCCGGCAGCGTGCTGTATCCGACCCTGACCCTGCACGATCTGCTGCTCGGCAACATCGTGGTCATCGTGCTCGGCATTCTGACCAGTATCCTGCCCGCCTGGCGCGCCGCGCAACTCGACCCGATCCGGGCCCTCAACATGCACTGAGCGAACAGCCATGACCGCGATTCGATGCCGCCAGCTTTGCAAGACCTTTCGCCAGGGCGATGAAACCATCACCGGGCTCGACCATGTCGACCTCGAAATCGACAGCGGCGAATTCGTCTGCCTGTCGGGCCCGTCGGGTTCGGGCAAGACCACGCTGTTGAATGCCATCGGCGGCCTCGATACGCCCGACAGCGGCGAAATCCGTATCGGCGAGCTGCAGGTCGAGCGGCTCGACCGCGGCGCGCTGGCCGACATGCGGCTGCACCATATCGGCTTCGTGTTCCAGTCCTACAACCTGATCCCGGTACTCAGCGCGCGGGAAAACGTCGAGTTCGTGATGCAGGTACAGGGCCTGCCGGCCGACGAGCGGCGGCGAAAGGCGACCGATATTCTGCAAGAGGTCGGGCTCGAGGGCATGGAGGATCGCCGCCCGTCGCAACTCTCGGGCGGCCAGCAGCAGCGCGTCGCGGTGGCGCGCGCGATCGTATCCAGGCCCGATCTTGTACTCGCCGACGAACCCACCGCGAATCTCGACAGCGTCGCCTCGGCGCAGCTGATGGGCCTGTTCGACGAATTGAACCTGAATCACGGCGTTACCTTCGTGATCGCGACCCACGACAAGCGCGTGATGCGCTACGCGCGCCGGCTGATCAAGATGCGCGACGGCAAGATCATCAGTGACGAAGCCCAGTAAAAAGTGCGGCATCGCGGCCCTGCTCGCCTGTCTGCCGGGACTCGTATTCAGCCCCGATACGGTGGCGATCGACCTGCACGGCCATGCCAAGCTGCAGGCGACCTCGATCGATATTCCCGCCGACAGCCTGCTGCAGGAAGCCGGCGCCGACCCGGCCGACGACGGCAGCGTCGAACTGCGGCTCAATCTCGGCGAGCGGGCCGGCGGCTGGCAATGGCAGGCCGACTACCAGCTGCTCGCGCGGCAGGGAGACCGGCTGGAGTTGCAAAGACAATTCCCGGCACTCGACTTCGGCGCCGCGGCGATTCCGGACGACGAGACGCGGCTGTTCGATCTGACTCACGTCATCAGCGAAGGCGACGACCGCGTCGTCGCGCACCGGCTGGACCGCCTGTACATCGGTTACAGCAACCCGAAAGCGGTGATCAAGTTCGGTCGCCAGGCGGTTTCCTGGGGAAACGGGCTGATTTATAACCCGGTCGATTTCTTCAATCCTTTCGATCCGGCGGCGATCGATACCGAGTACAAGGCCGGCGACGATATGCTTTACTCGCAATACCTGTTCGATTCCGGCGCCGACCTGCAGGGACTGTGGGTAGCAAGGCGCGACGAGCAGGGAGAGGTCGCGAGCGATGCCTCGAGCCTGGCGTTCAAGCTTCACGGTTTTATCCCGGCCGGCGAGTACGACTTGCTGCTGGCAGAGCATTACGATGCCCGTATCGCCGCGATCGGCGGCGTCTTCGACGCCGGCGGCGCGATCTGGCGAGGCGACGCGATGCTGACCGATAACGGCAGCGAAACGTTTACCAGCGCGGTCGTCAACTGGTCGTATTCCTGGGTTGCCTGGGAACATAACATGAGTGGATCGCTCGAGTACTTCTATAACGGCTTCGGCATCGACGACGGCGATTACGGACCCGCGGCGCTGGCCGAAAATCCCGAACTGACCGCACGCATCCGGCGCGGTGAATTGTTTACCCTGGCACGGGACTACCTGGCCGCCACGGCGACGCTCGAACTGACCCCGCTGTGGCAGCTGACCGCGACGCTGTTTGCCAACCTCGACGACGATTCCCGCCTGCTGCAACTGTTCGCGCGCCACGACCTCGAGCAGAACCTGCAACTGTTGCTGGCGGCGAACCTGCCGGCGGGCGACGACGGCAGCGAATTCGGGGGCATCGACTCCGGCATCGACGGCAGGCCGCTGTCGACGGGGAATTCCCTGTTCGCCCAGCTGGCCTGGTATTTCTAGGATGAGCCCCGGGTTTCCGCGGGACTGCCGATGACCGCCAGCACAATCATGATCCAGGGCTGTACTTCCGACGCGGGGAAGAGCACGCTCACCGCGGGACTGTGCCGGGTTTTGAAGCGCCAGGGAATCCGGGTCGCGCCGATGAAACCCCAGAACATGGCCCTGAACAGCG
>JASFKL010000273.1:0-5594 GCA_050118655.1 Gammaproteobacteria bacterium | reverse complement strand
CCGGGTGGTATTGCCGGCGTGCGATGCCATGACGAGTTCGAGAATCGCCTTTTCGCCGCCCGCGAGCGCGGCCTCGAGGTCGCCCTTCAGCACCGAAGCGAAGGGCTCCTGCGTTTGCCACTCGGGATGGTCCGGCGCCAGGGCTTTCACCCGGTCGATGGCGAAAAACAGTTGAAAATACGCGGGCTGCTCGGCCCACAGCGTGCCGTCGTTGTCGAAGGTCGCGATGCGCTCGGCCGGCGCCACGTAGCCCGGCGTTCCCTGCTGCGTAACGCGATTCACGAAAGCGACGATGGCCTGCTTCGAAGTGGTGTCGTTCCACGACGGCAGCGGGTCGGCGGCCCGCGCCGCAGTTCCGAAAGCGATGATCGCGAAAAGAAGGAATAAAACCGGAATCCGGGAATATTTATTCATGCTTGTCTCCATGACCCGGACGGTTGTTCGAATGCCTGAGAAACGGCTCCGGGGACTGAAACCTCGACCGGCTCGCCGTCATTGGCGAACCGGTCGTGCCTGCAGGACGCTAATGCGATCCCATCTGTTCCTTCAATTTCTCGACGATTCCGGTGATGTTGAACGAGCCCGGCTTCTGGCTCGGCGGATACTCGATGAAGGTCTGCCCGAACTTCGCCGCGGCTGCCTGCATCGGCACCAGGATGAAGGCGCGGTCGAGGAACCAGTCGTAGTAGGTATTCGAGTTGTGCTGGGCCTTCTCGAACGGGTCGCGGCGCAGGTTGAACAGCAGCGGGATGCGCAGCTCGGTAAAGGGTTCCATCCAGACGCCGAACTTCTGGCCCCGGTTCTCGTAAAACACCGCCTTCCAGTCGCCGAGGCGCGCGGCCACGACCTGGCCGTCGTCGTTGAAGTACCAGAACTCCCTGCGCGGCGACTTGTCGACCTTGCCCGACAGGTAAGCGTTCATGTCGTAACCGTCGAGGTGGTTCTTGTAGTTGCGGCCGATCGCCTTGTAGCCGTCGAGCAGGTCTTCCTTGATGTCGGTCTTGCCGGCCGCGGCGGCGAAAGTCGGCAGCCAGTCCTCGTGCGCGACGATACCGTTGACGGTCTTGCCCGCCGGGTAATGCCCGGGCCAGCGCACGAAAGCGGGCACGCGGTAGGCGCCTTCCCAGTTGGAGTTCTTCTCGCCGCGGAAAGGCGTGGTGCCGGCGTCGGGCCAGGTGTTGTAATGCGGGCCGTTGTCGGTCGAATAAAACACGATCGTATTGTCGGCGATACCGAGCTCGTCGAGCAGGTCGAGCAATTCGCCGACCTGCATGTCGTGCTCGACCATGCCGTCGCTGTACTCGTCGCCGCCCGGACCGGAAATGCCGGTATGCTCTTTCTTCACGTGGGTGCGAAAGTGCATGCGTGTAGCATTCCACCAGGTAAACCACGGCTTGCCCTCGCGATTCTGGCGCTGGATGAAATCCTTGGCCGCGGCCAGGGTTTCCTCGTCGATGGTTTCCATGCGCTTCTTGGTCAGCGGACCGGTGTTGATGATCGTCTGCGTGCCGTCGCCGTTGGCCATCGACTTGATCACGCCGCGCGGCCCCCACTGCTCGCGGAAGGTCTTGCCGTTGGGCAGCTTGAGGTCGCCCGGGTAGTCGCGATTCTCGGGTTCTTCCTCGGCGTTCAAGTGATAGAGATTACCGAAAAATTCGTCGAAACCGTGGTTGGTCGGCAGGTATTCGTCGCGATCGCCGAAGTGGTTCTTGCCGAACTGCCCGGTCGCGTAGCCGAGCGATTTCATCACCGCGGCGACCGTGATGTCAGACTCCTGCCACCCCTGCGCGGCGCCCGGCAGGCCGACCTTGGTCATGCCGGTACGCACCGGCACCATGCCGCCGACGAACGCGGCGCGCCCGGCGGTGCAGGACTGCTGGCCGTAGTAGTCGGTGAAAGCGACGCCCTCGTCCGCGATGCGGTCGATGTTCGGCGTCATGTAGCCCATCATGCCGCGGCTGTTGTGGCTGATGTTCCAGGTGCCGATGTCATCGCCCCAGATCACCAGTATGTTGGGTTTGTCGGCGCTCGACTGCGCGTAGCCGTTGCCCCAGATCAGCAGGGCTGCGAGATACATCGACCAGATGACGGGACGCCGCCACGGTCGGTAGAAATTTTCGGACTTCATAGTGATGTTTCTCCTTATTGATTTGTGCAATGTCGCCCGGTGCTTACTCCGATCTGCCGTCGCGCACCATGAGCTCCGGTACTCAGCGGGGGAACCGGGTATGGCTCCCGCGTCGTTAGATTCTTTAAGGCCGTAACCTTACCGGGGTGATATTTCGAAGCCTTGAAAATTCCGATCGACTACCTCGTTTCAGGCCTCCTGCCCGGCTCGATACTATTTGAATTCCGGCTTTCGTCAACCCTCGAGATTGTAAGGATTATACTTACACCCTGTCTTCCTCACGGCTATGCTTACGCCCGCTAACGGGATTCGGATCACTCCTTTTCGGCTAGTAGTCCCCGTGCGCTCGGGCACTCGATAGTCGGCGCGATCTGGTCCCCGAAGACCGGGCGCCGCGTCGAACAGGTCGCCGGCACGAGCCTGGTGGGCTTCGGGGGGAAATTCGGGGACAGGAAATTCGGGGACAAGAAATTCGGGGACAGTATACTTTTAGGGGGGGAAATTCGGGGACAGTGTACTTTTATAACAACAGCAGTCAGAAAAGCTTGCCAAATTTTAATAGGTATACTGTCCCCGAATTTAGAAATTTAAATAGGTATACTGTCCCCGAATTTAGCGGGACGCGCAGGCGCTTTGCGTGAGAGCAATACCCGCCAACAGCCGGGTGTTCCACGATCCGGATCGCATCATCGGTGATTCCCGCCTGTCCCCGGCGCGCCAGACCAGGCAGTCGCGACTCGTGAATCAACGCCGTTATCAGGGTTGGTCCAGGCCGTACTTGTTTATCCAGTTCCGGATCTGCGGGTTGTTGCCCGCGACGGTCGCGAGCAGGCCGAGATAGCGCTCGATTCCCGCGGCCCGACCGGCCTTGTCCATGTAGGACACCTGCAGGAAATACAGGTCGAGCGTGTTGGGCCAGCGCTCGGTGGCCCTGTCGAGGGCCGCGATCGCGTCGGCGGTACGGCCGGCGGAATCCAGCGCCACCGCGTAGACGTAGGCATGCCGGGGAGTGGCGTTTTCCTGTTCGAGCGCGCGGGCGAAATACTCGCGCGCCTCGTCGCGCCTGCCTGCGCGTACCAGGTAAAGACCCCAGGCATGATCGACGTTGGCGTCGTCGGGGGCGAACTCGAGCGCTCGCTGCAACAGTTCCCTGGCCTCGCCGTCGCTGCCCAGCGAGCGGTAGAGATCCGACAGGTTGAGCAGCGCCGGCACGAAACGCGGCTCGATATCGAGCGCGCTCCGGAAGGCCCGTTCGGCGAGAATCGTGAAGCCGAGCCGCGATTCGAGATTGCCGATGGCGAGCTGGCCGCCCGGCGAGTCGGCACGGTAGGCGAGCGATTCGCGGTACTCGCCGAGCAGGCGGTCGAGACGGTCGGCATCGGCGCCATTCAATCGCGGGCGCAGGTCGGCCAGCAGCTCGGCCGCCTCGAGGCGCACGCTTTTCACCGGGTCGTCGATCAGCGGCGACAGCAATTGCCAGCGTAGCTCGGCGGGAAACGGCTGCAGCGCAGTTACGGCCGCGCGGCGCAGCAACGGGTCAGGGTCGTGCAGGTAGCCGGCAGCGGTCTCGAGCGCGAGGCGCGTCGGAAAGCCGGCCAGCCCGGCGAGCAGGGTCGCCTGGCGTATCGGCGGCAGGCCGAGCGCGGCGGGATCGGCAGCGAATTCACGAAAGGCCAGCATGTCCTGGCGCGCGATGCCGTGGTTGGCCGCCGCCCAGGCTGCCGGCCCGGGCTCGAGGCCCCAGCCGCGCATCGCCGCGGCGGCCCAGGCGTCGTCGCGGTCCCGGTGGCAGCCGGTACAGGCGTTCGGCACGCCCAGGCGCTGCGACAGCCACGGGTCGGGCCGCGAGATGCGGTGATCGCGGCGCCAGTCGACCTGCATGTAGAGCCGCGCCGGCATGTGACAGTTGACGCATTGCGCACCCCCGGAGCCGGATGGATGGCGATGGTGTTTTTCACTGTCGTATACCGCTGGTTGATGGCACTGCGCGCAGAGCGCGTTACCCTGCGCGAGCGGCTTGCCGGAGTGCGGATCGTGGCAATTTCCGCAGGTCACGCCGCGCGCGTGCATCCGGCTTTGCAGGAACGATCCCGCGACGAACACTTCGTCGTCGATCTGGCCGTCGGCGAAGTAAAGCCCCCGCTCGAGCAGCGCCAGCCGGTATTGCTGGTGGTAGCCGGCCCCGGGTTTCGGGTCGCCGAGAGAGCCGCGGCGCGAATGGCAGCCGCCGCAGGTATCGACCCAGGAATCATCTCGCGTTCCCGAGGGCGACGCGATCGCCTCGCCGTCCCGAAAGGACCAGGTGAGCCCGGCCGCGGGCTTGCGCTCGAAACCGCTGTCCGCGGCGTCGAGCCGGTTCGCCGCGGCCAGTTCCAGGTGCCGCGAGGCAGGCCCGTGACAGGCCTCGCAGCCGACCCCGGGCTCGGCCCAGGCGGTCGAATAGGCAGCGGATTCGGGATCGAAGTTTTTCGCGAAGCCGGTGCTGTGGCATTCGATGCAGCGGCTGTTGGCGTTCTGGAAGTGCCGCGTCCAGAAAAACGGGTGGTTGGCGTCGATTTTTTCATCGGCCCGCAGGTGATACCAGCGCTGCCCGCCGGCTTCGCCCGCGCGGCTGTCCCAGGCGAGGTTCAGCGCCTGCAGGTAGCCGTTGCCGATGTCGACCAGGTATTGCTGTACCGGGTAATGACCGAAGGTATAGGCGATGTCGAAGGTCGCGCGCTCACCCCCCGGGCCCGCGGTGGTTACGCGGTAGCGCTCGGGGTCGCGGAACAGGCGCGACTCGACGCCGTGAAAAATGACCCGCACGTCGTCGAAATTCCCGCGCACCGATCCGGCGCCTGCCGGCAGCATGGCCTGCCGGTGATCGGATTCCAGCCAGGCCGCCTGCTCGGCCGGGTGACAGGCCGCGCAGGATTCGGAACCGACGAAAGCCGCCTCTTCCGCCGCTGCCCCCGGGGCCGCGGACAGGGTGGCGAACGCCAGCGAGAGTAACAGGCCTGCCGAGGCAGGCCGACTGATTATTTGCATAAGCCGGGAAGTTTTTGCTCGAAATCGGGGACAGTATACCTGTTTCCGGGTTACCGAAAGACCACCGTGGGGATCGGCAACTGCGGACGGCGCCTGCGCGGGCTCATTTCACCGCGCCGAGCATCTTCAACAGTCGCTCGGTCGACTCGCGATCATAGGCGAAGGCGGCAACGCCGAGCGGGTCGACCCCGGCGCGGTTCCTGTGATTGACGTCGGCGCCGGCGTTGACCAGCCGGATGATCGCCTCGGTCTCGCCGCTGCCGATCGCCCAGAATAGCGGGGTTTCGCCGTTTTCGTCGGCCACGTCGACCCCGGCGCCGTAAGTCAGCAACACGTCGATGACTTCGCGGTGGCCGCGGAACGCGGCCAGGTGCAGCGCGGTGGTGCCGCGGCGGGTTTCGGCCGCGTCGGCGTCCGCGCCCGCGGCGAGTAAAACCTC
>JASFKL010000272.1:0-5636 GCA_050118655.1 Gammaproteobacteria bacterium | reverse complement strand
CGGGCCTTAAAGCACAAAAGGGACACCCACTTTCCCACAGGCAATTAGCGTTTAGAGCCCGGCTTTGCCGGGTTTTGGTTCCAATTTATCGATCACAACTACCTTGAACCGAGCCAGCATCAGGTTACATTCGCACCAGACTGTACGGTGGGTGTCCCTTTGAATGGTTACGAAGAAAATACCGGCGACTGCCGCCGATCTCCCATGCCGATCTCGGTCACCGCGCGATCGATCGAGGCAAGCGCGAGGGCGAACAACTCCGGGTCGTGATCGGCGGGATAAACCCGGTAAGCGGGCAGCGTGAAGCTTTGCGCATCCTCGACGTGGAAAAGCTCGCCGCGTTCCAGGTAGGGGCGGGCCAGGCGCTCGGGCAGGTATACCGAGCCGCCGTGAGCCAGGATATGCTGCAACCCGAGCCAACCCACCCCGGCGATGATGCCGGGATTCGCGAAGCGGGGTTGCAAGAGCCGGTTCCGGTCGAGGAACTCGGGGCCCCATTCGACCTGGATATAGCCGGCCGCGGCCGCTTCCGTCGTCGCCTCGCTGCTCACCAGCACCAGCTCGTCGTCGAACAGGTGCTCGACGACGAAACCGGGCCGGTTTTGCGGGGTATACATGATGCCGATGTCGAGACTGCCGTCGATCAGTTGCTGGGTCAGGTCGGCCTCGAAGCCGAGCTGGGTTCGCAGCACCACGTCGGGCGCATTGCGGCGCATGATCTCGATCCAGGAAACCAGGAAGTCCTGCCACAGGCCGAGACGGGCGCCGACCGCGAGGTAGCGCCGGTAAGGGAGCGCGACGCCGACCTCGTGGCGCGCCTGTTCCAGCGCCTGCACCATCCTCGTGGCGTACTTTGCGAAGCGGCGGCCGGGGGCGGTCAACTCCGCGCCCGCCTTGTTGCGGGTGAACAGCCGGCAGCCCAGATCGTCCTCGAGAATCCGGATGCGCCGGCTGATCGCGGCCTGGGTAACGAACAGCCGCTCGGCGGCCCTGACGAAACTGCCGGTTTCGACGACCTTGAGGAAAGTCCGGGCGAGCTCGATATCCATGCCAGTCTCCGTTTCAGTGAATTTAATATTACTATTACGCATATTAAAGGCAATTAAAATTTGCTTGTGTAATTATAAACGCTGCCTAAGATGAACGGCGTACGACAAACGTCACCAACACCGAAGATGAATCGCAAGCCGCGCCAGTATCGCCCCCTCGCCCGCAAACCGGACCCTTCCGGCACCCGTCTCGCCTGGCTCGGTATTTTCGGTTTCGTACTCGTGGCGCTGGTGCGGATGCCTTACTTTGCCGACGGCCACCGGCAACCCGCCGATCCCCCGGCGACACCCGCCGCCGGGCATTTGCCCGCCGCGGACGCGTGCCCGGGAGAAGCCGCCGGCCGCGTCGCCGTCGAAATCAAACCAGCTACAGGAGACCCTGCTCATGTATCGGGATAACAGCCGGATTTCGGATTACGCCTCGCCGCCCTGTTTCGCCCATGAACTGGAAGCGGGTTACGCGGGCGCTTCGGTGCGCGATCGAAGCGCCGCGGAAGATGTTCGCCGGTGGCGCCGGGCGGAGCGCGAACGCCTGATCTCGGCTCGCCTGTCGTTGACCGACGAGGAGCGCGAACGGCTTTCGCGGGAAATCATCGGCGAGATAGAGCAATGGGTAGAACCCGGCCCGGGCCTGAAAATCGGGCTCTACTGGCCGTGGCGGGCGGAACCGGACCTGCGCGGCTGTTTCGAGTCCTGGCATCGCAAGGGAGCCCGGGTAGCCCTGCCCGTGGTTCACGCCAGGCACCAGCCGCTGGTTTTCCGCCAATGGACGCCATCGTGCAGGTTGCGGCCGGGGGCGATGAAAATACCGGTTCCGGTCGAGGGCGTCGAGATCGTGCCGAACGTCGTCGTCGCGCCGCTGGTGGGCTTCGACGCGCAGGGTTACCGCCTCGGCTACGGCGGGGGATACTTCGACCGCACCCTGGCGTCTCTCGAGCCGCAGCCGTTCACCATCGGCGTCGGCTACGCTTCGCAGCAGATCGCGACCATCTACCCGCAAGCGCACGACGTGCCGATGGATATCGTCATTCACGGCAGGAACCAGGTCATCGAGCGGCCCGGCCTGTGGCCGCAACGGCCTGGTCGCGCGCGCCGCCGGCATGGCGTCGGCTAGCCTGCGAACCGCGCTCTGCGATCTTCTCGGCTGCCGCTTGCCGATCCTGTCGGCCGGCATGGGCGGCGTCGCCCGCGCCGAACTCGCCGCGGCGGTCTGCGAGGCGGGCGGATTCGGCTCCCTGGGCATGGTGCGCGAGCCGCCCGAGCTGATCAGGCGTGAAATCGGGAACCTGCGCGAGCGAAGCGACCGCGATTTCGGCGTCAACCTGATCCCGTCTGCCACCGATCCCGTGCTATTCGACGAACAGATGGCGGCTTGCCGGGACGAGCGCGTCCCGGCAATGACGTTTTTCTGGGAGGTCGACGGCCGGGCCGTGTCCGAGGCCCATGCGTTCGGCAGCAAGGTGCTCTACCAGGTCGGTTCGGTAGCGGACGCGCTCGCCGCACAAGCCGCCGGCGCCGACGCCGTCATCGCGCAAGGCATGGAGGCGGGCGGCCACGTTCGGGGCAGGGTTTCGTCGCTGGTGCTGTTGCCGCTGGTGTGCGCGGCCGTCCGCGTACCGGTCGTGGCCTCGGGCGGCTTCGGCAGCGGCGCCGCGCTCGCCGCCGCGCTCGCGCTGGGCACGGCGGGCGTGCACTGCGGAACGGTATTCCTCGCCACGCCCGAATCCAACGCGCACGAGCTGCACAAGCAGCGGATCCTCGAATCGAGCGCGGAGCAGACGGTGTTGACGGACGCCTTTTCGATCAACTGGCCGCCCGGTTCGCCGGTCAGGGTGCTCGAAAGCCCGGTCACCGAAAAGCTCGGCGACAAGCTGTTCGGCCATCACCCCGAACGACTGCAGCGCGAGGTCGTCGCCGACGACGAGGGCCGCGATATCTACCTGTTCAGCACCGATTCGCCGCTGCGCTCGACGCGCGGCGAACTGGAGCGGATGGCGTTGTTCGCCGGCCAGGTGGCCGGGCAGGTGCGGCGGATCGAGTACGCCGGCGATATCGTCGCCAGGATGGCGCGCGACGCGCGGCGGATCATCGCCGGGCTCGCCGATGGCATCCGGGACTGACGGGGCTCGCGCGAACCCAGGGGTTTAAGCCTTATATCCGGCAAGCGGATTAGCCGACGTGCGAAATGTAAGGCCGGACCCCAATCCATTTACCCTTAATTGCTTAAACGGCCTGCCGGGGGCAAGTTCGAATTAAGTATACTGTCCCCGGAATTCCATAAATCATCATAACCACCTGCCAACCCGGCTCCGGTAACGCGCATATTCTTCCGGAAACCGCTTCGACAGATGGTCTTCTTCGGCCAGCGCCTGCCGATGCAGGGCATACAGACCGACGACGAGGCAAACGGCCGAAAATACCGAGGGCAAAGCGAACAGGAAACCGACCTGCGCCACCGCGACGCCCGCGAACATCGGGTTGCGCGAGTAACGGTAAAAGCCGTCGACCCTCAATTCCCCGGGTCCGCGCGGATCGATCCCGGATCTCCATTGACGGCCCAGGGCGAAATGAACCGCGATCGCAAACAGAAAGCCGATGGTCAACAGGGTATTGCCCGCGAGCACGACCGGCCAGGTATTCAGTGCGGAAAAAATTCCCAGGTAATTATCGATGACCGGAAACGGCCAGCGGAACAGACAAACCATCCAGATGGTGAACCTGAATCCACGAAACAGCATATGGTTCCACCAGGTGGAACTGTAACGCTCTCCGGGAAACACGACCTCGAGAGAACCCGCCCGTTTCTTCGCCGTTATTCTTAGCGCATAAAAAGCGGCAACACCCGAATAGAAAACGGCCAAATAAATTCGAGTGAACTCGACTATCGCAGACCCGGAATCCATAACGGGTCGAGCATAACATTCGCAGCCTGCGAGCGCGATTTCCCGCGGCCCCGGCAGCCAGGATATCCGAAAGAAATCGTGGGAAGATTTCTCTCTGACACCGATTTTCCATATCGTCGCCAGGATGGCGCGGGACGCGCGACGGATCGTCGCCGGGCTCGCCGATGGCATCCGGGACCGACGGGTCTCGCGCGAACCCAGGGGCAGGTCTTACATCCGGCAAGCGGATTACCCGAAGTGTGAAATGCAGGGCCTGATCGAAATCACGCGGGTCCGAGCAGGATACGCAATCTAGTCCTGGTTCAGCACGATGGTCAGCAACACGACCGAATCCCTGATGCCGGCGAGGGCATGCTCGGTGCCGCCGTCGAGATACGCCAGCTGGCCGGGTTTCAGGGGCACCTGCGCGGTCGACGTCCGTAGCAGAACTTCACCCTCGATGCAGTGAATCACCACGGCTCCCGAAACGCTGCAGTAGTCGGCGTGGTGCATGTCGACGCCGGCGCCGATGACCAGGCGCGCGAGCTCGAGTCCCCGGGTCTTGGCGATCACTTTCGACTTCTCGGTTGGCAAGTCATCCGCCCAGGTTTCGAGATCGACGACTTCCCCCGCGGCTGCGTGATGCGTTGCCATATTTCCTCCCGGACGCGTCCGGAAACAGGTATCGGAGTGCCATTGTCCCTGATATTTGTCCGAGTTAATATCCCGCTCGTATTTTCGATTATGCAGACAGGGAGGTCGGCATGCCCGGAAAGCCCGGGTTCAATCTTCCGGGAATACCCCGGCAAGAGTATGAGGGCCTGCGGGCCCTTTTCTTATATGATCGGCAAAACACCTCGTCGCCAGGGACAAACCATGACCACTCCGCGCAGCTTCTACCCCGAGATCGAACCCTATGACAGCGGCCTGCTGGATGTCGGCGACGGTCACCGGATTTACTGGGAAAAAGCGGGCACGCCCGGCGCCAAACCGGCGATATTCCTGCACGGCGGTCCGGGCGGCGGCTGCAACGCCAGCCAGCGCCGGGTGTTCGATCCCGGGCGCTACGACGTGCTGTTGTTCGATCAGCGCGGCTGCGGCCGCTCCGTGCCGCACGCCAGCCTCGAGGCCAACACCACCTGGCACCTGGTCGCGGATATCGAACGCCTGCGCGAGATGTGCGGCGTGGACCAGTGGCTGGTATTCGGCGGTTCCTGGGGCTCCACGCTGGCGCTGGCCTACGCGGAGGCGTACCCGGGGCGGGTCTCGGAACTGGTGGTGCGCGGCGTCTACACGGTCACCAAACCGGAGCTCGACTGGTACTACCAGTCCGGCGTGTCCGAGATGTTCCCCGACCGCTGGGAGACCTTCGTCGCGCCGATTCCCGAAGCCGAGCGCGGCGACCTGATGGCGGCTTACCGCAAACGCCTGACCGGAGACGACGAAGCCGTAAAACTGGCCTGCGCCAGGGCCTGGAGCCAGTGGGAAGGCGCCACCATCACCCTGCTGCCGGACGAAGCGCAGATCGACGACTTCGGCGGCGACGAATTCGCGCTGGCCTTCGCGCGTATCGAGAACCACTACTTCACGCATCTTTGCTGGCTGGAAGACGGCCAGCTCCTGCGCGACGCCACCCGGCTGAAAGGCATTCCCGGCGTCATCGTCCACGGCCGTTACGATATGCCCTGCCCGCTGAAATACGCCT
>JASFKL010000271.1:0-5637 GCA_050118655.1 Gammaproteobacteria bacterium | reverse complement strand
TACCAGATTCTGGCGATAACGCTGATCCCGGTTTTTTTGATAGACCTGTTTTTCACCTATACGCATATCAGCAGCAGTATCGAGCAGGAAAACGAATTGCTGCAAAGCAAGAGCCAGATCATCGCCCGCCAGATCGCCGGCGCCTCGGAGTACAACCTCTACAGCGGCAACGACCGCCAGATCCAGTACCTGCTGGAGCAGACCGTGGGTAGCGACGATATCGTGCTGGCCGCGGTTTACGATCGAGCGGGCAAGCTGGTCGCCGAATCGGTAGACGACAGCTTCGACCGCAACAAGACCACCGACTATCTCTATCACCGCCAGCCGATCCTCGCGCAAAGCATCGAGCAAGCGGATGTTTTCAATCCCGATGTCAGCGAGGGCCGGCAAACCGATACCCTGGGATGGGTACACCTATACGTTTCCCGGCAACAACTCGAAAACAACGCGCGTCGTATTATCAACGATTCGATCGTGTTTTTCGTATCGATACTGATCACGGCCTTCCTGCTGACCGTCGCGATAAGCCGGCGTATCACCAAACCGATATTCGCGCTGATCGAGCATTTGAAATATGTCGAAACCGGTCAACTGGGCAGGGTCATCGAGCCGACCGAGGCAAATGAGATCGGCGCGGTACAAAAAGGTTTCAACCGCATGACACGCTCGCTGCTGACTAATCGAAAACATCTGAATCAGCGCATTCAGCAGGCCACGCAGCAATTGAACGTGGCGATTACCGATCTGGAAAGCAAGAATCGCGAACTGGGCTTCGCGCGCGACGAGGCACAGAATGCCAATCGGACCAAATCGGAATTCCTGGCCAACATGAGCCACGAGATTCGCACCCCGATCAACGGCATCAAGGGATTCATCAGCCTGCTGAGCCAGTCGCGGCTCGATCGAACCCAGCAGCGTTACGTCGAGATCATCGAGAAATCGACCGAAGACCTGACCAACATCGTCAACGAAATACTCGACTTTTCGAAGATGGAATCCGGTAAGCTGCATATTCTCGAAGAGGAGTTCGACCTCTACGAGGTCATCGAGCAGACCCGGGATTTATTGTTCATCACCGTGCTGACCAAGAATATCGATCTCAACCTGATCATCTTCAGCGACACTCCCCGCCGGGTGATCGGCGACAAGCTGAGACTGAAACAGATTCTGCTCAACCTGATCGGCAACGCGATCAAGTTTACCGATCGGGGGCGGGTCGTCATCCGGGTAATACTCGCCGAACGGCATGAAGACAAAGCGGATATCGAAATCGCCGTCGAAGATACCGGTATCGGTATTTCTCCCGAGGACCAGCAATACCTGTTCCAGGCCTTCAGCCAGGTCGAAAGCTCCAGTACGCGGCGTTTCGTGGGGACCGGTCTGGGCCTCGTGATCAGCAAGAACCTCGCCTCGCTGATGGGCGGGGACATCGACATGCAGTCGCGGCCCGGTGAGGGCTCCCGCTTCGAATTACGAATGCCCTTCAAGTTGCCGCCGGGGGACGAGGCAGACAGCGATGCGTCAGTGCCGGCAAAAGCACTGGTTTTCGCCGCCGACAGGACCTGCCTGATGGAGACTCACAGCCTTTACGAGCGCGCCGGCGTCATCGTCGAAAGCGTCGAAATCGACAATCGCGCCGGCATCGATCCGGTAATCGACACGATTCGGCGCAACCGGCCGTTCATCGATCTGCTGGTATTCGACCTGCGGCATCTCGCGCTGGAGCTCGAGCAATTATTGCAACCCGAAGTAATCTCGGATATTCGCACCATCGTCATGGATTACGATCGCGGCCTCGATACCGAGCCGGGACTGCAGGCAGTGGAATTTGCTTCGATTATCAGCACCAGCCAGGCGATCGCGGATCTGGTCGCGCGCAGGCAGGTGCCGAAAGCGCCGGTGGCCAGGCTCGCCGGCAACCAGGACCGGGCGCCGAAACGCGTGCTGCTGGTCGACGACAATCACGTCAACCTGACCCTGGCCGGCGAATTGATCCGCCTCTGGGGACACGAGGTTACCGAGGCGGAGAACGGCGAGGAGGCGCTGGAAATATTCCAGCGCGAGCCTTTCGACCTGGTAATACTCGATATACAGATGCCGGATATCGACGGTATCAGCCTGCTCGGCATGATGCGCGAGCGAAAACCGGACAATCCTGTACCGATCGTGGCACTGACCGCGAACGTGCTCAACGACGAGGCCGATCGTCTGCTCGAACTCGGCTTCGACTATTTTCTCAGCAAACCCATCGACGAGGATAGCTTTCGCGAGCTGCTCGACGGCGATCCCCGCCGCGGCGCCGGTGAAGCATCCGCCACGCCGACGGAGAAGGCGGATCGCGACTGCTCGGTAGACTACGAAAAGTCCCTCGAGCTCTGTGCCGGCAACGAATCGCTGCTGAAGCAGATTTTCGAAATCATCCAGCGCGATATTCCCGAGCACCGGCAGCAACTCGTCGACGCCTCGAACAAACGCCAGCGGGAGCGGCTTGCGGCGATCGCTCACAAGCTGTACGGGGTCACCTGCTACGCCAGCCTGCCTCGGCTGAAACGCCGCGTGGTCGACTTCCAGCGGCGCCTCGACGGTAACGACGAGGCGCCGCCGAAAACCGCGACACGGGAACTGCTGGACGAACTCGAGGCGGTCGGTGAGACAATCGACCGTCAACTCGAGGAAATGTGAATAGCGGGACTCAGCCCGAACCGGCCGCTGCGGGCCGTGACTCCAGCACTACCATCGCGACCACGTAATGCCTTTCGTCGGACAGCGAAATCATCGCGTTGGTGATTTTCAGATCTCGAACGAGATCTTCGGCCGGGGCCAGAAACCTGACTACCGGCCTGCCCGCGCTGTCGTGATCGATTTGCGCCGAGTGAAATCCGAACCGCCCGCCGATCCCGGTGCCGAGCGCCTTGGCGAGCGCCTCCTTGGCTGCAAATCGGGTTGCCAGGTAGTCGCCGGGACAGTTGCGACGCGCGAACTCGGCGCGCTCGTCTTCGGTCAGGATCCGCTGTGCAAAACGCTCGCCGAATCGAGCGGCAAGCTCCCGCACGCGGGCGGTTTCGGCGATATCGACGCCGATTCCGACGATCATGAGGCAGCGGCCCGGGCTTCCAGCATCAAGCGCTTGATATCGCCGACGGCGCGTTCGAGACCGAGAAATACCGCCTCGGCGACGATAGCATGACCGATATTCAGTTCGCTCACTCGCGGATTGGCCGCGATCGGCGCCACGTTATGCCGGTTCAGGCCGTGTCCCGCATTGACTTGCAGGCCCCTGTCGTAGGCATAAACGATCGCATCCTCGATCGTCTCCAGCAGGCGGGCCTGCTCCTCGCCGCGGGCGTCCGCGTAGTGACCGGTGTGAATTTCGATACAGGGCGCGCCGCATTCGATTACCGCATCGATTTGCTCGCGACTGGCATCGATAAACGGCGACACCCGCGTACCGACCCCGGCCAGCCGGGAACAGGCCTTGCGTACCTGCTCGAGCTGCCCGGCGACATCGAGTCCGCCCTCGGTGGTCAGTTCCTCGCGCTTTTCGGGGACCAGGCATACATCCTCGGGACGAAGCTCGCAGCCGAAGTCCAGCATTTCGTCGGTAATCGCGATCTCCAGGTTGAGTTTGGTATTTACCACCTGCTTTAGCAGCAGCGCATCGCGTTCCTGGATGTGACGGCGGTCTTCACGCAGGTGAAAGGTGATCGAATCGGCGCCCGCATGCTCGGCAATCTGGGCCGCGTACACCGGATCGGGATAACGCGTACCGCGCGCTTGCCGCAAGGTGGCGACATGGTCGATATTGACGCCGAGCGTGATCGGGTTATTCATCGTTTATTCATTATCTCCTGTAATACTCCGCGCGATTTTAGCGCTTTTCCATGCAAGTTAAAGTCGATCGTACTGCGCAACACCGATTTCGCCAGGCGCAGCACGCTGTCGAGCTCGTAGCGGCCGGCGTTCCAGTCGATTACGGTCTGACCGCTGACGCTGTCGGGCGCGGCCTCCGGGCAGGCCACGAAACCTTGATCGAGCACGAACTGGTAATGGCGATCGGCGCAAATCGGCTCGCCGGTCCCGGCATCCTCGCCGATATCCGGGAAGTAACCCTGCCGGCGCATCAGTTCTTGCTCGAAGCGGCGCAGGCCGGCCTCCCCGAGCGGATCCCTCGCCGATTTCAGCAGGCCGAGGTAAGCGTCGAACACTTCGGAACTCGGTTCGCGTTCCGGCAGCATCGCGCCGATCAGTTCGTTGACGTATACCAGTGATAAATAGTTGCGCTCGTCAACGGGCAGCGGCACGCCGTCGATCGAGGTCAGGGTCTTGAGTTCCTGCTTGCCGCTCCAGCCCAGGGTCAGCAGCGCGAAGGGCTGAAAAGGAGTTTTTGCCGGGTTGCGCCTTGCGCCGCGAGCCAGTACCCGCAAACAGCCGTAGTCTCGGCTGAACAAGTCCAGCAGCAGGCTGGTATTCTGCCAGTCGCGCCGGCGCAGGATAAATGCCGGCTGGTCAGTGACCCTGGTTTCCATCGGAATAGCCAAAGGCCGCCAGCGACTGCTCGTCGTCGGCCCAGTCCTCGCGGACCTTGACCCAGAGTTGCAGGTAAACCTTACCGTCGACCAGTCGTTCGATATCCCGCCTTGCCGCGCTGCCGATCTTCTTTAGCTGGACGCCATCCTTGCCGATCACGATTGCTTTCTGGGACTTTCTCTCGACCCAGACGGTTGCCGAGATGCGCGTTATATCGGGTTCCTCGATATAGTGATCTATGGACACCGTGACCGAGTAAGGCAATTCCTGCTTGAGCTGGCGGAACAATTTCTCGCGCACGATCTCGGCGCTGATGAAACGCATCGACTTGTCGGTCAGCTGGTCGTCGGGGAATTGCGCCGGGCCGACCGGCAGGTGCGCGACGATTACACTTTCGAGCCGGTCGAGGTTATCGCCGTGCAGCGCCGAGACCGGCACGCACTCGACTCCGGGTGCCTGATGTGAAATTCGCTCGATAATCGGCAGGCAGTCGTCGCGCTTCAACTGGTCGATCTTGTTGATTACCATCAACAGGTTGCGATGCCCGCCGATGCGCGCCAGGATATCGACGTCGTCCTGGTTGAAGCGGGTGATGTCCACCAGCATGCATACAAGGTCGGCGTCGTCGAGGATACTGGTCGCCGCGCGGTTCATGTAACGGTGGATGGCCTTGTGCCTGCTGTCGTGGATACCCGGGGTATCGACAAAGATGCACTGGTAATCCTCGCGGGTCCTGATACCGAGTATCTGGTGGCGCGTGGTTTGCGGCCGATGCGCGGTAATACTGAGCTTTTCTCCGACCAGCGCGTTCATCAGGGTCGACTTGCCCGTATTCGGCTTACCGACCAGGGCGACGTATCCGCAGCGAAACTCTCCGCTCATTGACCGAGCCTGTCGAGCAGCCTGCTCGCCGCCTGCTGCTCCGCTTTCTTGCGACTGCTGCCGCTGCCGGTTTCCTGCATTTCGGGGTCGGCGAGTTTACAGCTGACGGTAAATTTTTGCGCATGCGCCTGACCGGTAGTCTGCTCGACGGCGTAAACCGGCAGTTCACGCTGGCGAGATTGCAGATATTCCTGCAGGCGTGTCTTGGGATCCTTGTAGTCGGCGCCG
>JASFKL010000270.1:0-5639 GCA_050118655.1 Gammaproteobacteria bacterium | reverse complement strand
TTTGATGTCCACTGTGACCGTGATCGTAGCGGGGGTGAGCTTCATCAGCGGCTCTTCGGCTTTCAGGGGGAACGGGCAAGGTGGTTCCTCGGGCTCGTATGGTCCGCCTCCGTTCTCCTCGCCATTGCCGTTATCGCCGTTGCCGTTTTCGTCGCCGCCGGCGCCTCGCCACAAGTACCAGGTCTCCGCCGTGTCGTCGATGTAGTACAACCCGGCTTCCGCTTCGCCCTCGCCTAACCAAAAGATCAGCCAGCTGGCTGCCGGATTCGCCGCCAAGGGACCCGTGGAATCCTGCCGTTGCGGCGGCTCGTCATCCCAGCAGGTGCCTTCCGTTTGCAGGCCGCCCGGGAAGACTGTTCCCGTATCGCTCTCGATGATCGTCTCAACACCGCTGCAGCTCTCGTCCGTGGAAGTATATTGAACGACGCGCCCCTCGACCTGGTCCCCGGTAAAAATCAGGTATTCTTTGTAATCGTACTCGCCGTATTCTTCGTCCTGAAAGCATCCGGGAAACTCCCATACGCCTTCGATCGGGACCTGGCCGCCGTACTCGGCGCCGACCAGGATCGGTTGCGCCTGGGCGAGGGTTGAGTTCAGGTAGAGGAATATCGCCAGAAGTAACCCTCCCTTCCAATTCAAGTTGATGTCCATTGACCTTCTCCAATCTCGTTTTGTTTCCTGTTCACTAGCGGAAAAAGCTTCGTGTCAGGTGAGAATTAATGATTACAACTCCCTTTGGGATACGCGCTGAAAAGAACTCCCAACCCAAAATAAGCTTGAATGTAAGAATATCAGCCAGAAGAAATCCGACATTGACGGGAATCAATTGGAGCTCTTCGCGGACAGTGTGTATGCCCGAGTGAGAGTCTTCGCGTCAGGTGGAATTAATCCCTGTCGCTTGAGAGTCCGCTCCTGGCCGATTGGTCTTGCTCCGCTTCAATGGACGGTTTCAGAAAGCCCGGTTGTCTTCTGTTCGAACTCAACCGGGCTGATATTTCCAAGGTAGCCATGCCGTCGTTTTCGATTGTAAAACACCTCGATGTACTCAAACACGTCGGCACGTGCTTCTTCGCGTGTTCGATAACGAACTCGATTGATTCGCTCTCGCTTCAGTAATCCGAAGAAGCTCTCCGCAACCGCGTTGTCGTAGCAATTACCCGTTTTACTCATGCTGGCCTCGATGCCGTGTTTAGCGAGTTCGGCCCTTAGTTCATCACTGGTGTACTGACCACCTCGATCCGAGTGGTGGATAAGATTGCCTTGCGGCTGTCGGGTGTGAATCGCCATGCGTAAGGCATCGACTACGATTCGGCGAGTCATCCATCGGCTCATCGACCAACCCACGATCCGTCGGGAGTAGAGATCCATGACGATAGCCAGGTAAATGCAGCCCTGATGGGTCGAGATATAGGTAATATCGGCAACCCAACGTTGATTGGGCGCCGCGGCCGTAAAGTCCTGTTGCAGTAAATCCCGGGACACTCGATGTGCAGGATTACGCTGCGTCGTGACCCGAAAGCGCCGCCTGGGACACCCTTGAAGCCGCTCCAGGCGCATCAGACGTGCGACCCGGTTGCGACCGACAGAATATCCTTCGCTTTCCAACTCGGCTTTGATCCTGGGACTACCGTAAACTCCCTTGCTTTGCGCGTGAATCCGCTTGATCTTCGGCAGCAGCTCTCGATCCGCTTTCGCGCGCGGACTCTCCGGGCGCATTCGCCAGGCGTAATACCCGCTCGCAGAGACCCCCAGTAGCCGACACATCATGCGAACCGGATAATCATCCCTCCGGCGCTCGATGCAGGCGTACTTCACTTCGATTCCTTGGCAAAGTACGCCGCTGCTTCCTTTAGGAAATCGCGCTCCTTCTTCACCTGGGCGAGCTCACGCTTCAGGTCGGTCAGTTCCTGATCACGGCTTCGGCCTGGACCGGGAAACGCGTCGTTGCCGAGTAATGCCAGTTCGTCTCGCCAGCGGCGAAACTGCCGTGTGCTGATACCCAGCTCGGCACAGACTTCCGCGTCCGAGACGCCTTCTGCGTTCGCTCTTCTGATGGCTTCGCGCTTGAACTCCGCGCTATATCGCTTGTATCGCTTCGGTTTTGTCATTTGACACCTCCCCGCGCTCCTCGCGCCTATTTTAGGTGTCCATCAACTCGAAGCAAAACCAGAAGGTCGCCGATTACGGTCGAATAAGAAGTGGCCGCTTACGGATAGATTGGGATACGGCTGTAAGTATTCAGTCTTTGGTAAAGCACCATCTACGAATTAGCAAATACAATAGAGTGACTGCCGGCGGAAGTAATAGCGCAAGGTAGTTCACTATGCTTTTCGGTATTCGAGCAATATCGCCCCAATCACCAGGCGTGGGGAACCAGTTCCATGACATTGCTGCAAAAACTGTGAATCCGAATGACCCTAGGATTACAGTAATTCCAATTTTATCGAAGGTTCCAATCTTCATGATTATTAGGGCAATACAAACGTAACAGTAGGTTTGACTTAGAAGAAGTTTATCACCTTACCGCCCGGAGTCCGTTTATGGCCGAAGATCGCCGCCTGTCGGATGACCCCGGGCGCCTGTTTTTAGCAAGGTTGACGCCTGAATCCCTCGAGTTCGAGGCGAATAACGATCCAGCTGAGCCGATGGCGGTAATTGATTTACCCTTGATGATAACTATTCACGCGTAACGATCGGGAATCGCATTTGCGCCTGCCTCTAGCGATCCGGCGGCCGGTGCTGCAACGCTGCGATCGCGAGTGCGATCCAGCCGAATATGAACGCGACGCCGCCGAGCGGGGTGACCGCGCCCAGCCAGCCGATGCCGGTCAGCGCGAGCGCGTACAGCGAACCGCTGAACAGCAGGATACCGAGTCCGAATGCCAGTGCCGCCCGTTTCAGCCAGCGCGGCGAATAACCCGGCAGGGAGGCGATCGCACCCGCGATCAGCAGCGCGATTGCGTGGTACATCTGGTACCTGACCGCGGTTTCGAAGATGCCGAGCCGGTAGGCGTCGAGTGTCGATTTGAGACCGTGAGCCGCAAACGCGCCGAGCAACACGGCGAGCATCGCGAAAATCGCGCCCGCGGCGATCGTCCGGCGGCCGTTGTTCGATTCCGTGAACTCGCTCACCGGGACGGTTTCTCCTGCCGTATACCGCGGGCGACGGTATAGGTCTTGCCCTGCTTGATCTTTTCGTAGTTGCCGAATACCTCGTTGAAACCGCGCTTGAAAAACTGCCGCAGCCCGGTGATCGTAACGATGTAAAACGCACCCCCCGGCTTCAGGTGCTCGAGCGCGTCGAACAGGTAGATATAAAGCATTTCCTTGCCGACCTTGGCGGGAATATTGGAGACGATGACGTCGAATCGACCCGGCGGCACCTGGTCGAAACCGTTGCTCAACAGGCAGCTGGCGTTGTCTATGTGATTTCGCTTGCGGTTGCGCTCGGCGTACTCGACGGCGACGAAATCCTTGTCGACCATCAGCGTATGACCGCGCGGGGCGGCTCTCGCCATGCACAGGCCGAGCACGCCGTAGCCGCAACCCAGGTCCAGGCAGTCGGCGTCCTCGGCGAGTTCGAGGTGGTCCAGCAGCAGGCGGGACCCGTCGTCGACCGCGCGCGGCGAAAACAGCCCCCAGGTGGTTTTCAGCTCGAGCCCGCGGAACTCGATCGACAGGTCACGGCGAATTTTACGATTGTATTCCTGGAGATCGTTAAGCACGGATTCAGCCCGGTCTGCTAGCCTGCCTTTTGCAGCGGTCCACGGCCAGGCAGTATCCCGGATGATGTTGGCAAGAAAGTTATTAATCTCATGTATTTCAAATAGATATCTTCGGGTTCGAGGCCGGTCGGTGCAATTTGCAGGCCCGGCTATAGCACGGCTTTACATAGGCATATGGCTTTGTAACAATGATGAATGTTGGACGCCATTATCCATTGGCGATAACAAGAATACTACCGGGAATCAGGGTTTATGAAATTCGCTTTAATTACCTGCCTTGTGGTGGCCGCGGTATTCGTCGGTTCGGCCCGGGCGGACGTGGCCGCGGGCAAGTCCACCTACGCGGCCCGCGGCTGTATCGGTTGTCACGGCGCCGGCGGCGTCAGTGTCGTAGACACCTATCCGTCGCTGAAGGGCAGGGATGCCGACTTCATTCGCAAGAATCTCGGCGATTTTCGCAGCGGCGCCCGCAATCAGCCGGTCATGAATGCGATGGCGGCGGGGCTCAGCGACGCCGATATCGAAAATCTCGCCGCCTACATCGAAAGCCTGCAATAATCGGCCCGGCGGGCCGTTTCAGGCCCGGTCCATTTCCAGGATATGAGACTCGATTTCGAACACGTGCGGGTCGTCCAGCCCTAGCTCGCGCAGGGCGACGGCCAGCTCCAGCAGGTAGTCGCGATTGCTGCCGCTGGGACCCTCGGCGGCGCGAATGTGCCTGGCGATTTCATACTCGCTGGCTTCCCCGAGCCAGGCCTCGTTGTCGGGCGCCGCGATATAGGTGAGGCCGGTGGCCTTCGTGCCGTCGTCGAAAGTCATCTCGGCGCTGACGCGCAGGTAACCGTTCTTTTCGCGCTCGTCGAGCTGCCTGAATACCGGCGCTTCCACCAGGTAGGCGAGGCCGCCGCAGTATGCCCCTTCTTCCTCGATCAGGGTGACCACGCGGCCCGGATTTTCCTCGGTGCCGCGATGGTCGTGAGAGCCCTGCCAGAAGCGCCTGCTGAAACCGCGGATACTGGCCGGCTTCGATTCGAGGAACGGGAAGTCCACGAGGTAGATCAGCGAGCCGTAGCCGAACAGCCATACCCGCTCGTCGTCCTTGAGGCGGCAGCGGCGCTGGTTTTCCTGGAAGGTGTTCTTGCTCATGGTTCAGTGGTTTTTATCATAACCGAATCGGCCTGGCCAGCGATCCGGGGGGCTCGCGGGACGAGTGCGAAAACCGGGTCGGGACGGGGGATGCGAAGCTTGCTAGACTGGGCGGATCTGCAATTGCATGCGAAGCCCGCACGAAGTCGTGAAGCCGAAGCTCGCCAGTTTTCGATTTTACGCGGAATTGAACGATTTCCTCGATCCGGCCGATCGCGGCAAATCGGTCGATTACCGCTTCGACGGCGATCCGGGAATCAAGGATCCGATCGAAACCCTGGGCGTGCCGCACAGCGAGGTCGACCTGATCCTGGTCGACGGGACCTCGGTCGGCTTCGACTACCGGCTCGGAGACGGGGACCGGGTCGCGGTCTACCCGGTATTCGAAGGCTTCGATATCTCGCCGCTGCAGCGGCTGCGCGCAAAACCGCTACGCGTTACGCGTTTCGTCGTCGACGTCAATCTCGGCAAGCTTGCGCGGCGTCTGCGCATGCTGGGTTTCGACACGGTTTACGACAATAGCTTCGACGATCGCGAAGTCGTCGACATCGCGCAGCGCGAGCGCCGCATCATTCTGACCCGTGACCGGCGCCTGCTGTTCCGCAAGGCCGTCAGTCACGGTTACTGGGTGCGTTCCGACGATCCCGCGACGCAGCTCGACGAGGTCGTCGAGCGTCTCCATCTCGGCGCGCAAATCCAGCCTCTGCAGCGGTGCCTGGAATGTAACGGGTTGATCGAGAGCGTCGATACCGAGCAGGTCTGGTCGCG
>JASFKL010000269.1:0-5685 GCA_050118655.1 Gammaproteobacteria bacterium | reverse complement strand
TGCCAGTCGAACCCGAAGCCCTGCCCGCTGATCGGCATGGCCGCGGAACCCGGCGATTTCCGCATTCCGAAACTCGGCGAGGATCTCGATATTCGCAGCGATATCCCGAGCTACCGGGTTTTCGAAGACGGCGAGCTGGTCCGCGAGGTTACCGATATCTCCGACATCTGGCGCGACGACCTGGTTTCCTTCGTTCTCGGCTGCTCGTTTTCGTTCGAGGAAGCGCTGATCGAGGACGGACTCGAGATCCGTAATGTCAGCGAAGGCGTCAACGTGCCGATGTACCGCACCGATATCGACTGTACGCCGGCGGGCCGATTCGCCAGCAAGATGGTGGTCAGCATGAGGCCGATGATCCCCTCCGACGCGATCCGCGCGATCCAGATTTGCACGCGCTTTCCGGCGGTGCACGGCGCACCGGTGCATTTCGGCGACCCGACCAGTATCGGTATCCGTAACATCGATAAACCCGAATTCGGCGACGCGGTGACCATCCGCAAGGACGAGGTTCCGGTGTTCTGGGCCTGCGGGGTGACGCCGCAGGTCGCCGTCGAACAGGCGCGGCCGCCGTTATGCATCACCCACTCGCCGGGCTGCATGCTGGTTTCGGACATGCCCAACAGCCACCTTGCGGTCATGTAGCAGGAGAATGCCATGTTGATGCTCAATTGCGATCTCGGCGAAAGCTTCGGTTCCTGGAAGATGGGACGCGACGACGAGGTCATGCCGCATATCGACCAGGCGAATATCGCCTGCGGTTTTCACGGCGGCGACCCGCTGATCATGGAACGCACCCTGGCGATGGCCAAGCAGCACGGGGTGATGGTCGGCGCGCACCCGGCCTATCCCGACCTGGTCGGCTTCGGGCGCCGGCCGATGCACTGCTCGGCCGAGGAAATCAAGGCTTTCATCCATTACCAGATCGCCGCGCTGGAGGGCATGGCGAAGATCCAGGGGCTGGAACTGGCTTACGTCAAGCCTCACGGCGCGCTGTACAACGACATGATGGCGCGCGACGCCGTGCGCGCTCCGATCCTCGAGGCGATCGCCGACTTCCACAAGCCCGTGCGGCTGATGCTGCAGGCGACGCCGGAAGCCGATGCGCATCGCACCGAGGCCGCCGGTTACGGTATCGAACTCTGGTTCGAGGCCTTCGCCGACCGCTGCTACGACGACGACGGCAAGCTGCTCTCGCGCAGCAGGCCGGGCGCCGTGCACGACCGCGAAAAAATGCTCGCCCAGGTCGAACAGATTTGCCGCGAGGGCACGGTGACCTCGGTCGGCGGCCATACCCTGGAACTGATGCCCGATACCCTCTGCGTCCACGGCGACAACGACGAGGGCATCGCCGCGATTCGGGAAATTCGCCGGATCGTCGGCAACTGATCGCGGCATGAGAATCGAGGTTGCAGGACAAAACGCCTTCATCGTTTATTTCGCCGAACGAACCAGCCCCGAGGTATCGGCGCAAATCCAGGCCGCGGTAACGCGGATAAGCGAGCAGATGCAGGATTGCCTGGTCGACCTGGTTCCGTCTTACGCGTCGCTGCTGGTGCTTTTCGACCTGGAGACAACCGATCCTTTCGGGGTCAGACAGCGTTTGCGCGCCGCGCTCACCGACCTCGACCCCGCCGATACGGCGGAAGGCACGCTGATTACCCTGCCCGTTTACTACAGCACCGAATCGGGCCCGGATCTCGAATCGCTGGCGGAGCGCGGCGGCCTCGGCGTCGACGAGGTGATCGAAATACACCAGCGAAGCGAATACCGCGTCTACGCGATCGGCTTCGCGCCCGGTTTCGCCTATCTCGGCGAGGTCGACGAACGTATCGCGGCCCCGCGCCTGGCCACGCCGCGGCAAAAAGTACCGCGCGGCGCGGTCGCGATCGCCGACCGCCAGACCGCGGTCTACCCGGCGGTGTCGCCCGGTGGCTGGAACCTGATCGGGCTCTGTCCGACGCGCATGTTCGATCCCGGCAAAACGCCGAGCATGCCGGTAAAGGTCGGCGACCGGGTGCGCTTCGAGGCGATCGGACGCGACGATTTCCTGGCCCGCGGCGGTGAACTGTGAGCGGCCTCGTCGTCAGGCAGCCCGGACTGCTCAGCCTGCTGCAGGATCGCGGCCGCTACGGCCGCCACGACCTCGGCCTGACCACCGGCGGGCCGCTGGACATCGTCGCCTTTTACTGGGCCAACCGGATGCTCGACAACGATGCCAACGCCACCTGCGTGGAAATCAGTTTCGGCGGTCTCGCCCTCGAATCCGAGATCGAATCCGGCTTCGTCGTCACCGGCGCCGAGGCGCCGTGCAAACTCAACGGGGATCCCGTGCCGCAATGGCAAAGCCGCGATATTTCGCCCGGGGACCTGCTCGAGATCGGCTTCGCGAGCCGCGGTACCCGGGTTTATCTCGCGGTACGCGGCGGTTTCGACATCGCGCCCAGCTTCGGCAGCAGCTCGACCGTGGTGCGCGAAAAAATCGGCGGTCTCGACGGTGACAAGCTCAAGGCCGGCGACCGCCTGCCCTGCAAGCCGGCGCCGGAAGGCGCGCATTGCCGGCTCGCCGAGCGCGACCGCCCCGACTACGGCGACGACGCGATTCTCAGGGTAGTACCCGGTTACCAGCAAGCGGCCTTCGGCCCGCTGCAGCAATGGCGTTTTTTCAATTCCGAGTATCGCCTGACCGAACGCTGCGACCGCATGGGCTTCCGGCTGGAGGGAGAGACCGTGCATTCCGACATGGTCGGCATGCTCTCGGAAGGCATTTGTCACGGCGCGGTCCAGATACCGGCCGACGGGCAGCCCATCGTGCTGATGAACGACCGCCAGACCATCGGCGGTTATCCGAAGATCGGTTCGGTGATCGGGCTCGATACCGCCAGGCTGTCGCAAATGTCGCCCGGCGGAAGGGTTCGTTTCGAGGCCATCAGTATCGAGAAGGCGCACAATATATATTGCCTCGAACGCGCGCGTTTCGCGCGTATCCCGCTCGAGGCCTGTTGAGCAATCCCGGTGGATGCCGCAAGGGAATTGTCGCTCAGCCGCCGCATCGAGGATATCCTCGTGGCGCGCAATCCGCGCGGTATGCAAACGCTGCAGGCCAGGCTGGAACCCGGTTATTGTCTGCGCGCCGCGCGGATACTCGCGGAGTGCCGCGGCAATATCCTGATCGGTACCGGTTTCCCGGTAGTCGAAACTTTCGAAACCGACGGTCCGGTCGGCGCGATCGCGCTCTACGAGGTATTCGAAAAACTCGGCGCGACGCCGCGTATCGTCTGCGGGCGCCCGTTGTCTCGAGCGCTCGGGGCAAGGTTTCGGATTCACGAAATTCGCGTCGGCGACCATGACCGGCGCGAGCAGGAAGCGCTCGACGCGCTGGCGCTGTACCGGCCCGAGGCGATCGTATCGATCGAGAGGCCGGGCCAGGCCGCCGACGGCGAGTATTACAACATGCGCGGCGAATGCATCAGCGAGAATACCGCCTGTTTCGACAGCTTCTTCGAGCTTTGCGACTGCCCGACCATCGCCATCGGCGACGGCGGCAACGAGATCGGCATGGGCAAGGTCGCGGATGCGCTCAAGTTTCTCAACATCGTGCCTGCCGCCACCGGCTGCGACGAGCTGATCGTCGCCGACGTCTCCAACTGGGCCGCCTACGGTCTCATTTCGTTCCTTTCGCTGTGGAACGGGCGCGATTATCTGCGCGAAATCGTGCCGCTCGATATCCTGCGCTATATCTCGGAACTCGGCAGCGTCGACGGCGTCACCCGCGTCAACCAGCTGACCGAGGACGGCCTCGACGTCAGCGAGGGCGAGTCGGTAATGCTCGAGTTGCGGCGGGCCTGCGGCTTTGCCTGATTACCAATTTGACTCTGACCCAAATTTACGGACCGTTAAATTCGGGTCAGAGTCAAATTTTTGGAGTTTTCCGCCGGGTGGACCGCGTCTTCCCTGGCTCAACGAATTTTTTTCACTGGCTCTATATGTCAGAATGCAGATTCTGCTTAACTTGCGGGCCATTTTTCCGGTCGCCAGCGACCGAACCGAGGACTCGATATGACGATTGCATTTTTAAACGGTGAATACCTGCCGCTCGAGGAAGCACGGATTTCGCCTATGGATCGCGGTTTCCTGTTCGGCGACGGCATCTACGAGGTGATTCCGTCCTACGGCGGCAAGATGGTCGGCTTCGGACCGCATATCGCGCGCATGCATGACGGCCTCGCGGCAATCGAAATCAGGCTGGGCTGGGACCAGGCGCGCTGGCGCGAGATCTGCGAGACGCTGATGGAAAAGAACGGCAACGGCAACCTCGGGATTTATCTGCACGTCACCCGCGGCATGGAAAACCGCCGCAACCATGCCTATCCGGACGGGATCGAGCCGACGGTGTTCGGTTATGCATTCGAAATCCCGCCGCCGCCGGTGCCCGACCGCGAGCAAATCCACCCCTATACCTGTTCTACCGGACAGGACGTTCGCTGGGGGCGGTGCAACATCAAGTCGACGTCGCTGCTCGGCAACGTCCTGCACTACAACCAGAGCCACAGCAGGGGCGACGGAGAAATCATCCTTTTCAACGGCAATGGCGAACTGACCGAGTGCGGCGCCTGCAACGCCTATATCGTCAAGGACGGCGTCATCGCTACGCCGCCGCTCGACCACCAGATACTGCCCGGAATCACCCGCCATATCCTGCTCGCCATCTTGCGCGCCGACGGCAGCATACCCCTCGAAGAGCGCGTGGTGACGCAAGACGAAGTACTGAACGCCGACGAAATCTGGATTTCGAGTTCGAGCAAGGAAGTCGTGCCGGTAGTCAAACTCGACGGCAAACCCGTCGGCGACGGCAAGCCGGGACCGGTGTGGGAAAAGGCCGCCAGACTCTACTCCGCAGGCAAGTTCGACTACTAACGATTCGTATCCCCCTGGCTTCAGGGGCGGTAAACGGCCTCGTCGGTGACGATCTTGTCGAGGCGCACGTCCCAGGATTCGGGCTCTATGCGTTCCACCTTCTGCATTTCGTGGGCCACGCCGATCAGTGCGGGCGACCTTTGCGCCGGGTCCTTGCGAAACGCGAAACTGCGGTCGTAGTACCCCCCTCCCATACCGATGCGGTTGCAACAGGCGTCGAATACAACCAGCGGCGCGAGCACCAGGTCGAGCTCCCCGGGCGGCAGCATTTCATCGTCGGCGACGTCGGGCTCGGGCAGGCGAAAGCGGTTGACGCGCATTTTCTGGCCGTGAAAATAAGGCGAAAATCGCAGCGATTCCTGGTCGAGATTGGGTAGATACACGCGCTTGCCCTCGGCCAGCGCGCGGTCGATAACCGGTGCCAGGCTGATTTCGCCGTTGACCGCGAAATAGGCCGCGATCCGTTTCGCGAGTTCGAATTCGGGCAGCGAAATAATTCTCACCGCGAGCGCGGCCGCCGCGCGCTCCAGTTGATTCGCGGACAGCGCCGCGCGTTTTTTGCGGTTACGCTGCCTGAGTTGGTCGTTCGATTGCATGCGGAAATGATACTGTCATTCGGCCAGGCTGAGTAGCCAGTCCTTGAAAGCCTGTACCGCCGGGTTCTTGAGATGCGACCGGGGACAGACGATGTAATAGGAATACTCGTTGACCAGCTCGATATCGAATGGCTTGACCAGCTTCCCCGAATCGAGCAAGTCCTGGATGAAAGCG
>JASFKL010000268.1:0-5703 GCA_050118655.1 Gammaproteobacteria bacterium | reverse complement strand
GATTGACGAACGCGCTCCCTGGAACGTGCAGGCCCATGATTTCCATCAGCATCTGGTTGCTGTTGGCGGTGCCGTAAAAGGTGCAGGTTCCGGGGCCGTGGTAGGAGCGTAACTCGGCTTCGAGCAGCTCGTCGCGGCCTATCCTGCCCGCGGCGAACCCTTGTCGAATCCGCGCCTTGTCGTCGTTCGGCAGACCCGAGGTCATCGGCCCGGCGGGAACGAATATGGCCGGCAGGTGACCGAAACTGAGCGCGGCGATCATCAGTCCCGGTACGATCTTGTCGCAAACGCCGAGAAACAGGGCCGCGTCGAAGGTGTTGTGCGACAGCGCGACCGCGGCCGCGAGCGCGATGGCATCGCGACTGAACAGAGACAGCTCCATGCCCGGCTGGCCCTGGGTGACGCCGTCGCACATCGCCGGAACGCCGCCGGCGAACTGTGCCACGGCGCCGGCATGGCGCACCGCATCCTTGATGATCTCCGGGAATTGCTGCAGCGGCTGATGAGCAGACAACATGTCGTTATAGGCCGAGACGATCGCGACGCTCGGTTGCTGCATGCCGACCAGCAGTTTTTTATCGAGTTCTGGGAAGGCGGCGAAGGCATGGGCCTGGTTGGTGCAGGACAGGGTCTTGCGTACCGGGCCCCGCTCGATGGCGGCATCGATTCGCCGCAGGTAGGCCCTTCGCGTCGGCGCGCTGCGTTCGATGATTTTTTCGGTAACCGCGGCGACGGTGGTATTAACTTCTGGCAAGGTAGCCGATCCTGGATTCAGAGGCGATAGTAGCGCCAAAATGTAGCAAAACTACATACTATCTTCAAATAAATTATCCCGCCCCGGGCGCGGTCGGCTGGAGGCAGTTAATTTCGGTGAAAAATTTCATTTATATAACAATAATTTAACAAATGACAAAAAGGGATCGCAGGATTTTCTCGATCAGCCTATTTGAAAAAATGTAAATATACTAGATAATTAGTCTGTCATTATCTCGACCATCGGATTTCCCGGGAGCTAGTAAATTGATTGCCGTAGAACCTTTCGACCTGGTGATATTCGGCGGAACCGGCGACCTCGCGGCGCGTAAGTTGATTCCGGCCATGTACCATCGCCACTGCGCGGGACAGTTACCGGGGCAGGCGCGGATTATCGCGCTGGGCCGCAGGGACCTGGGACGGGACGGCTACCTGGAGGCGATATCCGGCAAGAGCCGCGCGCTGATCACCGAAGGCTATCTCGACGACGGTCAGTGGGGGTCGTTTGTCGAACGCATCGATTACCGCCAGCTCGATGCCGATTCGGAGGCCGATTTCGAACACCTCGCCGAGTATCTTCGGGACGCAGACGAGCGGATCCGGATTTTTTACCTGTCGACGTCGCCCAGTCTTTTCGCCGGTATCTGCCAGCGACTCGAGCGCAGCCGGCTGGCGCGGCCGAATTCGCGCGTGGTACTGGAAAAGCCGCTCGGCCACGACCTCAGGAGCGCCGATGAAATCAATGCCTGCGTAGAGACCGTATTCAGCGAGCAGCAGATTTACCGTATCGATCACTACCTCGGCAAGGAAGCCGTGCAAAACCTGATGGCGTTGCGCTTCGGTAACTCGATTTTCGAACCCCTGTGGCGGCGCGGCAAGATCAGGGATGTGCAAATCACCCTGGCCGAAACCCTCGGCGTCGAGGGGCGCGGCGAGTTTTACGATGCGACGGGTACGCTGCGCGACATGGTGCAAAACCACCTGATGCAATTGCTCTGCATCGTCGCCATGGAACCGCCGATTACCATGGATGCCGACAATGTACGCGACGAAAAGCTCAAGGTACTTCGCTCGCTGGAACCCTTCACGCCGGAGAGCGTGCTCTCCCATACCGTGCGCGGTCAGTACCGGGGCGGCGAAGTCGACGGCGAGCGGGTTGCCGGCTATCTCGACGAGCCCGGGGTCGGCGACGGCAGCCTGACCGAAACCTTCGTCGCTCTGAAGGCGCAGATCAACAACTGGCGCTGGTCCGGCGTACCCTTTTACCTGCGCACCGGCAAACGCATGCATACCCAGGTCGGCGAGGTGGTGATCGACTTTTACAGCTTGCCGCACGACATTTATCCGTCCTCGGGGGGAGCCAGCAGCACGAACCGGCTCTATATCCGCCTGCAGCCGAACGAGAGTATCGAGTTGCACCTGATGGCCAAGCAGGCCGGCGACCAGCATATACTGAAGCCGGTCAAGCTCGATCTCGACCTCGTCAGCGAGGGCGACCGCCATCTCGACGCCTACGAGCGCCTGTTGATGGACGTGGTGCGCGGCAACCAGACCCTGTTCGTGCGTCGCGACGAATTAAATGCCGCCTGGAAATGGGTCGAGCCGATCCTCAAGACCTGGGGGGCGCTCGATCGTCCCCCCGATGCCTACGATCCCGGTATGCCGGGCCCGGCCAGCGCCAGGGACCTGGTCGGCAGGGACGGTATCCAGTGGATCGAGGACATTTGACCCCATGCTAAAGAAAATCGAAGCCGCTCTCGCCGGCATGACCCGCGCCGAAAGGAAGGTCGCCCGCGCGGTGCTCCGCAACCCTTACCGTTTGTTGCGCAAATCGATCGGCTCGCTGGCCGGCGAGGCCGGCGTCAGCGAGCCGTCCGTGATCCGTTTCTGCCGAGCTCTCGATTGCAAGGGCTTCCAGGACTTCAAGCTGCAGCTCGCACAGGACCTGGCAACCGGCGCGCATTTCGGCGCCGTGCGGCCGGCAGCCGGCGAGGCCGCTCCGGACCTGATCGCCAAGGTTGTCGATAGCGGAATTGCCGCGCTGATCAAGGTCAGGGATACGTTGCCGCCCGAGGCCGTGCAGCAGGCGGTCGAAATGCTGGCCGCCGCCGAGCGCATCGAGTTTTACGGCCTGGGCGGTTCCGGTATCGTCGCGCTCGACGCCCAGCACAAGTTTTTCCGCCTCGGGGTTCCGGTGGTCGCTTATTCCGATCCGACAGTCCACTCGGTATCGGCCTCGCTGCTGAAGCCCGGCTGCGTCGCGGTGGCGATTTCGCAGAGCGGCACCACCCAGGAACTCATTGCCAGCGTCGAAATCGCCCTCGCTGCCGGTGCCAGGGTCATTGCCGTTACCGCGGCGGAGTCATCGCTGGCCCGGATCGCGTCGATCTGCCTGCCGATGAACTCGCTCGAGGACGAGGATTTCTACGCGCCGATAAAGTCGCGCCTCGCCCACCAGGCCATAGTCGACGTACTCGCGGTCGGCGTAGCGCTCGCCCGGGGTCCCGACTTTCAGCTCGCATCCGGCCCGTCCAGGCCGGCAGAGCTTCTGTCCGTCTGATCCCGATGTGCCGCCGAGCGCAGACCGGTTTATACTGCAAGCAAAGCTGCGGCAATAACATGCTTCGATCGCCAGATCCAGGAACGATGTGATGCCGCCGAAGCGCCACAACCTGGTGGCCGATATCGGCGGCACCCATGCACGCTTCGCGCTCGTGGCCGAGGGCGATGCCGAGCTGATCGAGCCGCGCAGCCTGACGGTTGCCGACTATCCCCGTCTTGCCGACGCGGCGCTCGCCTACCTCGAAAAGACCGGCCTCGGAGAACCTGCCCGCGCGGCGTTCTCGGTGGCCTCGCCGGTCACCGGCGACCTTCTCGACATGACCAACCACGACTGGAGTTTCAGCGTCGCCGAAACCCGCGAGGCGCTGAACCTCGACTATCTCAAGGTACTCAACGATTTTACCGCGCTCGCGCTCGCGTTGACGGTATTGCCCGACGACCAGTGCTTCAAGCTGGGCCCCGGCGAGGGGGTACCCGGTCAACCACGCGCCGTGCTCGGGCCCGGTACCGGCCTCGGCGTATCGGGCGTCGTGCCGTCCGGCGATCGCTGGGTACCGCTCGAAGGCGAGGGAGGCCATGTCTCCTACGGACCGCTCGATGCCCGCGAGCAGCAGGTCATCGAGGTAATGCGCGAAAAGCTGGATCACGTATCCGCCGAGTCGCTGGTTTCGGGACGCGGGCTCGCGAATATTTACGCGGCCCTGACACGCATCGACAGGGGCGAGGCGGAACGACTGGATCCCGAGGAAATATCCGCGCTGGCGGTGGCGCGGGAGTCGGACCTGGCGACCGAGGCGCTGTCGATGTTTTGCGGCATACTCGGTACCGTCGCCGGCAACCTCGCCCTGACGCTCGGCGCGCGCGGCGGGGTATACATCGGCGGCGGCATCGTGCCCGGGATAATCGACTTCTTCAGCGGATCGAAATTCCGCGAGCGCTTCGAGCGTCATGGCAGGTTCACGGCCTACCTGCACGAAATCCCGACCTATGTGATCGTTACCGGCTTCCCGGCGCTGAGCGGCGCCCTGGTCTCGCTCGGCGATGCCTATCGTAGCCTGGGTATATCCAGTCGCGCCGGGAGTTGACGCCGGCGCCGTGGCGGAGATTCGGTCCCGGCGCGGAACGCGTCCTACTGCAACCAGCCGTCGTTTTCGTTGACCACGATCAGGCTCGGGCCGGGGTGAGCCAGCGCGTCGCGCATCGCCTGCTGAAAGCCGGCCAGCGAATCGACCTCGACGCCCGGGCAGCCGAAGGCATTGGCGAGTTTGACGAAGTCCGGCGCCCGCGGATGAATGCAGATCTCCGGAATCCCGCGCCGGATCATGCCGTCCCGGCTGGTTGCGTAACCGTGGTTATGCCAGACGATCACCGGAATGCAGAGCTTTTCCTCGACCGCGGTGGCCAGCTCGTTGATCGTGAACATGATGCCGCCGTCGCCGACCAGCGCGACGGTTTCGCGATCGGCGTATGCGAGTTTCGCGCCGATGGCCCCGGGCAGGGCGCAGCCCATGGTGCCGAATCCGGCCGGAGAAAACCAGGTGCGCGGCAGGTAAGTCTGCATCGCCGAGGTTCCGGTGTAGACCAGCTGGGTCATGTCGCCGAACAGGATGGCGTCGTCGGGCAACTGGTTTCTGAGCGCATTGAGCAGCGTGATGTGCTGGCTTTCGACCTCGCTGTAATCGAGCGCCTGGCGGGAACGCACCGCGATCAGGCTGCCGGCCGCGTCGTGGTTCGCGGTCCCGACCTCCCGGCCCTCGAGTGCCGCCAGCAGCTGCGTACAGGCGGTCGCGGCGTCGCCGAGTATTTCGATATCGGCCGGAAACGGGTCGCGGAAACGCGCCGGGTCGATATCGACGCGTATCATCTGGCCGTCGATGCGCAGATCCGGGGTAAAGCTGTCGGCCTCGGCCAGCTCGGTGCCGATCGCGAGCACGACTTCGACCCCGGCGAGGTAATGCTGCACCGCGGGGCTGACGATGCCGCCGCCGAGACTCAGGGGATTGCGATCGGAGACCACTCCCTTGCCCGCGTTCGACATGATGACGCCGACCTTGAGCCGTTCGGCCAGCGCCGTGACCTCGTCCGAGGCACGCTGCGCGCCGCCGCCGGCGACGATCACCGCGCTCCCGGCGGAGGCGAGCAGGTCGGCCGCGGCATCGATCTCGTAGGGTGCCGGGATCGGCAGCTTCCGGCTGGGCAATGTAGTCCAGGGCTCGTTGACACGTTCCTCAAGAATGTCGACCGGAATCGCGATATGCACAGGTCGCGGTCGCTGCGAGCGAAAGACGTCGAAAGCCTGGCCGATCAATCCGGGCAGTTCGTCGGGGTCGTAAACCATTTCGCTAAGAGCCGTGAGCGGGCGGGTAATTGCGCACAGATCGGTGGTTT
>JASFKL010000267.1:0-5725 GCA_050118655.1 Gammaproteobacteria bacterium | reverse complement strand
CCAGTACGCGCCGCGAGCGTCCCTGACGGCGAAACTGAACCGCGGTATGCAGCACCTCGGCCTCGATCTGGCAACGCCGTCCCGGCTGCAGCGAACCCACCGGGGTCACGAAGGTGCGGTCCTCGTAACGCAACGGCAGGTGGAAAAGCAGGTCGCGCTGGGTGCGCAATCCGAGCTTGTGGAGTTTCTCGGCGACCCTCGGGCCGACGCCTTTCAGGTAGCGCAGGCCCTGTTCAGACCAGTGCTCCATTTCATCGCTATTCTAATACCAGCACCGCGTCCATTTCGACGCCGACACCCTTGGGCAGCGCGGCGACTCCGATCGCGGCGCGCGCCGGGTAAGGCTCGCTGAAATACTTCGCCATGATTTCGTTGACGGTCGGGAAATTACCGAGATCGGTGAGAAAGATATTGAGCTTGGCGATATCGGCGAGGCTGCCGCCGGAAGCCTCGGCAACCGCCTGCAGGTTGTCGAAAACCCGCGTAATCTGCGCTTCGATACCGCCGGAAACGACTTCCATGCTGGCCGGATCGAGCGGAATCTGCCCCGACAGGTAAACCGTGTTGTCTATTTTTACCGCCTGCGAGTAGGTACCGATGGCTTGCGGCGCCTGATCGGTTTGAATGATGGTTCTGGTCATGCTTTACCTCGAGCCGCGCAAATGCACCAAGATAGTGCGCTGCATCCGGCTAGTCTGATTCGATTGATTGCAATTGCCCGGAAAGGATTTCGACCACGGGTGCGAAGGTTCGACTGTACACGACAATTGCCGCGTTTTCTATCTTCGGGCAATCCCCCCAGGGGGCCCCGAGAGCGTTTTAAAACCTGCGTCAGGAGGACCGCCGCGGCATCTATCGGGACTTGTAAAACCGGCCCGGGGCGCTGTTGCTAGACACCCGGATTTTCGCTTCGGTCAACCGCTCTGCCCGTCGACGGGAATCGAATCGGCGGCTCCGTCGATGCGCTTTTCACCGCAGACAGATCTGACTAATCAGCCAGGCACAACCTGTGTTAGCATGCCGGGCTTACCGGGCAATAAAATTTCTCCATATCGCGGGCTTCGCAGTTACGGTTCAGGCGATTTTAGAAAAAATTACACCGTCGCGGGCGACAGGATCGCTTCGACACATACGGGAAAATCTGTGATGGACCAGACCTTAGGCACTAAAAAACACCGACCCGGCGGACGTAATCAGGATCGACGGGATGCGCGCGGCAGGATTCTCGAGGCAGCCTACAACCTGTTTGCGCTGCACGGCATCGCCCAGGTCGGCATCGATACCGTGATCGCGAAATCGGGCTGCGCCAAGGCCAGTCTTTACAATCAATTCGGCTCCAAGGAAGGGCTCGCGGTCGCGTTCCTCGACCGGCGCGAAGAGCTCTGGACCCGGGCATGGCTCGAGGCGGAAGTCATGCGCCGCGCCGAAGACCCCGAGGAAAGACTGCTGGCCATATTCGACCTGTTCGACGAGTGGTTTCAGCGCCCGGATTTCGAAGGCTGCGCATTTGTCAGGGTGCTACTCGAAACCCCGCAGGGCACGCTCGTCAATCGCGCCGCTGCCGATCAACTGCTCAAGCTCCGGGGGATACTGCACGACCTGGCCCGCGAGGCAGGATTCGCCGACGTCTCGCGCTTTGCCCAGGTCTGGAGCATGCTGATGAAAGGCTCGGTTATCGCCGCTCGCGAAGGCAATCTCGGCGCGGCCCGCGACGCCCGCCCCGCGGCGAAAATTCTGCTGGCCAGCTGGCCTCGCGCCGCGGTCGCCTGATCGCGCGACGCCGTTCCTGATTCGGTAATCGGTTCCTCGTATGGGCGCGGGTTTACCGCGAGCCGTCAATGCGCCTGCTATCGGCGCCAGATCCGGTTTACCGAAGGCAGCGAGCGCAGCTTTTTCATGATCCGCGCCAGGTGGATACGATCCTTGACCGTGACCACGAAGTCGATAGTCGAGATCCGGCCGTCTTTTTCGGTCAGGTTGACGTGCTCGATATTCGAAGACATGTTGGCGATGGTGGCCGCGAGCGTCGCCAGCACGCCGCGCTGATTGGCGACCTGGACGCGCATGGAGGCAAGATACTCGCCCTCGACGTGCTCCGACCACTGTACCGATAACTGGCGGTCTTCCTTGCTGCGCTCGGAAATATTCTTGCAGCTACGCTGGTGGATGACGATACCCTTGCCCGAGGACATGAAACCCTTGATCGCGTCGCCCGGCACCGGCCGGCAGCATTTCGCGAACGACACCACCATGCCCTCGGTGCCCTTGATAGCGAGCGGCTTGCCCGAGTCGTCGAACACGGTCGTATCTTCCCCGATATCGAACATCGCTTTGGCCACCAGGCTGGAATTGCGATTGCCGAGTCCGATCTCGGCGAGCAATTCGTTTTCGTCCGCCATCCGGTACTGGTCGAGCACCTTCTTCAGCCGGGACTTCGGGATCGTGACCTTGCCGCCGGTTATGTGGCCGACCGACTGCTGCAGCAAACGCTGACCGAGCGAAATCGCCTCGGTTTTCTGCAGCGACTTGAGAAAGTGCCGGATATTGGTACGCGCCTTTGCGGTGGTTACGAAGTCGAGCCAGCTCGGATGGGGGCGGCTGGCCTCGGAGCATATGATTTCGATGGTCTGGCTGTTGTGCAGCTTGCTGCCGAGCGGCGACATGTGGTGGTCGATGCGCGCCGCGACGCAGGTATTGCCGACATCGGTATGGACCGCGTAGGCGAAATCGACCACGGTCGCGCCGCGCGGCAATTTCTTGATATCGCCCTTCGGCGTGAACACGTAAATTTCGTCCGGAAACAGGTCGACCTTGACGCTTTCGAGGAACTCCTGCGAGCTGCCCGACTTTTGCTGCATTTCGAGCAGGTTCTTGAGCCAGTCGAGGGCGCGGCTCTGGGCGCTGGTCGCACCGCTGTCGCCTTCCTTGTAGATCCAGTGCGCGGCGATGCCGGATTCGGCGAAATGATCCATTTCCTCGGTGCGGATCTGCACCTCGATGGCAACTCCATGCGGCCCGAACAGGCTGGAGTGCAGCGATTGATAGCCGTTGGTCTTCGGAATCGCGAGGTAATCCTTGAAGCGGCCGGGCAGCGGCTTGTAGAGGTTGTGCATGACGCCGAGCACGCGGTAACAGTCGTCCACCGATCGCGTCAGGATGCGCACCCCGAAGACGTCGGTCAACTCCTTGAAGCTGAGCTTCTTTTCCTTCATCTTGCGGTAGATGCTGTGAATGTTCTTTTGCCGGTACTTGACCGCCGCCTCGATGTTGTGTTCCTTGAGGCGCTGCACGATGGCTTCCTCGATGGTGTTGAAGATTTCCTTGCGGTAACCGACCACGTTCTTGCAGGCGGTATCGAGAGCGCGGTAACGCATCGGGTAAGCGGCCTTGATCGACAGGTCGAGCAATTCGTGGCGCATCTTGAAGATACCCAGCCGGTTGGCGATCGGCGCGTATATCTCCATGGTTTCGAAGGCGATGCGGCGGCGCTTTTCCGGGGGCATCGCATCGAGCGTGCGCATGTTGTGCAGGCGATCGGCGAGTTTGATGATGATCACGCGGATGTCCTTGACCATCGCCAGCATCATCTTGCGGAAGTTTTCGGCCTGCGCCTCGGCCTTGCTGTGAAAGTCGATTTGCGTGAGCTTGCTGACGCCGTCGACCAGCTCGGCCACTTCCTCGCCGAACTGCGCGGCGAGCTGTTCTTTCAGCGTCGGGGTATCCTCGATGACGTCGTGCAGGATCGCGGCGATGATGCTCCTGGCGTCCATGCGCATTTCCGCGAGGATGCGCGCGACCGCGACCGGGTGGCTTATATAAGGTTCTCCGGAGACCCGGCTCTGGCCTTCGTGCGCCTGGGCGCCGACCAGGTAAGCCTGGTAGATTTCTTCAACCTGGGCGGGTTCGAGATAGGCTTCGAGTTCGGCGCAAAGATCGGAAATACGGGTCTGGTCATCGGTGGCACTGACGTCGCCGGCGATGACTTCGAAAAGATTGGCGTAGTTCGCCCCCATTAATTCGCTAAATGACCATTCACTCGAATACTAATGGGGTTTTATACCACATTTACAAGCCGCTGACCGAAATATGCGGCACTCCGCGGGGATCGGCCGCGGGGTCGGGAAACGCCTGTCGCGGCGGGCTTACTCGGGGTCTTCGGCTTCGAGGCTGGCCTGCGCAATCTGCCGGATCAGATCGTCGTCGGTAGCGATCTTTTCGATCTCGGCCTGGGCTTCCATCTCGTCCATCGACGATGCGGTGATCAGGTTTTCGGCGATTTCGCGCAGCGCGATGACCGTCGGCTTGTCGTTCTCGGGCGGCACCAGCGGATCGGCGCCCCGTGCGATCTGGCGCGCGCGGCGGGCCGCCAGCAGTACCAGGTCGAAACGGTTTTCGACGTGCTCGAGACAGTCTTCTACGGTAATTCGCGCCATTGCTTGAGTGCTCTGATCAAAAAAGGGGCGTAATCATAGCTAAAAACCCGCGCAATCTAAAGGCTTAAGGAGAAAAAAATCTAGTCCGTTTCGGGCGGTATCGAATCGATCAAGGCGCGGTTTTTGAGCTTTTGCCGTTCGCGCGTCAAACCCTGAGCATGGATGATCGAATCCAGGTCGAACAGCGCCTGCTCGAAATCGTCGTTGATCACCAGGAACTCGGCATCGTTGTAGTGCGACATTTCCCGATCCGCATCGCGCATGCGGCGCGCAATCGTTTCCTCGTCGTCGGTGGCGCGGGCGCGCAATCGCTGCTCGAGCACATCGCGCGACGGCGGCAGGATGAAGATTCCCACCGTGTCCGGCATCTTCGCCTTCACCTGGCGCGCGCCCTGCCAGTCGATTTCGAGGATCACGTGGCGGCCGCTGGCGAGCAGTTCCTCGACCGAAGCCCGCGCGGTGCCGTAAAAATTGTCGAACACGCGCGCATGCTCGAGGAAATCGTCGGCGGCGATCATGTCTTCGAATCGCTGCCGGGTGACGAAATGGTAGTCGCTGCCGTCGACGTCCCCGGGGCGCATCGGACGCGTGGTGTGCGAAACGCAAACCGCGGCCGAGTCGGCGCGCCGCTCCAGCAGCGCTCTGACCAGGCTGGTCTTGCCGGCCCCCGAGGGCGCGGAAATGGTAAACAGGCAGGCGGTGCTCAAGCGATACCCCGGTTTATGTTCATTTACTTTCGAATCGGCCTGATATTGTAATGTCTGTCGCGAGGGAGGCCAGAGATTTAGTACGCTTTTGCCATTATTAGGGCAGCCCCGCGGTTTCACAGTGTTACCTGGCTGTCTTCTTCGGCCCATTCATCGCAGCGGGTGCGACCGGTGCCCGCCTGTCAGACCTCCCCGCGCAGGGCATTGAACTGGATCAACGCTTCGTCGAGAGGGCCGTCGTTGCGAATGCAGGGGTAATCGCTGCGATAGCGGTCTTCGAGCTCGCGATTCCGGCGCAGTCGCGCCTCGATCTGCTCCGCGCTTTCGCGACCTCGCGCGGCGAGCCGTTCGCGCAGCAGGCCGTCGGCAACCGTCATCCAGACCGGCAGCAACGACGGGTATATCGCGAGCGCGGTTTCGAGGTAGGCGCGCGAGCCGTTGACGATGACATCGTCGCCGGCGGCCAGCCAGTCGAGCACCTGCCTGCCGACGGCGTAACCGTAGCCATGGGATTGCCACGCGAACAGGTATTCCCCGTCGCGCCGGGCGCGCTCGAAATCCGCCGCGGTAATCTCGATATGCCGC
>JASFKL010000266.1:0-5733 GCA_050118655.1 Gammaproteobacteria bacterium | reverse complement strand
AGTCGATACCCTGTTGCCGCAACCCGGACAGCATTTCCTTGAGGCGCGCGAACGGAATCCGCTGCTGCTCGGGAGTGTCGCGAGGCGCCGGAATGGTCATCAGGCCGCGCAGGCGAATGCCGGGCAGGTCGCATATCTCGGTTGCCAGCGCGGGCAACTCTTCGGGATCGATACCGGCCTTGCTGCCCTCGTGATCCAGGTTGACCTGGATACAGACATTGAGCGGTTGCCGGCCGGCCGGGCGCTGCTCGGAGAGGCGGCGTGCGATCTTCGCCCGGTCGACGCAATGCGCCCAGTCGAAGGCCTCGGCGATGGGGCGGGTCTTGTTGGATTGAATCGCACCGATAAAGTGCCAGCAAATATCGAGATCCTGCAGTTCCTGTATTTTCTGCTGCGCTTCCTGGAGATAATTTTCGCCGAAATCACGCTGCCCCAAATCGTATGCCAGGCGGATGTCGGAGGCGGGTTTTTTCTTGCTTACCGCGAGCAGTAAAATCGAATCCGGATCACGTCCACAAGCGCGCGCCGCGTCTAAAATTCTCGTCCGTACACGATTTAGATTTTTTTCCATGTTCTTCATAGGTTTTGCTATAGTTTATCTGTTAGCAAGCGGCCATAGCGCCTGAAATTATAATCGGATTGTTAGCAGCCGATAAGCAAAACCCGTCACCGAATCTATACTATCTGTAAAACGATAAGGGAAACTTCATGGATATAGCTCAACTGCTGGCCTTTGGCGTCAAACAGGGCGCCTCCGACTTGCACCTGTCCGCCGGGTTACCGCCGATGATTCGCGTCGACGGAGACATCCGGCGGATCAATGTTCCCGAGATGGATCACAAGCAGGTTCACGACATGATTTACGATATCATGAGTGACAAGCAGCGTAAGGATTACGAAGAATTTCTCGAAACCGACTTTTCTTTCGAGATCCCGGGTCTGGCGCGTTTTCGCGTCAATGCCTTCAACCACAATCGCGGTGCGGGCGGCGTGTTCAGAACCATCCCGTCGAAGATCCTGAGCCTCGAGGATCTGGGTGCACCGAAAATATTCCAGGAGATTTCCGAATATCCCCGCGGTATCGTGCTGGTCACCGGGCCCACGGGCTCGGGCAAGTCGACCACGCTTGCGGGTATGGTCGATTACAAGAACGACAGCGAATACGGCCATATCCTGACCGTCGAGGATCCGATCGAATTCGTGCACGAAAGCAAGAAGTGCCTGGTCAATCAGCGCGAGGTGCACCGCGATACGCTGGGCTTCAACGAGGCGCTGCGATCCGCGTTGCGCGAAGACCCCGATACCATTCTGGTCGGCGAGATGCGCGACCTCGAAACCATCCGCCTGGCGCTGTCCGCGGCCGAGACGGGCCACCTGGTTTTCGGCACGCTGCACACCAGTTCGGCGGCCAAGACCATCGACCGTATCGTCGACGTTTTTCCGGCCGCGGAAAAGGCGATGGTCAGGTCGATGTTGTCGGAATCGCTGAAGGCGGTAATATCGCAGACCCTGATGAAGAAAATCGGCGGCGGACGCATCGCGGCGCACGAGATCATGATCGGCACACCCGCGATCCGCAACCTGATTCGCGAAGACAAGGTTGCGCAGATGTACTCGGCGATCCAGACCGGTCAGAATGTCGGCATGCAGACGCTGGACCAGAACCTGAAAGCGCTGCTCGCCCAGGGCGTGGTTTCCAAGGAAGAGGCGCAGCGCAAGGCGGCGAACCCGGATGCGCTAAGCTGATGTACTGTATTATCGACGTCAATGCGGTAGGGGGACACCATGGATCGTAACAAGGCAATCAGTTTCATGCATGACTTGCTGCGCATGATGGTCAGCAAGAACGGTTCCGACCTGTTCATCACCACGGGGTCTCCGCCGGCCATGAAAATCGACGGCAAGGTCACCACCGTGTCCAAGCAAAACCTGTCGCCGAACCATACGCAAATGCTCGCGCGTTCGATCATGAACGACAAGCAGGTATCACAGTTCGAGGAAACGCAGGAATGCAATTTCTCGATCGCGCTGCCCGGCGTCGCGCGCTTTCGTGTCAACGCCTTCATCCAGCGCGGCAGCTCCGGCATGGTGCTGCGTATCATCAATTCGGAGATCCCGGGTTTCGAGGAATTGAACCTGCCGCCGATTTTGCAGGATATCGCGATGACCAAGCGCGGCCTGGTCATCTTCGTCGGCGGCACCGGTTCGGGTAAGTCGACCTCGCTGGCGTCGATGGTCGACTACCGCAACCGCAATTCCCACGGCCACATCATCACCATCGAGGACCCGGTGGAATTCGTCCACGATCACCGCAATTGCCTGGTCACCCAGCGCGAGGTCGGCGTCGATACCGAGTCCTACGAGATCGCGCTCAAGAATACCTTGCGACAGGCCCCTGACGTAATCCTGATCGGCGAGATTCGCGACCGCGAAACCATGGAGCATGCAATCGCGTTCGCCGAGACCGGACACCTCTGCCTGTCGACGCTGCACGCCAACAGCACCAACCAGGCACTCGACCGCATCATCAACTTCTTTCCGGACGAACGCCGCCAGCAATTGCTGATGGATTTGTCGCTCAACCTGAAGGGTATGGTGTCGCAGCGCCTGATCCCGAAGATAGATGGCGCCGGGCGGATCCCGGCGATCGAGGTCATGTTGAACACGCCGTTGATGGCGGACCTGATTTTCAAGGGCGACGTGCACGAGATGAAGTCGCTGATCGCGAAGTCCAACGAGGCCGGCATGCAGACCTTCGACCAGGCGCTGTTCAACCTCTACGAGGAGGAAAAAATTACCTTCGAGGATGCGCTGCGTAATGCGGACTCGGTCAACGATATTCGCCTGCGCATCAAGCTCGAAAGCGAAGTCGCGCGCAAGACCGGCATCGTCGAGGATCATCGCGACTTCGAGCTCGAGGAGTCCGATGACGAAACCGCCAGTGGCATGATCTAGGCAGGAGAACGCGATGTCACGTGAGCCCACCACCAAACTGCTGGAACCCTACCTGAAAATCATGGTGGAGAAGCAGGCCTCCGATTTGTACTTCGTTACCGGCGCGCCGCCCAACATGAAAACCCAGGGCAGCACCGCGGCGATTGCCAAGAATCCGTTCCAGAGCGGACAGGTTCAAAAACTGGCTTACAGCCTGCTCAACGACGAGCAGGTACGCGACTTCGAAATCAACCGGGAGCTGAACCTCGGTTTCACGCTCAACGACGTCGGGCGCTTCCGCGTCAATATCTTCATCCAGCGCTCGGAAGTTTCGATGGTCATCCGCTACATCAAGTGGGAAATTCCGACCATCGACGAACTCGGATTACCGCAGGTACTCAAGGAAGTCGTCATGAACCAGACCGGCCTGGTGCTGGTCGTGGGTTCGACCGGTTCGGGTAAGTCGACCTCGCTGGCGGCAATGCTGGACCACCGCAATAGCACGGTCGGCGGGCATATCCTGACGATCGAGGATCCGATCGAGTTCGTGTTCCGCCACAAGAAATCGATCGTCTCCCAGCGCGAAGTAGGCATCGATACCCTGACCTACTCCAATGCATTGCGCGAGGCCCTGCGGGAAGCCCCCGAGGTCATCATGATCGGCGAGGCGCGCGACGGTGAAACCATGAAGGCGGCGATCAACTTCGCCGATACCGGTCACCTCTGCCTGACCACGCTGCACGCGGTCAACTCGAACCAGGCCATGGACCGTATCATGAACATGTTTTCGACCGACATGCGCAACCAGTTGCTGATGGACCTTTCGCTGAACCTGAAAGCGGTGATTTCGCAACGCCTGGTGCCGGGCATGCAGGGCAAGTTGGCCTGCGCGGTCGAAATCATGATGAATACGCCTTACATCTCGGAATTGTTGCGCGAGGGCAATTTCAACGAGATCAAGGAAATCATGGAAAAGGGCGACACCACCGGCATGCAAACCTTCGACCAGTCGCTCTACCACCTCTACAAGGCGGACAAGATCACGATCAAGAATGCGCTCGCCTATGCCGACTCGAGCACCAACCTCGAATGGAAGATCAACTTCGGCGGCGAGCAGCCCTCGTCACAGGATACTCGCCACAATCTCAACAAGCAGGGCGACCTCGAAGAGCTGTCCCTGCCTTCCGAAGAGGGCTGATTTTCCTGGATTAGGAGAGTCGGGGTCGGAAAGCTAGTCCGCGGGGGTCGATTCGTAGACCAGCTCGCCGTCGATGATGGTATGAGTAACGCTACCGTTGAAATCCCAGCCTTCGAACGGCGTGTTTTTACCCTTGGAAACGAAATTCTCGGACTTGCAGATCCAGTGGGTCCCGGGATCGACGATGATCAGGTCGGCAATTTCCCCGGCCCCGAGACTGCCGCCCGGCAGGCCGAAAATCTTCGCCGGATTTTGCGTCAGCCTGGCGATCAGCTCGGCTAGCGGCAACAGGTCTTCCTCGACCAGCCGCAGGGCCAGCGCGAGCAGCGTATCCAGTCCGCTGATCCCGGGTTCCGCGGAAGGGAAGGGCTTCAGCTTGGCGTCGACCTCGTGCGGCTGGTGGTCGGAGCACAGGCAGTCGATGGTGCCGTCGGCGACCGCGGCGCGCAACGCATCGCGATCGTACTGGCTGCGCAACGGCGGAATGGTCAGCATGTTGCTGTTGAACATGCCGATATCGTGATCGGTCAGGAAAAGCTGGTGGATCGCGCAATCGGCGGTGATCGGCAGTCCCTTCACCTTGGCCCGGGCGATCATCTCCATCGAGCGGGCGCAGGACAGTTGCCCGAAATGCGTGCGCGCGCCGGTTTGTGCGACCAGCTCGATGTCTTTCGCCAGCGCCGCGGTTTCGGCGGCCACGGGTATCGCCGGCAGCCCGAGGCGGGTAGCGATCGCGCCCTCGTGAGCGCAACCGTTGCCGAGCAGTTCGGCGTCCAGCGGCTGGATGACGACCAGCGAATCCTGGCCGGCGGCATAATCCATCGCGCGCCGCTGCACCAGGTTGCTGGCGAGCGGAAAGCGCGCGTTGCCGAAGGCGATGCAGCCGTTGTCCCGCAGACTCGCCATGTTGCTCAACTGCTCGCCGCCGAGGCCGCGGGTCAAGGCGCCGATCGGGTACAGGCGAGCCTTGTGACCGAACATTTCGTTGCGGTGGTGGATCAATTCCACCGTGGCCGAGTTGTCGATCGGCGGTTGCGTATCCGGCGGGATGCACAGCGTGGTAATGCCCTTGCCGACCGCGGCCGCGGTCTCGCTGGCGATATTCGCTTTCTCGGGTTGCCCGGGATCGCGCAGCCGCGCCTGGCAATCGACCAGCCCGGGCATGACCCAGCGGCCGGCGGCGTCGATGGTATGTTCGGCCTCGAAACCCGCCGGCGCCTTGCCGATTGCGGCGATCTTGCCCTCGTCCAGGAACAGGTCGGCCTCGCGCTGATTCGGCGCGGCCGGGTCGACGAGCAAGCCGTTGCTGATTCGCAGCTTCACGCGGCACCCCCGGATTGCAGGCCGGACTGGCCGACCACGATCGACAATACCGCCATGCGCACCGAGATACCGAAACTGACCTGCTGCAGGATGACCGACTGACTCCCGTCCATGACGCTGGATTCGATTTCGACCCCGCGGTTGGCGGGCCCCGGGTGCATGACGATAGCGTCGGGTTTCGCGAGCCGCAGGCGTTCCTGCGACAGGCCGTACTTGCGGAAGTATTCCTTTTCGCTGGGCAGCAGCGCGCCGCGCATGCGTTCCTTTTGCAACCGCAG
>JASFKL010000265.1:0-5766 GCA_050118655.1 Gammaproteobacteria bacterium | reverse complement strand
GGTATTGCTCGATTTCAACCGGCATTGCCCGGACAGGTTAGATACCGGGGAAGCAAAGATGGGGGATAGATTTCCCGACCGGGAAAGGCCGGCAGGCGCGTTCGTACAGGTCGAAATATCGTAATTTATGGTGACAGTTAACCTGATTGGGAGATAACCCGGGTTGCCGTTCGCCGGCGGTCAGTCCAGCGCGAGGCGCGGAGGCCGGTCCAGCGGGTGCGCGCCGGCCGAGGCATCGTAACCGGGCAGCTGGATATAGAGTTCCTGATTGTCGGCGTCGAAGCCGAGAATCGCGCCCGCATACCCGGGATGGGCGCCGGCATCGACACTCGACAGGTAAGCGGCGATGTCCTCGCCCTGCAGCGAGCGGCGATGGATTTCGGCCGCGCAGTCGACCAGCGTGATCAGTCCGTCGAGATGCTCGATGCGATCGTGATAGGTGAAGGTCGGCCGCGAGATCCGGTAGAGGATGTAGCCGATCGGGTCGGTATAGCGCTCCCACCAACCGTAAGTCGAGCCGGCCTCCGGGTAACTGCGTTCGCCGAGCGGGCGGGACTCCAGCGCGAGCAGGTGCATCCAGGTGTATTCAAAAGCGTGATTTTCGAGCTTTCGCGGCTTGAGATACAGGCCGATCAACAAGTTCTCGAACCAGCTCGACGACTCCTCCGGCAAGTCGCCGTCGAGCAGCGAGGAAGCGCTCGCAAACTCGGTGACATACGCCTTTTCGAGAGTGCGCTCCTCGGCGTCGAGGGCGGTGAAGGGTTCGTGCCGCTCGGCGACTCCGGGCAGTTTGAGCAGCTCGGCGTAGAGCCTGATGTCGAAGTGCAGCATCGCGATATCGACCATTTTTTCGATCAGGGTCGCGGCATCGGCAAGCGCAAAGCGCTGCTTGTCGATCGCCTCGCGCAGGCGCGGCAGGTTATCGGCGTCGTCGACGATCGTCGCCGCGATCGCAAGACTGTCGAGCCGATGGATATTGTTCAGGCTCGAGTAATCGGGAATCGGGGCGCGGTAATCGGGGGTCAGCGTCATGTCGTAGCCGGACATTTGCGTAAGCCGGCCATAGCGCTCGAGCAGCAGGGCGTTTTCGTCGACGAGCCGCTGCAGCAGCGCCCGGTTATCGGCGAGCCAGGCCAGCGGGTCTTCGATGACGGCGTCGAAGCGGAGATCCGAGAGCGCCGGGCTCGAGCCGAGCGGTGGATCCTGCCACGCGGGGTCGAAATCGCTGCCGTTCCCCTCCAGTACCTCGTTGGCGCCCCGGACCAGGCCGGCGCCGTATTCGACCATGTCCGCATCGGCCGGGGCCAGGAATCCGACCTGCGCATGGAAACGGTTCTCCCCTGACGGAACCGTCGCCGGCGCATGGGCGATCACCAGCCATTCCTTCGCGCCCCGGGAATATTGCTCGTCCGGGATCAGCGCCGGAATCAGCGCGAGGATCAGCAGCAGGGCGACCGCCGCGATCAGGAATTTGCCGATGGTTTTCATCTGGGAATGACTACCGGTATTCGGGTTCAGGGAAGAGTATAGCCGTTTTGGCGGTTATGCTGGATCCCGGAACTCGCGTGTCTCCTTGACCCTGCCGCCGAATTTGCCGTAAGCGCGGGTGTTATCGGGTAACATGGCGGCGATATGCAAACCGAGATATTCATCGCCGGGGCGGGTCTCGCCGGGCTGTCGCTGGCGGCTTCGCTGCAAAGGCGCGGCATCGACTATTGCCTTGCCGAGGCGCGCGATCGAACCGGCGGGCGCATTTTGTCGCTCACCTCCGGAGACAACGATAATGTCCTGGGTCCCACGGATCTCGGGCCCTCGTGGATCTGGCCCGGTCAGGCGCATATCGCGGCACTGCTCAAGGATCTCGGGATCGGTGTATTCGAGCAATACAGCGACGGGCGGCTGGTTTACGAGGACGAACTGGGGCAGGTCAGGCGCGACATCGATTACGGGTCGATGGCGGGGTCGCTGCGCATCGACGGCGGCATTGCGCGCGTGACCGACGGGCTCGCGGCGATTCTACCCGACGACGCGATCCGACTTTCGCACCGGGTTCGCGCGATACGCCAGGACCGGGACGGCTACCGTGTCCTGCTCGATCGCCCGGGCGGCGAACTGGCGATCTCGGCGCACAAGGTCGCGCTCGCGATACCGCCGCGAGTGATCGCGAGCCTGATCGAATTCGAGCCTGCTTTACCCCGGACGATCCTGCAAGAAATGAACGCGATCCCGACCTGGATGGCCGGACACGCCAAGCTGGTGGCCTTCTACGAAAAGCCGTTCTGGCGCGAGCAGGGCCTCTCCGGGGACGGCATCAGCCGACGCGGACCCTTGATGGAGATTCACGACGCCTGCTCCCGCAATCCCGGTCGCGGCGCGCTGTTCGGCTTCGTCGGGGTTGCCGCGGGCTCGGCGCTGCGCGAACCCTCGCGCCTGGTCGGCGAGGCCGTGCGGCAACTCGAAAAGATGTACGGCGCCGACGCGGCAAACCCGCTCGATGTCGTCTACCAGGACTGGGCCGAGGAAAAATTCACCGCCACCGAAGCCGACCAGATCATCGCCCGACATCCGCCTTACGGTTTGCCGCCCGGCATGGCGTCCCTGGCGTCGAAAGGATTGCTGTTCGCCTCGACGGAAATGGCGCCGCAGTTCGGCGGCTTCATCGAGGGGGCGCTTGAAGCGGCGCAAGGCGTGCTGGCCCGGCTGTAAACGTCCTGTAGCCGGATACCCGGGATTGACGAGCAACCAGGTTGCCTTGTTGCATCAAGCAGAGTGCCTGGAATTGCCGAAACGGGGCTTTGCCGGGGGCAGCGTTATCGTCTACCAGGAACCGCCAGTTGATATGCGTCAAATAGATGCGAGCAGGGATGTGGCAGTGTTTTTTTATCGCTAACTGCAAAACATGTCACCAGGTTTCCGCGGTCACGCACGGTGTGTCCGCGGGAGAAATCGAAATCCTTTGCGGAAGCTACGATTACGAATGTTTCAGGTGCGTATACACGGGCGCGGCGGCCAGGGGGTGGTGACGGCCGCCGAGATGCTGTCGATCGCGGCCTTCGACGAGGGCAAGCATTCCCAGGCGATTCCGAGCTTCGGTTCCGAGCGCATGGGCGCGCCGGTAGTCGCCTACGTGCGCATCGACGACGAGCCGATCGAAATCAACGAACCCGTCATTCGTCCCGACCTGCTGATCATCCAGGATCCGACCCTGTTCCACGCGGTCGACGTGTTCAGCGGGCTCGCCGGGGACGGATTCCTGCTGATCAACACCACGCGCGAATTGTCCGAGTTGCGCATCGACGCGGCGCTCGAGCGCCTGCCGGTCGGGCACGTCTACACCGTCGCCGCGACCGAACTCGCGATGCAGCACCTCGGGCGCCCGACGCCGAACACGGCCTTGCTCGGGGCGTTGACGGCCTTGTCCGGGGTGTTGCGCCTGGATTCCGTGATCACCGCGATCAACGATAAATTTTCCGGCGACATCGCGGCCGGCAACATCGCCGTGGCGCGCGCCGCGCACGCCGCGGCGCATACCGCCTGAACGGAGGAAAAGCCGATGCTGCAACAAATCGAGGGTTCCGCGGCAGTCGCCGAGGCGGTGGCGGCCTGCCGTCCGCAGGTCATCGCCGCCTATCCGATCACCCCGCAGACCCACATCGTCGAGGGCCTCGGCGACCGGGTGAGGCGCGGTCTCATCGGCGACTGCCAGTTCCTTAACGTCGAATCGGAATTCGGCGCGATGAGCGTCTGCATCGGTTCGGCCGCGGCCGGCGCGCGGACCTACACCGCGACCTCCAGCCAGGGGATGCTGTTCATGATGGAGGCGGTCTACAACGCTTCGGGCATGGGACTGCCGATCGTGATGACGGTCGGCAACCGCGCGATCGGCCCGCCGATCAACATCTGGAACGACTGGAGCGACTCGATGGCGGCGCGCGACGCCGCGTGGATCCAGCTGTTCGTCGAGGATAACCAGCAGGCAGCCGATGTGCATGTACAGGCCTTCCGCCTTGCCGAAGCGGCGAGCCTGCCGGTGATGGTTTGCATGGACGGCTTCATCCTCACACACGCCTACACCCGCGTCGACGTGCCGGAGCAGGCCGACGTCGACCGTTTCCTGCCTCCCTTCGAACCGCGCCAGGTGCTGGACCCCGAGGCGCCGATCACGATGGGCGCGATGGTCGGCCCGGAAGCCTTCGCCGAGGTACGTTTTCTCGCGCATTACAAGCAACTCGAAGCGCTCGACCTGATACCGGCGCACGCGGCCGAATTCGAAACCGTTTTCGGACGCGATTCGGGCGGCCTGCTGAAATCCTTCGACGCCGACGGCCGGGACACGGTGGTCGTGACCATGGGCTCGGTGGTCGGCACGATGAAATCGGTGCTCGCGGAGATGCGCGCGGACGGCGAATCGATCGGCCTGTTGTCGATCCGCAGCTACCGCCCGTTTCCGCGCGAACGGCTGGCCACCGCGCTGGCCGGCGCGAAGCGGGTGATCGTGTTCGAAAAAAGCCTCGCGGTGGGTATGGGCGGAATCCTCGCCGCCGATGTCCGCATGACCCTGGCCGGCGGCTCGATCCCGGTCTATTCCGTCATCGGCGGGCTCGGGGGTCGGCCGATCACGCGCGACAAGCTGCGGCGGATGCTCGACAAGGGCGTGCGCGACCAACTCGAGGAACCGCATTTTCACGATCTCGACGTCGGCGTGGTGCAGCGCGAGCTCGAGCGCCTGCGCGGCATACAGCGCCCCGGCCCGAGCGCCGAGGCGATCCTGCTCGACATCGCCGGCGCGCCGCGCGCGGCAGGGGGTTCGAAATGACCGACGTGCCCGAATCCGGACAGCGGGTCAAGTTCTACCAGACCGGCACCTTCACGGTCGGCAATCGCCTGCTCGACGAGGCGCGCCGCTCGGTGCAGGCGAGCGTCGAGCGCGCCAATTCCATCGATTCGGGGCACCGCGCCTGCCAGGGCTGCGGCGAGGCGCTCGGCGCGCGTTACGTGGTCGACGCCGCGATGCGCGCCGCGAACGAAAAACTCATCGCGGCCAACGCGACCGGCTGTCTAGAGGTGTTCACGACACCCTATCCGGAGTCGGCGTGGCGGTTGCCGTGGATCCACTCGTTGTTCGGCAACGCGCCCGCGGTCGGCGCCGGCATCGCCGCGGCGCTGCGCGCCCGCGGCCGCGACGACGTGCGCGTAATCGCGCAGGGCGGCGACGGCGGTACCACCGACATCGGCATGGGTTGCCTGTCGGGCATGTTCGACCGCAACGACGACGTACTCTACGTCTGTTACAACAACCAGGCTTACATGAACACCGGCGTGCAGCGCTCTAGCCAGACGCCGCCGGCAGCGCGCACCGCGACCACCACCGTGGCCGGCAGCTCGCCCGGCAACGATCTCGGCACCGGCAAGAACGTGCCGTTGATCGCGATGGCGCACGGCATTCCCTACGTCGCCACCGCGTCGGTGCACGACCTGCACGACCTCGAGCAAAAGGTCGCGAAGGCGATGGGTTTTCACGGCGCGCGCTACCTCGAAGTCTTCGTTCCCTGTCCGCTCGGCTGGGGATCGCGTCCGGCGGACACGATCAAGGTCGCGCGCACGGCGACGCAATGCGGCATGTTCCCGCTGTTCGAGGCCGAATACGGCGAGATCACCGCGAGTACCAAAATCCGCAACCGCGTGCCGGTCGAGGACTACCTGAAGCTGCAGCGCCGCTTCGCGCACGTGTTCAAGCCCGAGAACGCGTTCGAACTCGAAGCGTTG
>JASFKL010000264.1:0-5805 GCA_050118655.1 Gammaproteobacteria bacterium | reverse complement strand
GGTCCCCTGCCCGCCCGAACAGACCGCATCCGCCGGTGACGACCCCGACCGGGCATCCTGAATCCCCTGCTCGACAAACGCAGCTCGACCGATGCAAAAAGTCGAGTCCTTACCGGCGCAAATTCTAGGGGCACGGAAAAACGCCAGCAGGAATGCCGGCATAGCAGGCGTTTCGTGATTCGGAGTACCGGCACCCGCAGCGGAATTCCGGGTTAGAGGGCTTTCGCAAAGCCCGGATGTATCTGCTAAAGTCACCGAAGTTGACGGGATAAATCGATGGCTACGAGGGTCATTCTTGCAGACGATCACAACATCCTGCGGGCGGGCCTGATCAGCCTGCTGAACTCCGCCAGGGATTTCGAGGTTGTTGCCGAGGCCTGCAACGGGCGGGAAACGGTCAACCTGGTTCGTCGACTGAAACCCGATATCGTGGTCATGGACGTCGCCATGCCCGATATGAACGGCGTCGAAGCCACCCGCAAAATTTCCCGGCTTGCCCCCGGGGTTCGCGTACTCGCCTTGTCCGGCCACGACGACGGTGTTTTCGTCAAGGGCATGCTCGAGGCGGGTGCAAAAGGCTACCTGCTCAAGGACGCTGCCACCACCGAACTCCTCGTCGCGTTGAAAACGGTATTGCAAGGACGGATCTACGTCAGTCCCTCGGTGACCGATACCCTGGTTGTCGATTACCTGCAACGGGTCAAGGGCGAAGTCGGACCCGACGACCAGCGGCTGTCGGCAAGGGAACGGGAAGTCCTGCAGCTCGTTGCCGAGGGTAAATCCACCGCGGCGATTGCCGCTATCCTGCATCTCAGCGACCGGACGATCGAAACCCACCGCAAGCGGATCATGGATAAACTGGGTATCCGCAGCATCGCCGAATTGACCAAGTACGCGATCCGGGAAGGCATAACTTCCTTGCACGACTGATTGGCGGGCTCCGTCGTTCTACCCGTGGAGATAGCCGCGATTACCTAATTTCTCGGTCGACGTTCAGGGTTTTCCCTGAATGGCCTCGCGCTTTGGACCGACTATTCTTGTGCCAACTCTTTCCCGGCACTTGCAGTGTGGTAACTACGACCCTTGCCCCGGATTCGCTTGCCCGCGACGATATCGAGAGGCAATTGACCGAGGCGCGACTCAATCTGGTAGCGGAATCTTCGATCGCGGCGGCGAGCATCGCCGCGATCCTGCTGTTTTCCGCCGCCTTCCTTTATCTGCAGCAAGGTTTCGGCTGGCTGCCGCTGCCTTGTGCCGGATTAGGGGCGGTTTACCTGGCCCAGTTTCTACTCTCCCGGCGATACCTTCGTCCCGATATCGAAGGCGGAAACCTGGCAGGCTGGTATCGGGTCTTCACCGCTACCGCGTGCCTGGGCGGCCTGTTCTGGGGCCTCGGCGCGGTGTTGCTGACCGCCAACCAGGATACCTCGGCAAACCTGCTGACCCTGGTATTCATCGGCGCCCTGGCCGCCGCCGCCCTGCCTCCCCTGGGCATCCTGTCCTGGGCCTATACCGCATTCGTCGCCGGTGTTCTCGTACCGGTGATGATCAACCTGTGGCTCGACGGTCGCGACCTCGACCGGGAATTATCGCTGTTTACCGCGATTTATATCTTCATGTTGATCGCCAGCGCAGCCAGTTACCGGAGCCGATTCGAACGCCGGTTCAGGGAAAAACTCGCAACCACCGACCCTGCCGTCGAGATCCGTGAAGACGGCCTCACCGGCCTGCCCGGCCGGCGGCAATTCGAGCTCCTGGCGAGCAAGATTCTGGCCGCCAACGCGAAAAGCGGCATCGATGTCTCCCTGCTCTATATCGACCTCGATCAATTCAAGGTCATCAACGATACCTGCGGCCACCGCGCGGGCGACGAAATTCTGCGCCAGGTCGCCAGGCTTTTATGGCGCATGATCCGTCGCGGCGATTCGCTCGCGCGTATCGGTGGCGACGAATTCGCGATATTGCTGGTCGATTCCAACGAGAAAACCGCGATGCGTACCTCGCAGCTGATCTGTAAATCCATCAAGCACGGACATTTCCATTTTCGCGGCAATCAACTTCAACTCAGCGCCAGTATCGGTATGGCCACCACCGCCGGAGATCTCGACTCGATCGAGGACTTGATGCGGGTAGCCGAGAGAGCTTCCTACGCGGCCAAGGAATACGGGCGTAATCGCGTGCAAGTTTTCGATCGGCACGACGACCTGTTGCACCGGCGTAACCAGGAAATGAACTACGCCATGGAAATCCCCCGCGCCCTGCGTGAAAAGCGTTTTTACCTCGAGTATCAGTTAATCGTTCCGGTACCGGGCCATCCCCGGGATAAATGCTGGTACGAAATCCTGCTGCGCATGCAGGACAGCGAGGGTGAGGTCGTCATGCCGGACAGCTTCTTGTCCGCGGCCGAAAGCTACAACCTGGCGTCGGACCTCGATTTCTGGGTAGTGAACGAGGTCCTGGCTACCATGGCCGCCAATCCCGAAGCGCTCGAAGGGCTGGGCTTGTGTTTTATCAACCTGTCCGGGCAGTCCATGGGCGATCCGAATTTCCTGAAAACCATACACGATTTACTGACCGGGAGCCGGATTCCCGCAAACCGGATCTGTTTCGAGATTACCGAGTCCTCCGCGGTTGCCAATCTCGAGCAGGCCCTGGCGTTCATGTACAGCATGCGCGAACTGGGCTGTCATTTCGCGCTCGACGATTTCGGCAGCGGATTCTCGTCGTTTCGTTACCTGCGAAACTTTCCCGCCGATTTCATCAAAATCGACGGCTTTTTCGCACAGAACATCGTCAACGATCCGTTCAACCGGGCAATCATCGCCTCGATCAGCGAAATCGGTCACGCCACCGACAAGATGATCATCGCCGAGTTCGTCGAAGACCGCTCGGTGCTCGATTGCCTGTCGGATATCGGCGTCGATTTCGTACAGGGATACGGGATCGCGATCCCGCGGATATTTCCGCCCCGGGCAGAACAACCCGTAATCAGGATATCGAACGATTGAATGCACCGGCCAAACAGTCTCTATCTGCGGTAGCGCTTGAATCGCGGCATGCCTGCGGTTGCGAAACAATCGCGGCCTGTTCGCGCACCATTAACCCGCGGCACGGACCGACCGGCCGCGAATTCGGGAGGATCCAGCCGTGTACAGAGTAATGCTGGTTGACGATCAGGAAGGTATGCTGCTGGAGTTACGCGCCATTGTCGAAGCCACCGGTCTCGCCAGCGTGGTCGCCGCGGAAACCAACGGCAGCGCAGCTCTCGAAAGCGCCGCGATGCACAAGCCCGATCTGGTTTTGCTGGACGTATCTCTCGGCGAGGACTCGGGGGTCGACCTGGCGGCAAAACTGCTCGACGAATTCCCGCAAACCCGTATTCTGGCCGTTTCGGCTCATGCCAACCCGATTTACGTGCGGGGTATGCTCAAGGCCGGCGCCAGCGGCTATCTGCTCAAGGACAATGTGCACGGCGAAATCGGCGAAGCTATCGCCGCCGTGATGTCGAGCAGTGCCTGCATGTGGGTGGGTGACGGGCTCGATCAATAACCCCATAATAACGATATTCGGCCTTAACGGCAGACCAGGTTAGCGGTGCACTCATTGGACAGAGAGGCTGACATCGGAAACAACAAGTCACTCGATGCCCGGGTACTCGAACACCTGAGCAGCGGCAGCTGGTTGTTCGACCTGAAGCGTGACCGATACGGTTTCAGCGAAGGATTCCAGTCCTTCCTCGGTTACCAAGCGGAATACCTGGAAACCGATTCCGACTGGGAAAAGGACAACGTTCATCCCGATGACTACGGCAAACTGCAACAAGCCTATCTCGAACATGTCATCGGCGGTTCTCGATTTTTCGAATGTGAAAGCAGGCTGAAGCGCCGCGACGGCAGCTACGTGTGGGTGTTGAGCCGCGGCATCGCAACCGACCGTGATGCCAGCGGCAACGTAACGCAGATAGTCGGCATGATTTTCGACATCAGCGAGCGCAAACAGGCCGAACAAAACGAACTGCGCTACCGGCTGATCCTCGATAAGATCCCCGATGTCACTTTCCTGAAGGACCGAACCGGGAAAATACTCTACGTCAACAAGCAATACGAAGTCTGGACCAACAAATCCGCTCGACAGGTGATCGGCAAACAGGCCAGCCAGATATTCGACTACGATGAAGATTATCTGCGAATGGAAAAGGATCTCGAAGACCAGGTCTGGGAGAAATCGGTACCGATCACGGTCGAACAGGATACGCCGCGCACGGTTGTTACGGAGCCGCGCCGGGTCGTGGTTACCCGGTTTCCGGTATTCGACGAAAACGATGAAATGATCGCAATCGGTTACTCGGCTGCCGATGTAACCGAACGCCACAATGCAGAACAGGCGCTGCGCGCGAGCGAAGCCCGTTTCCGTCGTCTGTTCGAATCCGCGCCGGTTGCGTTGTTCGAATCCGACTGGTCGGCCGGCAAGGCACTGGTCGACGAACTTCGAAGCCGGGGAGTGACGGATCTGCGCCGTCATTTGATCGACAATCCGCAATTGATCCGCAGACGAACCGACGTACACAACATCCTCAATACCAACCTCGAGGCGATGAAAATATTCGGCTACGACGACTCCATGGGTCGTGATTATATGTCCGCATACGATCTGACCGAAGACCAGCGCCTGGCGTTGATCGAGGTGCTGGACGGCTTTAGCCGGGGTCTGACCCGGGTCAGGTATCGGGGGACGACCCTGCGGGAGAGCGGCGAGGCATTTCCGATCATCCGCGATTGCGAGTTGATCGCTACCGACAGCAACGACTGGTCGCAGGTGCTGGTATACGTTCAGGACATCAGTATCGAAGTCGAGGCCGCGGCCGCACTCGAAGCCTATCAGCTCGAGCTGCAATCTCTCGCCAGCCAGATTTCGCTGGCCGAGGAAAGCGAACGCCGGCGCATCGCCTCGGAGCTCCACGATGGCACCGTGCAAAGACTGGTGCTGGCGCGCATGGGGCTGGCGAAGCTGCAATCCTCCGCGAACTCCGCGAAGATGAGCGCGCAGATCGAAGAAATCAACGAGCTACTCGGCAGCTCGTTGAAGGAAACCCGCTCGCTGATATTCGAAATCAGCCCGCCGGTGCTCTATGAACTCGGTTTGAGGGCCGCCATCGAGTGGCTGGCTGACCAGTATCGGCAGAAATCCGGTGCCGAGGTCAGGATCAGCAACGAGATCGGCGCAATCGATCTTTCCGAGGAGCTGAAAATCGTCATGTTCCAATCGGTCCGCGAGCTATTCAATAATATCTTCAAGCATGCGCGGGCCGACGAGGTCGTCCTCACCTGGCATCAAAATCCCGATAGCGTACAACTCTCCGTCGTCGACAATGGCCGCGGCTTCGATATCGGCACCGTGGGCACTCGCCGCTCCGCCGAAGGCGGTTACGGGTTATTCGCGATAACCGAGCGACTGAAACTGCTGGGCGCGGGAATCGAGATCCAGTCCTCGCCCGGGGGCACCTCGGTGCTGCTGACCGCCCCGCTTTGCGCGAATCCCTGAAAAGGCCTGTTGTCCGCGGCGATCAGTTGCCGGCGACCCGAATTCACGGACGTACCGGTTCGCCCCGACGACAAACTCAGGCGTCAGGCCCCGCGGTTTCTTTGCAGCCAGGCGTCGACCCGGGTCACGATTCGATCCACCTCGTCGAGTTGCCGTCCCCTGGCTGCGGCGAGGGCCTGAACCAGCCGGTCGATACGCTCGATATTGTTCGCGCCGCCGGCCAGCGCGCGCGCGGCCGACGATGGATTGCCCAGGCTCTCCGCG
>JASFKL010000263.1:0-5811 GCA_050118655.1 Gammaproteobacteria bacterium | reverse complement strand
ACTGCGGATGCCCGCCGGCATGCTCGCGGCCGGCGAGATAATCCCGTTCGAGGCCGTAACGATTTAACTGTTGCGGGGTGAGCAATTCGCGTTGTTCCAGGTGCGCCTGCAGGTGAATGCCCCGCAGACGCGTGCGGGTCTCAGCCAGCGCCGATAACCGGTCGGCCAGGGTTTCGGCGCTCACGGTCGCCTCCCGGAACAGGCGGTCGAGCATTTGCTCGCCTTCGACCAGCAGCCGGCCGAGACGCATGGCCTCGCTTTGCATGTGCTCGAATATCGCCTCGCTCCGCGCGATCCGGGAATCGCCGAGTTCCAGTTCCGTTGCCAGGCCGAGTACGTGTCGGGGCCCGGGATAGTGATCGAGTTCCGCGGTCCGGGCGAAGCCCGTGCCGTCACCGCGCAGCAAGCCGTCGACCTGAGGGGCGTTCAGGGCCTCGATTTCCCGGTTTTCCTCGCCCCGGTAAGGCGAATTCGAGGCCAGCGCGGCCGCGTACGAGGCCGCCAGCGCCAGCGCGATCAATCCCATTCTCATTTACGGTTCCCCCTGCGTTTTCGAGTCCGGCGGGAGGGAATTCACCGCCCGGCCCGGATAAGTATGCAAGTTAATGGAGAAATCCCGGCGTTGCAACTCGGGCGGACAGGCGGCTGGAGCGAAAACTGTCGCTGACCGATCAACGCCAACAACGCCGGTCCATCGGCAGCATGATCGGCTTTCAGCGGGACCGCGATCACGGTCGGCCGGATGCAGGGCGAGGATGTTATCATCGTGCCCGCATTATCCGGCGACGAGCCGGGCGGATCTCGAGGAGAGCGAGGCAATGGCAGATTACGCGCAGGCCTGGGAGAAATGGTTCCCGTTGATCGAACGGGGCGCCGCGGAACTCACCGCGTGCATGCTCGATAGCGCCGGGCTCGAACCGGGTCAGCGAGTGCTCGACATCGCCACCGGAATCGGCGAGCCGGCCCTGTCGGCGGCGCGGCGCGTGGGCGCCGCGGGGCGAGTCACGGGCGTCGACCTGTCGCCGGCGATGCTCGAGTTCGCCGCGCAGCGGGCAGCCGGCGCCGGGCTCGAAAATATCGACTTCCGGCTCATGGACGCCAACGCGCTCGACCTCGACACGGCCTCGTTCGACGCCGCGTTGTGCCGCTGGGGGTTGATGTTCGTCGACGATCTGCAACGAACCCTGCGCGCTATCCACGGTGCGCTGAAGCCGGGTGCGCGCCTCGCGATCGGCGTCTGGGCCGCCGCCGACGAGGTCCCGGCGCTCAGCACCGCGGCGCGCGTGCTGCACCGGGAACTGGGTTTGCCGCCGCCGCCTGAGGGGGCCGGCACCGCGTTCGCGCTGGCCGCCGCTGCGCCGTTGCTCGCCGCCCTGCAGGCGGCGGGTTTCGAACAGATTACCCGTAAACCGGTAAACGTCCATTACGACTACGCCTCGGCGCAGGAATACCTGGCCCACCGGCGCGAGGTTTCGAACCTGCTGCGCGAGTCGCTCGCGAGTATCGACGAGCCAGAACTCGAACGCGCTGTGGGGGTCCTCGAACGGGAACTCGAAGCCTGTCGCCGCGATGACGGCAGCCTGGGCTTCGACAACCGCGCTTATTGCGTCGCGGCGACGCGCGCCTGAGCCCGCGCCGGCTCCGCGAGCGGGTTATCGCACTAACCCGGGGCCGGGGGACTGACAGACGTCATATCCCGACACCGGGATTGCCGGTATCATGATCGGCGTCCGGTTGAACTCTGTCGAGGCGGCATGCAAAAGGGGTTGATCATCGTCGGGATCGCGATCGTCCTGCTCGGACTCGCCTGGCCGTGGCTCGGCAACCTGCCGTTCGGCCGTCTTCCCGGGGATATCGTCGTCCGCCGGGAGAATTTCACCTTCTACCTGCCGATTACGTCGATGATCGTCTTCAGCCTGGTGCTGTCGGTGCTGGTCTGGATCCTGCGCCGCTAGGCCTTTCGAAAAAAAGAAACCGGGCCGGGAGGACTGAGCAGGTCAGGGAGAGAGTAACCCCTCCCGTCCCGGTGTTTCCGCCTACACGAAATCCTTGCCCAGGCGCACCGCGCGTTCGATATCCGGCCGCGCGATACCGATATCGCTCAATTGCGCGTCGCTGAGTCCGCGCAGGTGCGCGATCGCCTTGCGGTTCTCGTACTCGGCCCTGCGCCGGCGGTCGAATTCCGCGAGCAGGCCGCGCATGCGTCGTAAGGTGGCGGCAACGATTCCCCTGTCCCCACCGAGCGGGTAGTGAGTCCCGACCGTGTCGGAATGAAGGCTGTAAACGGTCTGCATCAGGTTTTGATAGTAAGGCTTGATCATTGTAGAATTCCTCAAGTTTTATGCCGAATCCCGATTCGCTTAAATACCGGGTATGACTCAGAATTATCGTTAGCTGAGGCCATTTCTTCAAACGAGTAATCTTTTGAGTAAATTTAGTAAAACTAAAATTAAAAGCCGCCGCCTGCCGCCCCTGAACGCGTTGCGCGCATTCGAGGCCGCCGGGCGGCTGGAAAGTCTTACCGATGCCGCGGCGGAGTTGAACGTGACCCCGGCCGCGGTCGGACACCAGGTCAAGGCGCTGGAAAACTACCTCGATCAGGCGCTGTTCGAGCGCCGTTACCGTGCCATTACCCTGACCGAGAAGGGCCGGCTGTTGCTGTCGGGCCTTACCGACGGCTTCGACCGGCTGGCCGAAACCGTCGACGCCTTCACCGCGCTCGAGGAGGGCCGCGCGCTGATGATTACTTGCTGCAACTCGTTCGCGAGCCGCTGGCTGGTGCCGCGGCTGGACGAGTTTCACGCCCGCCACCCCGAGATCGACGTGCGGCTCGACGCCACCCAGCGTCTCGTCGACCTGCGCCGCGACGAGTTCGATCTCGGCATTCGCTTCGGTCCCGGCCACTGGGAAGGGCTCGATGCCGACTACTTGCTGGACGAGGAGTTCATCCCCGTGGCGAGCCCGAACCTGCTGCAACGCAAGCCGGTAGAGGTACCCGCCGACCTGGCCGGTCACACGCTGCTGCACCGCGACGATTCGCCCGGCCCGGCGCCGCTCGACTGGGCGATGTGGCTGCAGGCGGCCGAGGTCGAGGGCGTCGATCCCGAGCGCGGACTGCGTTACAACATGGAAAGCATGGCGATCCAGGCCGCGCTCGACGGGCACGGCATCGCGCTGGTCAGCAACGTGCTGGTCGAGGCCGATCTCGAGGCCGGGCGCCTCGTCAGGCTGTTCGATATCGGCTTGCGCACCGGGCTGGATGTGGCTTATTACCTGGCTTACGCGCCGAGCCGGCTGCGCCATCCCCGAGTCGCGGCCTTTCGCGACTGGATACTCGAAGAAGTCGCCAAATCGGCGCGCCTGTCGGCGGCGGGATGAAATCCGGGATTCGAAAGCCGCCGTCCGCCGGGCCTCGCGGTCACCGGGCGGTAACCCACGCGTGAAGGCCGCGGCGATTATCGTCACGGTTACCGCCGCGCTCGCGCTGGGTTTCGGCGCCTGGGGCCGGTTTACCCCCGCGGGACGTCGGGAATTCGACGAGATGGCCGGTATTCTGCCGTTGTTTGGCTGGTACGCGGGTTTCGCGCTGGCGGCCGCGGCCGCCGTACTCTGGATATTGCTGATCCGCCGCCGCGCCAGGCGCTAAACGAGGTATTGCAGGTTGGCGCCGAGAATCGCGGTAATCATGATCGCGACGAGTATCGTGTCCGACATTTTTCTGCTCCTTCTAGCATTCGTGATTCGAGTGGCGAGGAGTATATGATTGATTTAAATTGAATAAAAACGATATAATTTCAGGATTAAATTGAATTAAATTCATCTTATGCAGCTCGCACACTTGCGCACGCTCGTCGCCATCGCCGATACGCAAAGCTTCGCCACGGCCGCGGACAAACTCTTCCTGACCCCGTCCGCGGTCAGCCACCAGATGCGCGATCTCGAGGACGATCTCGGCGTGGCGCTGTTCGACCGCGCCACGCGGCCGCCGCGCCTCAATACTCACGGCCAGGCGCTGGTCGAGCAGGGCCGCGACCTGTTGACGCGCTTCGATACGCTGTCCGTGCAGGCGCGCTCGCCGGGGGAGATCGGCGGCAGGCTGATGCTCGGCTGCGTCAGCGGCGTCTCCAGCGACCTGATCCCGGAAGCGCTGGCGAGCCTCAGGGCCTCGCATCCGGCGGTCGTCGTGCGCATGGAAGAGGGCCTCTCGGACGCGCTCGCCAGCCGGGTGCGGCGGCGCGAACTCGATGCGGCGATCATCACCGAACTGGCGGAGCCCGACCCGGAATTGAGATCGTTACTGATTACCAGGGAGTCGATGCTACTGGTCGCGCCGCCGGATTGTCCCACGACCAGCTGGCGCGAGACGCTGGCCCGTTATCCCTTCATACGCCTCAATCGCAACGCCGGCATGGGCAAGGTCATCGATCGCGCGCTGCGCGCCGGGCAAATCGTCGTCGAAGAGGCGATGGAACTCGACTCGTCGGAAGCCGTGGTCGGCATGGCGCGCGCGGGACTCGGCGCCGGCATGGTGCCGGCCGGCAGGCTGCGCCACGTCGCCGAGGGCGCGGTCGTCAGTATGCCGTTCGGCGAACCGCCGATCAGTCGCCGGGTAGTGTTGATCGAGCGCCGCAACAACCCGCGCTCGGACCTGTCGCGACTGGTCTACGACGCGGTCAGGCAGGTGACCCGGCAAACCGCTTCGGCCTGAAGTCACGCCTTGCAGGCGCCCGTGTTTCGCTGTCCCTCCAGCATCCGCGCCCGGGTCCTCGAACGCGGGATCCGCGAATCCGGCTCAGCAATCCCCGATCATCACGGTGGCTCCGCCCGGATGCAGGTAGCCTGAACAGCCGCCGTCGCTCATCAGGCCGCCACCGATGGTATTGCGGTTGTAACCCGAACCCTGGCCGCCGCCGTAGCCGCCGCTGTTGCCGTAACCTCCCCCGTAGCCGCCGGTCGCGGCCGCGGCGGCGTTCAGGTCGAAGCTCGCCGGTTCGCCTTCGAAGCCGCCTACCATCTGCGCATTCAGCCAGTAGCGTCCCGGGACCACGCTGCCGTAAAGCTGCAGCAGGCGCTGTACTTCGATCGGATGCAGTTCGCGGCCGTTGACGAACACGCCGGTGCCGACGCCCGAGGCATCGGCCTGCAGGCGCCCGCCGAGATCGAGGTTGGGCAGGATCTGCCCGGTGCTCGGCCCGCCCGCCGGGCCCCACAGGCCGGAAAAGCGGTCATACCAGTATTCGCCGGCCGGGATCGGCCCGTAGAGCTGCATCAGCCCCTGGCCCTGTTCGGAAGTCAGTTCCTGACCGTTGACGAGGATCGGCCCGCCGGCGATCTGGTGGTAGGCGAGGGCCGGGAAGCCGGTCAGCCAGATCAGCAGCGCGGCGAGGGTAAATCCGAGGTATCGAGGTTTCATCGTGAGCCTCCTGATGTCGGAACGGGAATCGATGTTCCCTGTCGTTGGCAGTCGAGGCAGTATAAACCCGAAGCGGATCGCGGGCGAACGTGCAGCCGCCCCTGGCTGCCGGTCAAACCTCAGATTTGCTGTTCCTTGTTGGCGAAGATTTGCGCCAGTGCCTGCGCCCACCGATCGATCGACCTGCCGAGCCCGCTGCCCAGGCCCCTGGCCACGGCACGGTTGAAGCGTCTGGTGACCGGACGCTCGAGGAAGGCTTCGAAGCGGTCCAGTTTCGGCTGATCGAGCGGCAGGTAGGTGTAGACGAACGAGACGATAACCATGCGCTCGGTGGGCTCGCGAAGCTGCGGTCGCAGGATCGCCATCTGTTCGCGGAAATGCTGGATTTCCTGGTACGC
>JASFKL010000262.1:0-5856 GCA_050118655.1 Gammaproteobacteria bacterium | reverse complement strand
CCTGCGGATGCAGTTCGACAGCGTGTGCAGCATCGACGAATTCGCGGCCGCGGCGCGCCGCTGGCGAGATGCCGGGGTCGGAATCGTCGGCGGCTGCTGCGGCATCGGGCCCGAACACATCGCGGCGCTCGGTACCGCATCGTATCGCGGAAAACCTTAACTTGTGGTTGAATTGGCGGATCCGACAATCAAGATCCAGGGGGAACCGAGGGATGGATACTAGATCAACTCTGTACAAGAGTCTTTCGCTGCCGTTGCTGGCCGCCGGATTATCGCTTTCGGGGAATGCCGATGCGGTCGAATTTTCGATTTCGGGGCAAGTCAACCGGCTGATCATGGACGTCGACAACGGCGAGGAAAGCGGTCTCGTACATGCCGATAACTCGGTAAGCGGCACGCGCTGGCGGATCGAGGGCGAGGGACAGCTCGATAACGGCATGACGGCCGGGCTGCTTTACGAAAACCAGTTGCAAAGCAATCCCTCGAGTGAAATAACCGCGGCCACCCTGGACAGCGACGGTATCGGCGGCAACGTCGGTGGCGGCGATTATTTTTCACTCAGGTTTGCGACTGTCTGGCTGAAAGGCGATTTCGGCAAGGTTACCCTGGGCCAGGGCTCCGGCGCGGCCGACGGCACCACCGAGGCCGATCAATCCGGCACCACGGTCATCCAGTACGTGGGGTCCTCCGCCGATCTGCTCGGATCGATGGAATACGGGACTTCGGGCGTCACCGTGGCAGATGCCCGTTCGGCCTACGACGGACTCGGGCGCAGCGACAACATTCGCTACGACGCCGCGCTGGGCGATCTCGCTTTTGCCGGCAGCATCGGCAACGGCGACAAGGTCGAAATATCGGTGACCTACGTCAAGGACAATCTGCAACTCAGGGCCGGTCTCTGGGACGCGAACGACAGCGGCAACGAGGCTTCCGGGCACGCGATCTCGGCGAGCTGGCTTGCCGACAGCGGACTGAGTCTGACCGGCTCTGTGGCGAGTGACGACAGCACCGGCGATCCCAGCAATATTTACTTCAAGGTCGGATTCCGCGACGGCGACTCGGCTTACGGTTTCGACTGGTCGGAAACCCGCGACCGCGCGGCCGGCGACGCCAGTTCCTTCAGCCTGGCGTGGGTGCTCGACGTCATGCAGGGTATCCAGACCTATGCTTCCTACCGGGTCGAGAGCCTCGACGACGTACCGGGCGAGGATAACGTCAGCGCCCTCGTGGGCGGCGCCAGAGTAAAATTCTAGTGCCCGGCGGCCTGGCGAAGAACGAGGTTTTCGGGCCGATACTACTCGTCCTGCTGATTCTCGCGGGCGCGGCCGGTTGCAGTTCCGCCAGCCTCGGGCAACTGGACGAAACCCGGAGCGAGCGGGACGACATGCGAGGACCCGGGATATTCGCCGACGAAAATGGCGAAACGGTGTTGAAATGGAGTACCGATGACGAGCCGGCGAAATCGACCGCGTCGGACACGGGTTCTCCCGCGATAGACGAGCGAGCCGAGTTCGAGCAATTCAAGCAATGGCAAAAACTCAGGACAGAGGGTAAGGCGTCGGCGGAATACCGTGAATTTTTACAATGGTTGAAATTCCAGGAGTTCAAGGCGGCGCAATAGCCCTGGAGGATTTTGCGCCGGCCGCCGGAATCATATATATATCGATGTCTGTCGTTAAACGTTCGAGGACGAGAATTCAGATGCTCAGGCTGGCCCGGGTTCGGGCGATATCTACACTGTTTCTGATCCTGGCTTCGTCGGCCGGAGCGCTTTTGGCCGCTCCGCCCGAAGGCTATGATTTTTTACCGCTCACCGAGGCCACGCGGCTCGCCGGCACGGAACATAAACCGATGCTGCTTTACTTCGGTCGCTACGGTTGCACCACTTGCCGCAAGATGCACGCCGAGGTGTTCACCGATGCCGGGCTCAGGAATCGCTTGAACAAAGATTTCGTGCTCGCCTACGTGGATACCGAGAGCGCGGAACGCATTACGCTCGCCAGTGGCGAACGCATCACCGAGATGCAATTCGCGGCGCGTAACCGCATCCTCGGCACCCCGACCTTCGTGTTTTTCTCGGCCGAGCAGAAGCCCCTGTTCAGCAAGGCCGGCTTTCAGGATATCGCCCTGATGCAGCATTACGGCGACTATGTGGCCGAAGGCTATTACCTCAGCATGTCGCTGGCAGAATTTCTGGCCAAACCGTGAAGGCATTGCCGGCGGCGTTCGGGCTGTGGCTGGCGGCAGGCATGGCGACAGCCGCCGAAAGCTGGAATTTCGAACCGCGCATTGCCGTGACCGGCGAACCCGAGGCGGGAATGTACCAGCATCTCGACGGTGCCGGGCGCAAGCACATTGCGATTTCCGGTAGCTCGATCGCGGCGGTCTGGGAGGATAACCGTGACGGCAGCCCTCAGGTTTACGCGGTGCTCAAACCGGTCGCGTCGAAACGCTTCGAAGCAGCGATAAAAGTCAGTGAGGGCGGAGAAGCCTGGGAGCCGTCGATTGCGAGCTATAGCGGGGATCGTTTCGTGCTTGCCTGGGAGCAGGACGGCGCGGTGCTGGCCGCGCTGATCGACGCTAACGGAATCGGCCGCCCCCTGCAGCTGGCCCCGAGAGCCTCCTCGCATGCCGGCGTCGCCGTCTACGAGGATCGCATCTTCGTCTCCTGGCGGGAACGGCGCGGCGGTGCGTGGTTCATCAGGGTAGCCGCGCTCGGCTCCGCCGGCGACGGCGCGCTGGCAGTCGAATCCACCGTACCGGTCGAGCGCGGCGGCGTCCCGACGCCGGTACAATACCCGGCGCTCGCGGTCAACGAGGCTGGTATATCGATCGCCTGGGAAGACCGCCGCGCCGGTCACACGCGCATCCTGGCCAGCCACTCGTCCCTCGATCCGCTGGGTTTCGGCGAGCCTTTCGAGCTGAACGAATATTATTCCGCACGCAATATTTACGACAAGGGCAGCGGCGCGACCCGCGTGGTGATGGCATCTTATGCGGCCGATGAAATTCTCGCCGCATGGATGGACAAGCGCCGCAGCGGGGGCTACGGCATATTCGCGTCCCTCGGCTCCGGCGATATCTTCGGTCCAAATGAAAAGGTACAGGGCAAAGAGGGCGACCTGCTGCCGCATTACAATCCCGCCGTGGCCGGCAACCCGGCCGGCGAATTCATCGTCGCCTGGGACGATTACCGGCGCGGCGATGCGGACATCTGGCTCAGCGCTTACGGCGAGGGTCTGAACTGGGGAGCGGATTTTTCGCCGCCGCCGGCCAGCGGCCCGGGCGAGCAGACGAGCCCGTCCATCGCGCTCGATGCGGACGGCGGCTTACACCTGCTGTGGATAGAACGCGGTTCACCGGATTCGCCGAGCCGGCTCTGGTACAGCCTCGGCAAACCTCGCTGAACTCAACCCGCCTGTGCCGGCGCGCGACCCCGGCCGTCAGCGGTAATACGGATGCCGGTGATACGGCCAGGGATAGGGATACGGATACCAGGGGTCGTAATACCACCAGGGTGCCGGGTAGACGGGCGCCGGCGCGTACTCGACCGCCTTCCACAGGTAGGAGCCCTGCACCGCGACTACCGGGAACAGGTAATCGTAGTCGCCGATGGGGCGCTGAACGGCGCTGTCGATCGCGCCGACCACGGTCAGACGGCGGCCGACCTCGTAAACCACCGGGTCGAGAAAGCGATCGAAACTGGCGATAAACCGCCCGTCGCTGCTACCGCCGGAGATCGGGCTGCCGTCGCCGCGCAATTCCAGCTGGACGATTTCTACCCAGGTCTTGTCGGCCCGGTTTTCGATCTTGCTGATTACCCCGCCCCAGCGCACATCGCGGCCGATGTAGGAATCGATATCCAGTCTCACCCGCGTCAGGGAGGGATTCTCGTGCAATTCCATTGCAATCGGTTCCGGCGGCCCGCTGACGCAACCCGCGGCGAAAAGCATGGCTCCAAGCGATAAAATCTTTTTCATCCTGCTTAGTTTCACCGTAAACCGTTTAAGTTCCGACACAGGACGTAATCTACCATCCGCGGCCGGCCCGATATAGACCTGGATCAAGCCCGCGATAAAATTATCGCAGGCTGTCATTCGGCGGCGCGCGCTTTTACAATCCGTAGGTCGCGGCAACCGGGATCCCGATGAAATACGAACGCATTTTCTGTTTCGGCGACAGTATCACGCTGGGCTGCAACGATAGCCGGGGACTCGGCTGGCCGGGACGGCTGTGTCGCGGCCTGACCTGCGGCGAATACAGCGTCGCGGCCTATAATCTCGGCGTCAACGGCGACACCTCGGCGCAAATCGCCGCACGCTGGCGCGCCGAGGCCGGGGCCCGAAGTCGCAATTCTCCGGGCCTGCTGGTTTTCGCCTTCGGCTTCAATGATGCCGCGCACGCCGACGGCCGGGGCCCGCAGCTCGCACTCGAGGAGTCGGTCGCCACTGCGCGTGCGCTGCTGACCTCGGCGAAGGCGGTTTCGGAAGTCCTGTGGATAGGACCGACGCCGCTCGACGAGTCCGTGAATCCGATGCAGACCTCGGTGGCCTGCTGGGAAATGCACAATGCCGAGATTGCGCGCTACGACGCTGCCTACGCCGAGCTCGGCGCCGAGCTCGGCCTGCCCTACCTGCGCCTGTTTCCGGAGTTCGTCGACAGCCCCCGCTATCATGCAGCGCTTGCCGCGGGCGATCGCGTGCACCCCGGCGACGACGGCTACGCGATGATCGCCGAGCGCATCGGGGCCTGGGAAGGCTGGGTCGCAATGCTTCGGGAGACCGGCTGATACGCGATCAACCGGCGTCGGGCTGTCCCCGGTGCAGGCGGATATCGAGCGGTTGCGTGGTATCGAGATGGATATCGCGCTGCGGAAACGCGATCACGATGCCGGCCTCGGTGAATTTGCGATTGATCGCCTCGTTCAGTTCGCTGTGAATTTGCAGGCGGGAATCCATCGACTCGATGTAACAGCGCAGCGCGATGACGAGCGCGCTGTCGCCGAAATCCTCGAAGGTTACCAGCGGTTCCGGTTCCTCGAGCACGCGCCCGTGCTCCGCGACCGCTTCGCGCACCAGTTTCATCGCCAGGCCGACATCGCTGCCGTAGGCGATGCCCACCCGGGCGACGATACGCGCCATGGGATCGGATAGCGTCCAGTTCAGCAGCCGGCCGGTGATGAATTCCTTGTTGGGTACGATCAGTTCCTTCTGGTCCCAGTTGCGAATCGTCGTCGAACGAATGCGAATGCGCGTGACCACGCCCGAGGTTTCGCCGACGGTAACCACGTCGCCGATACGAATCGGTCGCTCGAACAACAGGATCAGCCCGCAGATGAAATTGGCGACGATTTCCTGCAGGCCGAAACCGATACCGACGCCGAGGGCCGCGACCAGCCACTGGATCTGCGACCAGCTGCCGCCGAGGACACTGAACACCATCACGATGCCGACCGCGATGATCGTGTACTGGGTCAGTTTCGAAACCGCGTAGCGGCCGCCGGCTGTGATATCGAGGCGTGTCAGCAGTACGATTTCGATCAGCGACGGCAGCTGGCGCGCGGCGATCCAGCCGAAGACGACGATCAGCAGGCCGAGCATCGCATCGCCCAGGGTTACCGGCAGCAGCTGTTCGGCACCGTCCACCCTGGCGCTGTAACGCCACAGGGATATATCGTTGAGAATACGAAACGCCGGCATTACGGTCGACCAGATGGCCCACAGGCCGAGAGCCGCGACCACGGAGAGCACGGTATTGATCAGTTTCTTGGAATTCGCACTCAGCGCGACGTAATCGACCCCGGTTTCCTCGGCCGCCAGCAGCGTGTTTTCTGCGCTCGCGGTGTCGGCTTCCTGG
>JASFKL010000261.1:0-5863 GCA_050118655.1 Gammaproteobacteria bacterium | reverse complement strand
GATTCGACCTCGCGGGGTTCGGACAGTCTCGCCCTGCCGGGTTCGACGCTGTCGACGATCAGTCGCCAGCCGCCGTCGTAGACCGGCAATTCGAAGTCCTGCGTCTCGGCCGAGGCATTGAACAGCACCAGCAGGCGGCGCACGTCGCCGCCGTTTTCGTACTCCCTCAGCAGGTAGCCGAGCACGCGGTTGTCGCGCTCGTGCCAATGCACCTCGCGCATCGCCTTGCCGTCGCTGTTGATCCAGCGAATGCTGTCGTCGTCCGGATCCTCGGCGTCGTGGCGGAACTCGTCGGCCTGCAGCACCCGGTATTCGCGCCGCAGTTCGAGCAGCGCGCGGGTAAATTCGGTCAGCGTCCTGGCCTCGTCACCGACCGCCCCCCAGTCGATCCAGCTGATCGGGTTATCCTGGCAATAAGCGTTGTTGTTGCCCTGCTGACTGCGCCCCAGCTCGTCGCCGGCCTGCAGCATCGGCACGCCCTGCGCGAGGATCAGCGAGGCGAGAAAGTTGCGCTGCTGCCGCCAGCGCAGGCTATCGATTTCGGCATCGTCCGTCGGTCCCTCGACGCCGTAATTGGCGCTCAGGTTTTCGCGGTGGCCGTCGTTATTGTCTTCGAGGTTGGCGCGGTTGTCCCGTTGCTCGTAACTGACCAGGTCGCGCAGCGTGAAGCCATCGTGACTGGTGACGAAGTTGATGCTCGCGTAGGGCTTGCGATTGCGATGTTCGAAAATGTCTCCCGATCCGTGCAGGCGGCGCGCGAGTTCCGGCAATTGACCCTCGTCGCCGCGCCAGAAACGCCGCAGGTTATCGCGGAAACGATCGTTCCACTCCGCGAACCCGGTGGGAAACTGCCCGAGCAGGTAACCGTCGGGTCCGAGATCCCAGGGCTCCGCGATCAACTTGCAGCCGGCCAGTACGGGGTCCTGGGCGAGCGCGCGGAAAAACGGCGCGTCGATATGATAGCCGCGTTCGTCGCGCCCGAGTACCGGCGCCAGGTCGAAGCGGAAACCGTCGACGCCCAGCTCGCCGGTCCAGTAGCGCAGGCTGTCGAGCACCAGCTGCATGACACGCGGATGACTGATGTCGAGCGTATTGCCGCAGCCGCTGTCATTGACGTAAAACCGCTGGTCGATCGGCATCAGGCGATAATAAGACTGGTTGTCGATGCCGCGGAAGCTCAGGGTCGGTCCGAGATGATTGCCCTCGGCGGTATGGTTGTAAACCACGTCGAGAATGATCTCGAGCCCGGCATCGTGGAAGCGATCGACGCATTCGCGAAACTCGGCGGCGCCGCCGCCCGCGCAATAGGCCGAATGGGGAGCGAAGAAATTCAGGGTATTGTAACCCCAGTAATTTCGTAACCCTTTTTGCGCCAGGAAGTCTTCGTCGATAAAGCCTTGCACCGGCAGCAATTCGACGCTGGTTACCCCGAGCGACTTGATGTAATCGATCACCGCGGGCTGCGACAGCCCAGTGAAGGTACCGCGCAAGGCCCGGGGCACCTGCGGGTGCAGCATCGTAAAGCCGCGCACATGGGCCTCGTAGATCACCGTTTCGTGCCACGGGGTCAAAACTCTTTTCGCGCGGGCGGCGCGCAGGTCACGGTCGGCGACCACCGCCTTCGGCATGTAATCGGCATTGTCGCTGCGATCGATTTCGAGATCCTGCGCCTTGCTGCCCCGATCGAAGGCGTAATGCGATTCGTGCCAGGTGAATTCACCCGCCAGTTCCCGCGCGTAAGGATCGAGCAGCAGCTTGTGCGGGTTGAAGCGGTGTCCCGCGTGCGGTTCGAAAGGGCCGTGTACACGATAACCGTAGACAGTACCGGGCTCTACCCGGGGAAGATAACCGTGCCAGACGTCATGGGTTTTCGCGGGCAGATCGACGCGCGCGGTCTCTCGACTGCCGGTGGAATCGAAAACGCACAGCTCGACGCGCTCCGCGTATTCCGAAAACAGCGCGAAATTGGTGCCCTCGCCGTCGAATACGGCGCCGAGGGGATAATCCGCCCCGGTTTCCACGATAATCTCCGCGCCGGACATTTATTCGTCGTACTCGAAATAAACCGTTGCCAGCGGCGGCAGCGTGATACTCATCGAGGCCGGCTGGCCGTCACAAGCCTGCGCTTCGGCTGTCGCGCCGCCGAGATTTCCCTGCCCGCTGCCGCCGTAACAATCGGCGTCGGTGTTGAGGCATTCGCGGTAACGGCCCGCCAACGGCACCCCGACGCGATAGTCGTGCCAGGTTCGCGGCGTCAGGTTGGTAATCGAGACTACCGTGAGCTCGCCTTGGTGACCCTTGCGAAGCCATGCGAACACCGATTGGCCGCCCGCATCCACCTGCAGCCATTCGAATCCAGCCGGCGAGGCATCGAGCTGGTACAGCGCAGGAGTCTTCGTGTACAGGCGGTTGAGATCGCGCACCAGTTGTTGAACGCCGGCATGCAGCGCGTATTCGAGCAGATGCCAGTCGAGCGAACGGTCGTGGTTCCATTCGCGGCGTTGCGCGATTTCACTGCCCATGAATAGCAGTTTCTTGCCCGGATGCGCCCACATGAAACCGAGGTAGGCGCGCAGGTTGGCGAACTGCTGCCACTCGTCGCCGGGCATCTTGTCGATCAGCGAGCGCTTGCCGTGCACGACCTCGTCGTGGGACAAAGGCAGGATGTATTTCTCGCTCCAGGCGTAGTGAATGCTGAAGGCCATGTCGTTGCCGTGATACTGCCGGTAGATCGGGTCTTTCTCCATGTATTTCAGGCTGTCGTTCATCCAGCCCATGTTCCACTTGAAACCGAAACCGAGGCCGCCGTTGTATACCGGCTCCGATACCCCGGGCCAGGCCGTGGACTCCTCGGCGATCATCAACACCCCGGGATGCCTGCGGTGCACGCGGCTGTTGACTTCCCGCAACAAGGCGATGGCTTCCAGGTTTTCACGGCCGCCGTGCACGTTCGGCAGCCACTCGCCCTCTCCTCGGCTGTAGTCGAGGTATAGCATCGAGGCCACGGCGTCTACCCTTAGGCCGTCGATGTGAAACTCTTCCAGCCAGTAATTGGCGTTGCCGATCAGGAAGCACTTTACTTCGTTACGGCCGTAATTATAGATCAGCGTATTCCAGTCGGGATGAAACCCGCGCCGCGGATCGTCGTGCTCGTAGAGGCAACTGCCGTCGAAGCGGCCGAGCCCGTGCGGATCGGTCGGAAAATGCCCGGGCACCCAGTCGAGCAGCACGCCGATCCCCTGCTGATGACAACGATCGACGAAATGACGGAACTCGCGCGGCGTGCCGAAGCGAATCGTCGGCGCATACATGCCGATCGGCTGATAACCCCAGGAACCGTCGAAAGGATACTCGCTGATCGGCATCAGCTGGACGTGGGTGTATCCCATGTCGATTACGTAGGGGATCAGTTCGTCGGCCAGTTCCAGGTAGCTCAGGTAGCGATTGCCCTGTTCCGCCTTGCGCCGCCAGGAGCCGGCATGAACCTCGTAAATACTGATCGGCCGCTCGCGATAGTCGATTCCCGCGCGCGCTTCCATCCATTCGCCATCCTGCCAGTCGAAGCTGTCGTCGAGTACCACGCGCGACGCGGTGTCCGGCGCGTGCTGCATCGAGCGCGCATAGGGATCGGCCTTGAGCGGCAGCAGTCTGCCGTCCGCGGCGACGATTTCGTACTTGTAGAGCGCGAATTCGGCCACCGCGGGAATGAAAATCTCCCAGACTCCCGATCCCGGATGATTGCGCATCGCGTGCCGGCGGCCGTCCCAGCCGTTGAATTCGCCGACTACCGACACGCGCCTCGCCGACGGCGCCCAGACCACGAAATGCGCACCTTCGACAGCGTCGATTTCGAGCGCATTGGCGCCCATCCAGCGATAGACGTACTCGCCGGTACCCTCGGCGAACAGGTAGAGGTCTTCACTGCGCAACTGGCTCGCAAAGCGGTAGGCATCCTCGACGGCCGCGGCGCTGTCGACCAGAAACCGGTATGCGAAACGATTGGTGCGCCGGGGCAGAATCTTTTCGAACAGGCCGGCCGGGTGCACGCGTTCCAGCACGGCGATCTTGCGGCCGTCGCTGTCGAGCAGTTCGACGGTTTGCGCGTCCGGTAAAAAGGCGCGCACCACGAGACCCTTGCCCGCCGGATTTTCATGCAGGCCGAGCACCCCGAATATATCCGTGTAACGGCCATTCGTGATGGCGTCCATGCTGGCCGCATCCAGGGTCGGGCTCGGCGCGACGCTCGCTTTCGTCTGCCTGGCCATTAACGCCTCGTTTGCCGACGGGGTTTCGCCGGTAGCTCGATGATTGCGAAACCGATTCCGCTCATGTGTCGCGCACCACGAGCTCGACGGGCAGACGCACGGCGGGCGCATCCTCGAGCAATACGCGCACCGCGAGCCTTCCTTTCTCGAATACGTCCTGGCGAACCGTCGTCAGACCCGCCGCGGCGGCGGCCGGTATATCGTCGAAGCCGACGATCGACACGACCTCGTTATCCGTCCATTCGCGCACGCATTGCATCGCGTCGAGCGCGATTCGGTCGCTCATCGCGACGATCGCGACACGCTCGCCCGGCTTCAGCCGGTAGCGCTTGATCGTCTCCAGATGACTGGCGGTCGACTCGGGGTAGCGGTCGTCGATCTCGGTCCAGAGTATTTCGTCGAGTTCGAATCCCGCTCCGCGCGCCACGGACATGTAACCGGCGACACGGTCGGCGCCGACGCTGGAGCGGTAAGGCGGGTTCAGCTCTTTCGTCAGGAACTCCATTTCCTCGCGATCCAGCTGGAAATGCAGCACGATCAGGCGATCCGGACGCTTCGACAATGCATGGGCCATGGCCAGCATGGCGCCATCGCGATCCCGAATACCGACGCAGGGCAGGTCCGGCAGGCTGGCATCGACGAGTACGAAGGGTTTGTTGCCCGACATCAGTTCGGGAACGATCTCGGCCTCGATGTCGGTGTGCAGGATCATCATGTCGGCGGTCGTCTGAAAGGCGGCCTCGAGCAATTGCTTGCGCCCCATCTTGGGGATCAGTTGCAGGGTCAACTGGTGCCTGTCGAGCTCGTCGGCCACGCCGCGCAGGAATTCCACGGTCAGGGGGTCGCTCATCGCGTAGCTGAGATCGTGGGGGAAGACGACTCCGACCTCGCGCAATTCCCGGGTACGCAAGGCCCTGCCGACCGGGTCGGGACCGAAATATCCCATGGCGCGCGACTTGCGGAGAATTTTCTCGCGCAATGCCGCCGACAGTTGATCGGGCCGGCTGAAGGCATTGGACACGGTCGTCGCACTGACCCCGAGCACCTTGGCCACGGACTTGAGCGTGGCGCGCGAACCCGCTTTCAAATTTTTATGCTGATTCGGGGCGGCAGCCGCGCCTCCCGAATGATTTTCCGCGCTCAAGTTGAATCACCTGGTTATTGGTTTTTGCCCGACTGCTTGAAGTCGGCTGTTTGACGGCCCCGCGCCCCGGGGTCCGGTAACCCGAAAGTTTCGAGGGAACTATTACAACATTTTTTTTCTTTAACGATCAAGATATTTTTTTCGAGTTCTCTGGATCGTTCAAGAATATATAACCTTGCCCCACCCGGGCAAATACAGCATCAGCGCCCCGATTTTAGCGGCCGCTCCCGGTTCCGAAAATTTTCTCCAGTCCCGCGCCGGGATCGACCGCCCTCTGCCGTGCCCGGCACGGCCTGACGGCGTATACTGCAAGCTTGAATTCCAACGATATATCAGATTATGCGACTTCCACGCGCCGCCGGCGTTCTGCTGCATCCGACCTCGCTGCCCGGCCCGCACGGCGCCGGCGATCTCGGCGAGGATGCATACCGCTTCGTCGACTGGCTGCGAGAGG
>JASFKL010000260.1:0-5865 GCA_050118655.1 Gammaproteobacteria bacterium | reverse complement strand
GCGGTTGAGGCGCGCCGCCTGGCCGAAGATATAGCATTCGAATCCGCTTTTGCCGCTTTCGATAGCGGCCTTTTCCAGCGGGTAGCTGTAGCGGTACATGTGCGGAAAGCCGGGATAGTCGAGCCGTTCGCGCTCCATCGCCTCGACGTAGCGGTTATTCCTGACCCGGGCCGGCCTCCCGGAAAAGGCGCGGCTCAGCCGGGTTTCCTCGGCACTGGCGTCGTGAACGGCCTTGCGGTAGGCGTCGCTGATGTTCGCCTCGGGGCAGGCGAGAAACGCGGTACCCAGTTGCACACCCTGAGCGCCCAGTACCAGGGCCGCGGCGATACCCCGGCCGTCGGCGATGCCGCCGGCCGCGATAACCGGCTTGCCGACGGCATCGACGACCTGGGGCACCAGGGCGAGCGTACCGACGCCGTAACCTTCGCCGGTGACGTCGAATGTCCCCCGGTGGCCCCCGGCTTCCCAGCCCTGGGCGATGATGGCGTCGACGCCGGCCTCGTCGAGCCAGACCGCTTCGGCGACCGTCGTCGCACTGCATATGACGACGATTCCGGCTTCCTGCAGGACGTGCAGCATTTCCCTCGACGGCAGGCCGAAATGAAAGCTGACCACGCGCGGGCGCAGCGCGAGCACGAGGTTCAGGCGCTTGCCGTCGAAGCCGTGGCAGTCGATCTCGGACTCGGCCGGGATTTCGTCGAGGCCGAGTTCGGCGTAGAACGCGTCCAGCCGTGCCCGGGTTCGCGGGTCCAGGTCGCGCCCGTGACGGTTCTCGGCGTGGGCGAAAAAATTGAGATTGAAGGGGAGATCGGTGGCGGCACGGATTTGTCCGACCTTTGTCTCGATTTCCTCCGCCGACAGGTAGCTGCAGCCGAGGCCGCCGAGCCCTCCGGCAATCGCAACCGCGCTCGCCATTTCGGGCGTGGACTCGCCGCCCATCGGCGCCTGGAGGATCGGATAGTCGATCCCGAGCAATTCGGTCAGTTGGTTAGACAGATTCATCGCTCATCCCTCAGGAAATCCGGGGACAGTATACGTCTTTCGTGCCTGAAATAAGTATACTGTGAACTTTGCACCAGATATCAGGACACGCGATGCGAAATCACCAGCTTCCCGGCCGTTCGGTCGTCATGGCGGCCGACGGGATGGTCGCCACCAGCCAGCCGCTCGCCACCGAGGCCGCGATCCGGGTGTTGCGCGAGGGCGGCAATGCACTCGACGCGGCGATCGCCGCGAGCGGCGTGCTGTCGGTGGTGGAAACCTATTCTTCCGGCATCGGCGGCGATTGCTTCATCCTTTACCACGAAAACGCGACCGGCAAGCTGCACGCATTGAACGGCAGCGGGCGGTCGCCGGCCGCGGCGACCGCCGAGGCGATTCGCGCGCGCGGCTTCGACAGCATGCCGGAACAGCATATTCTCGCGGTCACGGTGCCCGGCGCGGTCGATGCCTGGTGCGAGGCCAACCGCAAGTTCGGCAAGCTCGATTTCGCGCAGCTGATGCAACCCGCGATCCATTATGCCGAACAGGGCTACCCGGTATCGCCGGTGATCGCGCTCAACTGGAAAAAAACCGAGGCCCTGCTGCAGCAAACCCCGGAAGCGAGCCGAGCTTATCTCGTCGGCGGCAAGGCGCCCCCCGCCGGCAGCATGCATTATCAGCCCGATCTCGCGCGCAGCCTCAGGACCATCGCCGAGCGCGGCCGCGACGGCTTTTACGAGGGCGAGATCGCCGAGGAAATCGTCCGCTACAGCGATTCCCTGGACGGCTTGCTCACGCTCGACGACCTGGCCATGCACGAGTCCGAATGGGTCGAGCCGATCAGCACAGGCTACCGCGGTTACGAGGTCTTCCAGGTTCCGCCCAACGGCCAGGGCATCACCACGCTGATGGCGCTCAACATTCTCGCGCAGACCGACCTTGCGCAATACCCGCATCTCGGCGCCGATCACGTGCACCTGCTGTCCGAGGCTTTCACGCTGGCGATGGCCGAGCGCGACCGCTATGTCGCCGACCAGAGCTTTCGCCCGCTGCCGGTCGCCGAGATGCTGTCGCAGGAGTTCGCGCGCGCGCAATTCGAGCGCATCGACATGGCAAAAGCGCTGCCGCAGCCGGTCGAGTCGGCGCTGCCGAATCACCGCGACACGGTTTACCTGAGCGTGGTCGACCGCGACCGCAACGTCTGCTCGTTCATCAACAGCGTGTTCTATTCCTGGGGCTGCGGCCTGGTGGCCGGCTCCACCGGTATCAACCTGGGCAATCGCGGCTCCGGTTTCGTACTCGAGGACGGCCACTTCAACCAGATCGAGCCGCGCAAGCGGCCGTTGAATACGATCATTCCGGCAATGGCATACCGCGACGGCAAGCCGGTGCTGTCGTTCGGCGTCATGGGCGGGCAATTCCAGGCGATGGGCCAGACCTACGTATTCACCAACTGGGCCGATTACGGCATGGATATCCAGGAGGCGATCGACGCGGCGCGGTTTTTCCTCTACGGCGGCGTGCTCGACGTCGAAACCGGCGTGCCGCAGGCGACCCGCGAGGGACTCGCGGCCAGGGGGCACCGGGTTATCGAGGACGACGGCCCGCACGGCGGCGGCCAGGGAATCGCGATCGACTGGGAGCAGGGCGTGCTGCAGGGCGGATCCGATCCTCGCAAAGATGGCTCCGCAATGGGATACTAGCGGGTGTATGCTTTACCTGACTATTATTCTGGTATATTGTATACCAGAACACGAGATTCCAGGATGACCGCATGAAAGCGATTACATTGCGCGAGTTTGGCGGCCCCGAAATGATGGAATTGACCGAGGTCGATACCCCGTCTCCTGCCGGTGACCAGCTTCTCGTCAAGGTCATGAACACCTCGGTCAACCGACCCGACGTGATTCAACGGCTCGGCAACTACCCTCCCCCACCCGGCGATTCCGAAATCCTCGGGCTCGAGATCTCGGGCGTGGTCGAGGCGGCGGGACCCGACGCGAAGCGTTTCAAGCCCGGCGACCGGGTATTCGGGCTGGTCGGCGGCGGCGGTTACGCCGAGTATGCGCTGGCACTCGAGGGACACTGCATGCCGATCCCGGATTCGCTCGATTTCGAACAGGCCGCCTGCATTTGCGAAACCTATATCACCGCCTACCTGAACCTGTTCATGCTCGGCGAGGCGATGAACAGGCCGGCGGTGCTGATCCACGGCGGCGGCGGCGGGGTTGCGACCTCGGCGATCCAGCTGTGCCGGGCACTGTCACCGGAAACGCGGATCTTCGTTACCGCGTCGACAGGCAAGCTCGAGCGCGTGCGCGACCAGGGCGCGCACGAGGTCATCGACTACCGGGAGCAGGACTTCGCCGAGGAAATCCGCAGGCTCACCGACAAGCGCGGCGTCGACGTGATCCTCGACCATATCGGCGCCGAGTACCTCGAGCGCAACATGAAATCGCTGGCGCTGGCCGGTACCCTGATGCTGATCGGCGTGATGGGCGGCGTCAAGGCGGAACTGAACCTGGCGACGATGATGGTCAAGCGCCAGCGCATCATCGGCTCGGTGCTGCGCTCGCGGCCGAAGGCCGAAAAGGCCGCGATCATCGAAAAATTCGAAGCCGACGTGCTACCGCTGTTCGCATCCGGTAAACTCGAACCCCTGATCGACGCGCGCTTCCCGCTCGCCGACGCGGCCGAGGCGCACCGCCTGATGGAAAAGGGCGGGCACTTCGGCAAGATCGTGCTGTCGAACCAGGCGTAACCGGGGGGACGCATGTACATCCACGAATACCAGGCCAAGCAGATTCTCCGCGATAACGGCATCCCGTCCCCGCCGGGTATCGTCGCCGCGACCGTCGAAGAAGCCGTGCAGGCGGCGCGCGACCTGGGCGGAGAAAGCTGGGCCGTCAAGGCCCAGGTATATTCGGGCGGCCGCGGCGCCGGGCGTTTCCAGGGGCAGGATTCGTCGCAGGGCGGCGTGCGTATCGTCGATTCGCTGGACGAGGTGGAGCGCAGCAGCGGGGCGATGCTCGGCCAGACCCTGATCACCGATCAGACCGGCAGCGTCGGACGCAAGGTCGAACGGCTCTACATCGAGACCGGATGCGACATCGAACGCGAGCTTTACCTGGCAATGCTGGTCGACCGCGCCAACAGCCAGCTGCTGCTGGTCGCCTCGGCGAAAGGCGGACAGAATATCGAAAAGGTCGCCGCCGAGGATCCGGACGCCATCCTGCGCGTTCCGGTCGACCTGCTCAGCGGCCCCTCACGCGACGAAATCGGTAAAACTCTGGGCGCCTTCGACCTGCCCGGCGAGCAGGCCGGCCAGGTGCTCGACGTCGTCGAGGCGATGTTTCGCCTGTTCATCTCGCTGGATTGCTCGCTGATCGAGATCAATCCGCTGGCGATCACGCGCCAGGGCGAGGTGCTGGCGCTGGACTCGGTCATGACCTTCGACAACAACGCGCTCTTCCGTCACCCGGAAATCCGCGACCTGCGCGACGAGAAGCAATTGCCGCCCGGCATGCTGCGCGCCTACATACACGGCATCAATTACGTCAAGCTCGACGGCGACATCGGCTACATGGCGAACGGTGCGGGCCTCGCGCTCGCCACGCTCGATGCGATCAAGTATGCCGGCGGCAAGCCGGCGAACTTTCTCGACGTGCCGCCGGTGGTGCAGCAATCCATCGTGCGCGACGCGTTCAAACTGCTGACCTCGGATCCCGACGTCAAGGCGATCCTGGTGAATATCTTCGGCGGCGGCATCATGCGCTGCGACACGGTGGCCGACGCGATCCTGACCGCGCTCGTCGACGAGCCGCTCAAGGTACCGCTGGTGGTGCGCCTGATGGGCGTCGACGCCGAACTCGGCATCAGTCGGCTGAAGAATTCAGGACACGGCATCCTGTTTGCCCGCAGTCTCACCGAAGTCGCCAACCTCGCTGTCGACGCGGCGCAGAAGGGCCGCGTTGAAGGCCGCAAGTCGTGGTGGGAACGCGCAAATTCGCTGTTCGGCGGAGGAAGCTAGCCATGTCGATTCTGGTCAACAAGTCAACGCGCGTCATCTGCCAGGGCCTGACCGGCAAGCAGGGCACCTTTTACGCTGAAAAAGCGCTGGTCGCCGGCACGCAAATGGTCGGCGGCGTGACCCCCGGCAAGGGCGGTCAGGAGCACCTGGGCCTGCCGATTTTCGACAGCGTCGCCGAGGCGCGCGCCGAAACCGGCGCCAACGCGAGTGTCGTGTTCGTCCCGCCGGGCAACGCCGCGGCCGCGATCGAGGAAGCGATCGACGCCGGCATGGAACTCGTGGTTTGCGTCACCGAGCGTATCCCGGTGCTCGATACGCTGCGTGTCAAATTGCGCCTGAAGGATTCCGGCACGCGCCTGATCGGGCCCAATTGCCCGGGTATCGTTACCCCGGACGAGTGCCGTATCGGCATCATGTCGGCCAGCATCTTCAAGCGCGGCAGGGTCGGCATCGTCTCGCGCGCCGGCACCCTGACCTACGAGGCCGTCGACCAGACGACGCAAATCGGCCTCGGGCAGAGCACCTGCGTCGGCATCGGCGCCGACCCGATCCAGGGAACCAGCTTCGTGGACTGCCTGGAAATGTTCAGCTCCGACGACGAGACCGAGGGCGTCGTGCTGATCGGCGAAATCGGCGGCAGCAGCGAGGAAGAAGCCGCGGCCTGGCTGAAAGCCAACCCGCCGTCGAAGCCCGTGGTCGCCTATATCGCCGGGCAGTACGCCCCGGAGGGCCGCCGCATGGGGCATGCCGGCGCGATCATTCAGGGCGGCAAGGGCGATGCCGAATCGAAGATCGAGGCCCTGCAGGATGCCGGCGTCCGGATCGCCAAATCACCGATGGATATCGGCAAATCG
>JASFKL010000259.1:0-5870 GCA_050118655.1 Gammaproteobacteria bacterium | reverse complement strand
TGAGCTGGTTCTGCTTTTCGGATACCTCCGCGCGCGCTTTCTTCAGGGCCGCGGCATTGTCTTCCTTGCCCTGGGCGAGCTGATGTTCGGCCTGCTCGCGGGCCTTGACCGCGGCCTCGACCTTCGAATCGGCTTCCTGGCGGGCCTTTTCGGCGGTTTCGGCCTGTTGCCTGTACCTGGCGACCTGCTGTTCCGCCTGGCTGCGGGTTTCCTGAATGTTGATATCGGCGTCCCGGGCGCGCTTGATCGCCTCGTCGAGCGCCTGTTTGAGTTCCTCGGTGCTGCATTCGGCATCCAGTCCCAGGGCGTCGGTGGCCGCGCCCATCAAAATCTGCTTGCTGATCGCGAGGTCCTTCCAGACCTTTAACTGGATATCAACATCTTGTGTCACTTGCTACCTCATGGTCTAAAAAAATTGGCGGCATATTCTAGCCCAACAGAGAGCGGAAAAATAGGCCCCGGCGGGTGATATTATCACCGGGGATCAGGTAGAATGCGCGTTTTTCGAAGCGATGGCAGCCAGCGTGGAAACGAATTACATCAGTCAGCAGATCGACGACCTCAATTCGAGGATCGATTCGCTACGGGGGTATCTTTGACTACGACCAGAAGCGCGAGAAACTGGAAGAAGTCATGCTCGAGCTGGAAAATCCCGATATCTGGAGCGATCCCGAACATGCCCAGCAGCTGGGCAGGGAAAAGGCCAGCCTGGAGGCGGTAGTCGCCGGGCTGGACGATGGCTCGCGGGCACTCGCCGAGGCATCGGAATTACTCGAACTCGCTGCCAGCGAAGAAGATGCGGCGACCGTCGCCGAGGTCGAGGCGGATCTCGCGAAAATCGAAGAGTCGGTCGCCGGGCTCGAGTTCCGGCGCATGTTTTCGGGCGAAATGGATACCCACAACGCCTATCTCGATATCCAGTCGGGAGCCGGCGGTACCGAGGCCCAGGACTGGGCCGAGATGCTGTTGCGCATGTACCTGCGCTGGGGCGAGAGAAAGGGTTTCAAGACCGAACTGATCGAGGTTTCCGAGGGCGACGTGGCCGGAATCAAGAGTGCCACGGTACGTTTCGAGGGTCCCTACGCCTACGGCTGGCTGCGCACCGAGACCGGCGTGCATCGCCTGGTGCGAAAATCGCCCTTCGATTCGGGCAACCGCCGGCATACTTCGTTCGCCTCGGCGTTCGTATCGCCCGAGGTCGAAGACGATATCGATATCGAAATCGATCCCTCGGACCTGCGTATCGACGTATACCGCGCCAGCGGCGCCGGCGGTCAGCACGTCAACCGTACCGAGTCGGCGGTGCGCATCACGCACCTGCCGACCAATGTCGTGGTACAGTGCCAGAACGACCGTTCGCAGCACAAGAACAAGGCAACGGCGATGAAGCAGTTGAAGGCCAAGCTTTACGAACTCGAGGTGCAGATGCGCAACGCCAGGGCGCAAAGCATCGAGGATCTGAAGTCGGATATCGGCTGGGGCAGCCAGATCCGTTCATACGTACTCGACCAGTCGCGTATCAAGGACTTGCGCACCGGGGTCGAGACCGGCAATACGCAGGCGGTGCTCGACGGGGACCTCGACCAGTTTATCGAGGCCAGCCTGAAGAGCGGCGCCTGAACCACGGCAACAGGAAAGATAATGGACGATGAAAATCGTTATATAGAGCAGCGGCGCGAAAAGCTCGCGCGCCTGAGAAGCGAAGGCCAGGCCTATCCCAACCGCTTCGCGCGCAAGGACTTCGCCGGCAGTATTCATGCCGGCTACGACGACAAGAGCAAGCAGGAACTCGAGGCCCTCGGTGTCGAGGCCAGTCTCGCGGGGCGCATGATGCTGCAGCGCGACAAGGGCAAGGTAGTTTTCGCGGACCTGCAGGACATGACCGGGAAAATCCAGATATTCGTGCGCCAGGACGCGATCGGCGAGGAAGCCTTCGAAGCCTTCAAGCACAGCGATATCGGCGATATCTTCGGGGTTACCGGGACGGTATTCAAAACCAACACCGGCGAGCTCAGTATCAAGGTAAAGACGCTCGAGTTGCTGGCCAAGTCCCTGCGGCCGCTGCCGGAGAAGTTTCACGGTCTGACCGACCAGGAGCAGAAATACCGCCAACGCTACGTCGACCTGATCATGAACGAGGAATCGCGGCGCGTATTTCGAATTCGCAGTCAGGCGATCGCTTTCATCCGCAATTACATGATCGAGGCGGGCTTCATCGAGGTCGAAACGCCGATGATGCAGGTGATCCCGGGCGGCGCTACCGCGCGGCCCTTCGTCACTCACCACAACGCGCTGGACATGGAACTGTACCTGCGTGTCGCCCCCGAGCTGTACCTCAAAAGGCTGGTCGTCGGCGGCATCGAGCAGGTTTTCGAAATCAACCGCAATTTTCGCAACGAAGGCCTGTCGACACGCCACAATCCCGAGTTCACGATGCTCGAGTTCTACCAGGCCTACGCGGACTACGAGGACTTCATCGAACTGACCGAAGACCTGGTGCGTCGCCTCGTAAAGGAGGTGCTCGGCTCGGAAAGCATCGAATACCAGGGCGAAACCTATAACTTGCAGCAGCCGTTTGCACGCATGACGGTGGCCGAGTCGATCGCCCGCTACAATCCCGACATCGATTCGAGCCGCCTGGAAGACGAGGCTTACTGCCGCGGCATCGCCGCCGACCTCGGCATACATACCGAGAGCAGTTGGGGCGCGGGCAAGCTGCAAATCGAGATTTTCGAGAAAACCGTCGAGGATCGGTTGAAACAACCGACCTTCATCACCGCCTATCCCACCGAGGTCTCGCCGCTGTCGCGCACCAACGACGACAACCCTTTCGTCACCGATCGCTTCGAATTCTTCCTCGGCGGCCGCGAAATTGCCAACGGCTTTTCGGAACTCAACGATCCCGAGGACCAGGCGGCGCGATTTCGGCGCCAGGTCGAGGAAAAAGAGGCCGGCGACCAGGAAGCCATGCATTACGATGCCGATTACATCCGCGCGCTCGAGTACGGCATGCCGCCGGCGGCGGGCGAGGGGATCGGCATCGACCGACTGATCATGCTGCTGACCGATTCGCCGAGCATTCGCGACGTGATCCTGTTTCCGCATCTGCGTCCTGAGTCGGAGTAAGAAACAGGCCTGTATAATCGGGAAGTGTTGCGTTTATTGATTTGGCAACTTAGGGAAAGTCGGGGACAGAACAGCTGTCGCCGTGCTTTGCCTGTCGCCTCCGTGAGAATCGACATCTGCCCTGTCCCCGCGAAGAGAGCGAGGCATCTCGACGTCCCCTCCGTTTCGGCCGAAGGTCGCACAAAGCGGATCCTTGCGGATTTTTTGGCAAGGCCGACGATTTTGAGAGACTTCTCCAGACCCGGGACCGCTCTGGTTAAATCGAAGAAGCTCCAGTTTTCTGAATCATTTTTCCGGAGTCGACTATTCGAATAACCGATGCCTTCGGCAAGCCCGCGAGAACGGGCTCGCATCGCCGGCATCGATTTGGGTGGGACCGCAATGGAGGGGCAGGGTAAACATTTCCCGGTCAGCGCGGTGTCGCTCAGAGCGCGACGAAATCTTTACCTGAGCAAAGATTTCGCCAGCTGCCCGGGGCGAAGCGAAGTCATTCGTGGGATTTTTACTCTGACCCCGGCCCTCTCCAGGTATGAAGACCTTGTCGCGTTTTGATTCGGCGGTGCTAGAATATCCAGGCCCTCTTACCGAACCCGCTCCCATGGAATCTATCGCCACCACTCCCGGGTTTCACGCCTATGCCGTGATGGCGATCGTCGTACTCGCGCTCGGACTATTCTCCAGCGAGCGCGTGCCGTTACCGACCTCGAGCCTGATGATCCTGGTGTCGCTGACCCTGTTGTTCGAAATCGTGCCCTTCTACGGCAAGTACGGCAGGTTCGAGCCCGCCGACCTGTTTCTCGGTTTCGGCCACCAGGCGCTGGTCGCGGTTTGCGCTCTGATGATCGCCGGCCAGGCGCTGGTACGGACCGGCGCGCTGGAACCGATCGGGCGTCAGCTCGCGCGCTGGTGGTCGTTGAGCCCGCTATTGGCCTTTCTGGCCGCGCTGATCGTCGGCTGCGTGCTGAGCGCATTCGTCAACAACACGCCGGTAGTCATCCTGATGCTGCCGATCCTGATCAGCGTATCGCTGAAAACCTCGACGCCGGCTTCCGACATGCTCATGCCGATGGGACTGGCAACCTCGATCGGCGGCATGGCGACGACGATCGGTACCTCGACCAACCTGCTGGTGGTCGCGGTCGCCGCCGACCTCGGCATGCGTCGGATCGGCATGTTCGATTTCGCTTTCCCGGCAATCATCGCCGGCGGTGCCGGCATCCTCTACCTCTGGGTGGTCGCGCCGCGGCTGCTGCCGGCACGCGAGGCACGCCTGCCGACCACCTCGCCGCGCCTGTTTACCGCGCAGCTGCGAATCCACGACGACAGTATCGCCAACGAAAAGAAATTGTCCGAAGTCATCAGCCTGGCGGGCGGTAATCTCGAGGTGACGAGTATCCTGCGCGGCAAGAACGACAGCCGCCTGGTGGCGATCCCGGACATGGTATTGCGCAGCGGCGACCGGATCATCGTCAGGAGCACGCCGGATCGGCTCAAGGAACTCGAAACCGTGCTCGGCGCGAGCCTGTTTTCCGGTGACGAACCGGTGGACGAAGAGCACCCGCTGCGCGATACCACCCAGCAGATCGCCGAGGTCGTGGTGGTGCCGGGTTCGACGCTGGACGGCCGCACGCTGGCCAACATCCGTTTCCGCGAGCGCTACCAGTTGATGGTGCTGGCGTTGTTCCGCTCCAATAAGTGGGCCACCAAACAGGGCACCGAGCATACCGAGGATACGCGACTGCACTCCGGCGACGTGCTGCTGGTGCAGGGCTCGATTCACAATATCGAGCGTCTCAAGTCGAGCCGCAACCTGCTGGTGCTGGACGCCAAGTCGGCGCTGCCGATCTCGTCTCGCGCGCCGCTGGCGATGTTCATCATGCTCGGCATCATCGTCACCGCGGCCACCGGCCTGCTGCCGATCGCGATCAGCGCGCTCTGCGGCGTGCTGCTGATGCTGACCACCGGCTGCATCAAGTGGTTCGACACTACCCGGGCCCTGAGTCCCTCGGTCATCCTGCTGATCGTCGCCAGCCTCGCGATGGGTACCGCGATGGTCGAAACCGGCGGCGCCGAATGGATTGCCGGCGCCTATGTCGAGTTGACCGGGGGCCTGTCCCCGGTGCTGATCCTGAGCGGGCTGATGGCGCTGATGGCGCTGCTGACCAACGTGGTATCGAACAATGCGGCGGCGGTGATCGGCACCCCGATTTCGATCGGTATCGCGCAGCAGCTGGGCTTGCCGCCCGAACCCTTCGTGCTGGCGGTCATCTTCGGCGCCAACATGAGTTTCGCGACGCCGATGGCCTACCAGACCAATCTGCTGGTGATGAATGCCGGCAACTACCGGTTCGCCGATTTCCTGCGCGTCGGCCTGCCGCTGGTCCTGATCCTGTGGCTGATGCTCAGTTTCCTGCTGCCCTGGCTTTACGGCATCTAGCCGGTATATTGCACCAGTTCGAAGTCGAGAAGATTGGCGAGTTATAGAAACTTATAAATTTTCAAAAACTATTTACAAATACTCCGATTTTCAACCGGTACAGGTCTTAACGGCTCGGGCCATTCCGGCGCTGACTTGTCCAGCTACGCCTGGACTTGGCCTTCCTTCGAGCCGTAGCTACGGCTACGGCTCTCAGTCCAGCCCGGCGTCCAGACGCACCTGTCCTGCGCCATCGCGCGGAAAACTGATGCAATATACAGGCTAGCCGCCGTACGGCATCTAGACATGCTGGCCGCTTCGCTGGCGC
>JASFKL010000258.1:0-5872 GCA_050118655.1 Gammaproteobacteria bacterium | reverse complement strand
GTTCAGGGCCTGATGGTCAGGTAACGGAAATCGTCGCTGAAATTATAATCCGGAACGACCAGGTTCGGAAACTGCCGATCGCCGGCGAGCGCCCTGCCCGCGAAATCATAGCGCGCGCTGCCGCAGATTTCCTTGAGCGTGGATACGGCGATTTCGAGCCCGCAGCCGAAATCGGTGCCAATGGCATAGCTGACGAACAGTTCGGGCCGCCGCGAGCGCAGCGGGTTGGCGGCATAGTCGGGCTGGCTGCTGCGCCGGGATTCGGGATCCTGCAGCCCCTCGGTGGCTTTTCGCAACCTGGCGACGGTACCGGCGGATCGGCGCAGTACCAGAATCGACAGGTTATCCCGGCGCAGTATTCGCGGTTGATCCTCGGACAGCGGCCCGATCTCGAAGCGATAGGAATCCTGTACACCGGAGGGGCGTATGTCGATCGCGAAATCGAGCAACACGTACAAGACGAGTAAAACCAGCACTGCACTAAAAGCGCCGAAAGCTCGACGTAGCCGTTTTCGCTTCGAGGATTCCGCCAAACTATCCGACTAGGGACACTGATCCGCGGTGCCGCCGCAGACCGCGCCCTCGGCGATCCAGTTGACGAACATATCGTAGGTAGCGCGCCCGGCCGAACCGACCGACAGCGAGGTATCGAATCCACCGGCCGCGCCTCCGACCAAGCCGCCGTAATGGTGATTGCCCGATGGTTTTTTCAGTACCAGGCTGTTTTCGACGTAGTCTTCGTTTACCCGGGTCATGAACTGTTCGTAGAGTCCCAGCGAAGGGGTTCCTGCGGGTGGCACCGTAAACGGCTGGTTAAGATCGTCAGTCCACCATACCGGGATGCCCGGCACGCTGCCGCCATTCGAGTGGCAGCTGGTGCAGTTCGCTGTCAGAATGCCGCTGATATTGGTATAGAAATTCAGCGCACGCGGCGCGGTCACGAGCCCGCTGTCGACGACAACCTTCAGGGTGTCGCTCCTGCTACTCAGTTTGGAAGAGCTGGCAGTCATGCGCAGCACGTATTCTCCGTCCCCGCTGCCGGTAAAACTCGTGCGCCGGCTGCCAGGACTGGACAGGGTCGCCGTTTCTCCTCCGGGCTTGCTGACTATCTGCCACCGATAACTTTCCGCGAACAGGCTGGCGCTTGCATCCAGGGTAATCGTCGCTCCCGGGCTGGTCACCCGGTCGGGCCCCGCGCGCGCGATGATCCGTTCGCCCGGCTCGATGATTTCGCCGTTCGAGTCGACTCGACGCGCACTGAATCCCGCCGGGTCGGTCACGTAGGGAGCGATGAAGCTGGCCAGTAGCTCGGCCTTTTCGGGATCGCCCCAGAAATTCTGGAAATTCAGTAATCCCAGCGGCATGCGCCCCTCGTTGAAGACCAGACGCTCGATGTCGTCCGCATGAGAGATGAATTTGTCCCAGCTGCTGAAATCCACGTCCTTGCCCTCGCCCGAAGCGTTGCTGTCGGTACCCAGTTCACTGCCCTGCTTGCCGTGGCAAACGAAGCAGTTCGGGCCGACGACCTTGGTAAACAGCGTATCCGCTCCCGCCGGCGGCCCGCCTACTGAAGGCACCCATCCCGCGGGAATATAGCTGTCGTCGAAAGTCCCCGTGCTGGCACCGAGTGTGCCGCCGTACCAGCCCTCGAGCATCTCGCGGGCGAAATCGCCGCTCCATTGCCCCGGATCGGTCTGCGCCGGGACACCGCCGCCGTGAGCCGCGCAGGCCGCGAGCGCGTCGCTGCCCGGGTAGCTGCAATATACCGCGAGGTTCAACTTGCGCAAATTGTTTTCCTGTTCGGCTCGACTGTATCCGGCGACGTCGGAAAACCCGAAGGTATCGACCTCGAAGGCCTGCAGGTGCGCCTTGACGTCGCCGATCTGGCTGGCCGGATCGTCGGCGTCGGAGGCCACGAAATCTCCATTGCGATCGAGCGGCCGCAACCTGCCGCCGTGGCAGGAAATACAGGGTTGGGGCATCGCCTTGTTGCCGCGGTCGTCGAGATTGACGCGTATGCGCCGTGTGTCCGGGCCGCCCTGGACCGGATTAAAGGTAAAGAACCTGGTCATCGGCTCGCTGCTACAGGTCTCGGTGGCACCGATTCTGCCCCGACCGAACTCGATCGCATTGGTGCCCACGTGGTACTGCATGTCTTCGTCGATCGCGGCATCGAGATTGACCGGTCCGTAGGCGAATCCATCGACGATCTGCACGGAAAAGTTGCGTACGTAAAACGCGATGGTCTGCCCCCCGCAATCCGTATTCGGGTAGCTGCGCATGTACATGTCGCGGCCGTAACCCAGGTCCTTGGAATCGCGGAAGATGACGTGCACGACATCCGGACCGTCAAGCGTATGCAGCGCAATATAATCCTCGAGCGTGCTACGAACATTGTCGGGATCGACCGCGGCATAGTAGGCGCTCGCATATGCGGAAGCGTTTAAATCGCCGTCCTGCTGATTGAAAAACATCAGGTACTTGTCGGGTGTCGCCGAATCGACCGAGGCGTCGAATCCCTCGTACTCGTCGCCGCTGCCGCAGGCTGTCAGAACAGCCGCGGCCAGCACTATTCCCGGGACCCTCAATTTAGTGAAGACCGAACACATGGCTAAAACCTCCCGAGCAGGCTGAATCTGAAAATCGTGCGGTCATAGTAAATATCCGGGTCGGCCTTGGCCTCGGAGTTTACGAAACGGGCTGAAATGTCCAGCGATAAATCAGATGTCATGATTCTATTATAGCCAATCGTTATTACCGCCGTGTCGGAGTCGATCCGATATGCGAACTGGTTGGCATCGACGCCGCCGAAAGCATCGTCGGGCTCGATGGCATCCGACGCATTGATGATCTCGAGCGTCGGCGTGGCGCTAGACACGGTATCGCCGGTTATGAAGCTAAAGGTCGTGTAGACCAGGTCGGTCTTGGAAAAATTGGTGTCGAAGTTGACGAAAACGCGCGCATCGGAGAGGTCGTATACATCGCTCACCGATTCGCGCTGCCTGTAACCGATACCGGCGGTCATGTTGATCGTCGTGGTCAGCCACTTGTTGATTTCGGCCGACAGCGACAGCAGCGTCGAATCGCGCATATCGGAGTCGATGAACTCCACGCCGCCGAGGCTGGCTTTCAGGGAGTAGATCGGCGACGTGAATCCCGAAGACAACGCGAAGCGGTAGCGGGCATTGACCTCGAACGCCGCATTGTCGAGCCCGTCGAAGGTTTCGAATTTTTCGTAGCTGACGCTGCCGCCGTAATTGAGCAGCGTAAAGTCGTCCAGCGATTTACCCGCGTTAGCCTTGACCGTGCCGCTCAGGATATTGTCCTCGCGAATATCGACATCGTCGCGCGCGAGGCGCACGTTGTCGTCGTGGATATAGGCGACGTCGTAGCTGAAGCGAACCGGCGCGTGCTCTTCTTCATGCCTTCTTTGAGTCGGGGCCTTGGGCTCGGGCAATACCAGCGGCACGTCGTTGGCGAGTCCCTGCTTGATTTCCTGCATTTCCTCGTCGCTCGGCGTGGTCACGCCGATAGTGACCGTGACCGCCAGGTCCGGGTCGCGCGGCGCATCGCCGAGCGGCTCCAGCTCGCCGCGCTGCACCTTGAGGTCGCGCACTTCCTTTTCGTAAGTGTCGATCTGCTCGGTAGCCTGGCTGTAAGCGCGCTTCGAGCCCAGGCTGTCGACCGATTCCCGCGCCGGGATCGTCAGTACCGAGCCGACCTTGAGACGATTGATATTGTGCTCGTGAAAGGCCTGCGGATTCTTGCGAAAGATCGCCATCATCATTTGCGCGGCGGTCATCCCCGGGTAGCGAGTTTCGAGCGCGATACGGTACAGGTTTTCCCCGGCCTGCACCGGCCCGTATTGCCGCTCGCCGTCGGCCGCGTCGACGCGCGCCGCGACGCAGCACAGGATGATGCAAAAAACTCGTATTGCCTTCATTTCTGGTTATTAGTTGTTGTTATGATGAGCCGAAGCTCACCGTTCAGGCAGTCATGCAGCCTTTTTCTGCCGACGTCCGATTGCCATGATACCGAGCAATACGAACACCGCCAGCAATAGCGGCGACATGCGCCCTCCCCCATCTTCAACTTCCTCGGTTTCCGGATCGCTGAGCGATATGCCCGTGGTGCCCGGATCCGCGACCGCGCCGTTGACCGCGCCGTCGCTATCGTTCGGCCCGCCATCTTCGATGACCAGCTCGATACAGTTGTCCAGGTAATTGAGACCACTGCTGTACAGGTTGCTGCCGGGTTCCGGACAGGCTCCCTGCGCTCCGACGGCACTGTAGATTTTATTTTTACTGTCGGTTACGAAATCTTTCCAGCCCGAAGCCGGGTCGAACTTGCGGTACACGGCATTTTTCGGAATGCCGGTCTGCAGCGGGATCACGATATTCGCCGTAGCGCCGGGCACCAGGCCGTGTACTTCGAAATCATAGACGCCGGTGGCATGCTCGAGTGAATCGCCGCCATTGAGCGGCGCCGTGCCGCCGCTGCCGCCGAACTGCTCGATATCGTCATCGGTTACCAGCGCGCCGAATCGGCCGGCGCTGGTGGCGGACTGACCGCGAATCAGTGTCGTACCCGGGTTCGATTCGAGCAAATGGCTACTGGCCATGTTCACGGTCTGGTCCGGAATCAGGTTGCCGGCGCCCGCCGTACCGTCCTGCGCGTCGAGGTAATCGGGGATGCCGTCGCCGTCGCTATCGGTGCCCGCGCCAGCCAAGGGCTCCGTGGCTTCGACCTTGAGAATACGGGATATTCGCACCGAGCGCGACGGGCTTCCGTCGTCTGATACCAGTACGGTGACGAGATAATTACCCGCGGTTGTCGGGGACGTGGTGGTCCAGTTAGCCGTCGTCAGGTCTACCGGCGGCGTCAGGGCGTTGTCGGTGCCCGTCCAGTCGTAGCTCAAAGTCTGGCCCGCATTCTGATCCGTCGCATTGATAGTTATATCGACGTTATTTCTAACGTTCAGGTACGCCGCCGATAACATTGGTCCGCCCTGATCGAAGATTAGCGTTCCTTGCGGCGCGACATTACCTTCGACGATGGTAATCGTGTGCGAATTTTGAACGCCTATCGCGGTATTACTGTTAGTACCGGGCGTAAACGTGAGCACGATGGTTTCATTCGCATCGGCGATCCCGTCGGCGACGGTATCGATGAGGATCGTTTCGGAAAAATCCTGGTCCGCGAAGGTGATCGTTCCGCCGAGAGCATTGTGGTCCGCCGGGTTGCTCGCGCTTCCCGATACCGTGTAATCCACGGTCGCGTCCGTACCGGGCCACGAGGGCGAAACGCCATTCAACGTGACCTGGACGCTCGCGGTGCCGCCCTCGAGCACCTGCTGATTGGCGGCGAAACTCACGATCGGCCGGATCCGCAATGTCTGCACGGGCGGGGTTTGCAGGAGATTGCCCGAATCGTTCAGGTCGAGGCGCGACTCCGTGCCGTTGGACGGTACCCAACGAATATCGTTGATGCCGGGACGATAGGGTCCGGCCGGACTGGTGGAGTCCACCAGCAGGCTCTCGAATATCGGCGTCACGGCGGTGGCAAACAAATGTACCGATTTCGGATCGGGTGGCGTCAGTTCGAGCGGCGTAAAATAACCCGTTGCATCGACGACGAGATCGGCCAGGTTCGGATTGGTGCCATTTATCAACTCGTCGTAATTCGAGACGCCGTCGCCGTCGTTGTCCGCCGCCGCGTCGCTCGGATCGAGCGGATCGAGCGAGTTGGCATTCTCGTAGTCATCGTGCATGCCGTCGTTGTCGTCGTCGGCGTCGCAGGCGTCGCCGCCGGGGCTGTCGACTCCGAAGCTGGTATTGTCGACGATGCGCCCGGGATCGATAATATTCTGCAC
>JASFKL010000257.1:0-5894 GCA_050118655.1 Gammaproteobacteria bacterium | reverse complement strand
CATGGCCAAGCATTATCGCGGCAGTTGCCTGTGCGGCAAAATCCGCTTCGAGGTCGACGAATTCGCGCCGCGAACCGCCAACTGCCATTGCTCGATGTGCCGCAAATTCCACGGTGCGGCCTACGCGACCATCGCCGAGGCCGAGCGGCGGCACTTCCGCTGGACCGCGGGCGAAGACCTGCTCAAGGGTTATACGGCCGACAACGGCACCACGCGCCGCTTCTGCTCCAATTGCGGCTCGAGCCTGACCTTTTCCAGTCCGCGCGCCGATCCCGACCTGGTCGAGATAGCGCTCGGCTGTTTCGACGACGACGTCCCGGTCAGACCCGACGCGCACATTTTCGTCGCCTCGGGGGCGAGCTGGGTGAAGCCCGACGACGGCTTGCCGCAATTCGAGGCCGGCCGCGACAGCGCGCGGATCGATCGACCCGCGCCAAAATGAAAATTTATGTCGACGCCGACGCCTGCCCCAACCCGATCAAGGAAATCCTGTTTCGTGCCGCGGAACGCACCGCGACCCGCGTGGTACTGGTCGCCAATCACGAGATCCGCGTGCGGCAGTCGCGTCATATCGGCTTCCTCAGGGTCGCCTCCGGTTACGATGTCGCCGATAATGAAATCGTCGCACGGCTGGAACCCGGCGACCTGGTGGTTACCGCCGACATCCCGCTGGCCGCGGAAGTCATCGGCCGCGACGGCCGGGCGCTGTCGCCGCGCGGCGAACTGTTTACCCGCGACAACATAAAGGCGCGCCTCGCGATGCGCGACCTGATGGAATCGCTACGCGCCAGCGGCGTCGACACCGGCGGTCAGGCGCCGCTCGGACAGGCCGATCGCAAGGCCTTCGCCGACCAGCTCGACCGCCTGTTGAGCCGGCATGGCTGACCGGCCGACGGCAAACGTCGCCCGGCTGCCGGTAAAGGTAATTGCCGGGGCCTCTCAAAGCGCCATCGCGGGCTGGTCCGGCGACCGCCTGCGGGTGCGCATCGCCGCGGTGGCCGAACGCGGCAAGGCCAATGCGGCCTTGATCGCACTGATCGCGAAGACGCTGGGGCTGCCCCGCTCGGCAGTCCGCGTGGCGGCGGGTGCGACCTCGGCGAGGAAAACACTGGAGATTTCCGGCCTGACGCAGGCGCTCGTCGTCGCGCGCCTGGGAGAGCAAGATGGAAAATGATATCGGTAACCATGGCGGCGATTTGTCGCGGTCGAACGCCTTCCGGCAGGGGCGGCCGCGCGGAGCCGAACATGGCTGACTTCGCGCCGCAGTACAGCACCCGCGAACGGATCATGATCGCTTTGAAATTGGTCGCGGTCACGGGCCCGGTTTACCTCGCGGGCTACTACTGGCTGTTTCCCCGGCTAAGAGAATACGCGCAAACCGCCAACTGCGATTATTTCGGCGAAATTTCGGGTTTACAGCTGCTGATATACGGGGTTTTGGTCGGCATCCCCCTGTCGATGGCCTTACTGATCTGGCTGATCGAGGGAGCGCGCAGCATCCGCGTCTGGAAACTCGGCCAGCATCCGCTGCCCGGTGAAAAAGTATTGCGCAAAACCCGCTATCGATACGGCGCCGCGGCGCGGCTGCGTCCGCTGGCGGTGCTGGCTATCCTGCTCGTAATGATCGGCGCGGCGATTCGGGGCGGCTTTCAGGCGCCCAGGCTGATCGCCACATTCGGTCCCTGCGAAAACCCGGGCCAGTCGCAATACCGCGGGGCGCGGCCAAATCTTCAGGCACTGGAAAAGTTAAACTGGTAAAATCTGCTTTCGAGTAAACCCGGAGGATATCCCATGGCAGTTTATAAATGCGAAGTATGCGGCATGAGCATCGGTACCATGACCTGTGGCACCTGCGACAAGGAACTCGAGCACGACACCGTGACCGGCGATGCAGGTAACCAGATACAGGTCTCCCAGTGCCCCGACGGTCACGGCATGATCAAGTCGCCGATGTGTTGTGGACAGGACATGACCCGCGTTGAATAGCAGCCTGTCAAAATTCTACTCGGGCGGCACGATACGGCGTTGAAATCGGTCGAAAAATGCTCATTTACCTGCGTGTAAACTGCGCTTTTTTCGATCGATTTCGCCTTGCCCGCAGTGGAACCGTCGCCTGAGCGAATTTCAACAGGCCGCCAGACCACCGACTGACGGAGCGATAAACTGGAATCCACCCTGACCCTTGCCGCGATCGCCGGCCTGCTCGGAACCATGATCGTGCTGGCGATGATTCCGAGTATCAGCGTACTCGCGGTCTCGGCGCGCGCGGCCGCCTTCGGCTTCATCCACGGCATGTTTACCGCGTTCGGCATCGTCGTCGCCGACATCCTGTTCATTCTGATCGCGGTTTACGGACTGGTCTTCATTGCCGAATTGATGGGCGACGGATTCACGCTGGTGAAATACATCGGCGCTGCTTACCTGATCTGGCTGGGAATATCGCTGTGGCGCGCCGAAGCCAAAACCCGCAAGTCCGGCAAGATCGAGGACTCCTCGCTGGGTTCGAGTTTCCTGACCGGCTTCCTGATCACCCTCGGCGATCAGAAGGCGATTCTTTTTTATCTCGGCTTCTTTCCCGCGTTCATCGACCTCAAGCGCATGACCCCGGTCGATACGCTGTTGATCATCCTGATCACGATCGTCGGCGTCGGCGGCGCCAAGCTGGTATACGCCTGGCTGGCCGACCGTGCCAGCCTGATTTTCAAAAATACGCACGCGATTCGCGCCCTGAATCTGTTCGCGGCGCTGGTGATGATCGCGGTCGGTGTCGCGCTGCTGCTCAAAACCTGGCAATGGATTTGAGCGTTCGCCTGTCGGACCTGGAAATGCTCGATGCGGTAAGGGATTTCGCCCTCGGGCATCCGCATCCCGACGTGGCCCGCTTCCGGGAGGCGATGAAAAACTGGGGAGACGACTGGCGCGCGGTGGGTTCGCAATACCTGCCGGCTGCCGATCTGCTCGGCGAGGCGCTCGCTGATGCGCCGGACGAAACCCGCGATCTGCTGGCGCTGTTCGAACGGCATCGCCGGGAATTGCACTGGGAACAGAGTTACTGCAAACAAGATGCGCTGGTTCCGGAAGCAATGCTCGACGGTTACGGATTTGCCGAAATCATCGGCCGGCGCGGGCCCTTCGTCAGCGAACGCATCCGCGCCGGCATCGGCGTCTGGGGGCCCGGGATACCTTACCCGAGACATCGCCATGATGCCGAGGAAGTCTATATCCTGCTCGCCGGCTCGGCCGGGTTCGTCGTCGGCGAGGCCGGCGAAACCACGCACAGCGCGGGCGACGTCGTCTTCGTCGAATCCGCACAGCCGCACGGCTTTCGGACCACCGACCGTATCCTCGTGGTTTATTACCTGTGGCAGGGCGGGGATCTGCGCCAGACCTCGAGCTTCGATTGAGCCGGCACGATGCGCCCTGGAATAAAATTGCTCGAAGACCGGCCCGGCAGCGGCGATCCGGTCGAGCGACTGCGAGTCTACCGGGTGCGCCTGAAAATGTGGTTGAATAAGGGCGAGCCGATTCGCTGGGAGCAACCCTGGGGCCTGGTAGACCGCGCGCATCTGGAGGACGACGGCAGCACGCTGGTCACCGATCTGCGCGTCGACCGCGAAAACCTGATCGCCGGGCTGTTCCAGGGCGTCGAAGGCATGCGCATCGGCGGACGGCGCAAGATTCGAATATCGCCGCACCTGGCTTACGGCGACAGGGGCATCCCGGGCAGGATTCCGCCCGCCGCGGCGATTTTGGCCGAAATCGAGTTTCTCGAGGAACGCGACTGGATGACTACCGATGAATGACAATCTCGACAGTATTGAAATCATCGCCTTCGACGTCTTCGGCACCGTGGTCGACTGGCACGGCACGGTTGCCCGCGAAGTCGGCGCACTGGAGCTCGACGTCGATCCCGGCGAATTCGCGCTGGCCTGGCGCGCGGGTTACCAGCCCGCGATGCGCGAGGTCATGGACAGGGGCGAATGGGTGATCCTCGACGAATTGCACCGGCGCATCCTCGACCGCGTACTCGACGATTTCGGCATCGACCTGCCGGAAGCCGGGCGCGCGCAACTGAACCGTGTCTGGCATCGGCTCGATCCCTGGCCAGATAGCGTCGAGGGTCTGACGCGACTGAAATCGAAATACATCATCAGTACCCTGTCGAACGGCAACATCGGCCTGCTGGCCGAGATGGCGAAGCTTGCCGGCCTGCCCTGGGACGTAATCCTCTGCGCCGAAACCTTCAGGAAATACAAGCCACACCCGGACACCTATCTCGGCGTCGCGCGTACCTTCGACCTCGAACCGGGCCGGGTCATGCTCGCCGCCGCCCACCACGGCGATCTCGAGGCCGCGCGCAACTGCGGCCTGCAGACGGCCTACATCGAGCGCCCGTGGGAATACGGACGGGACGAAGCCAAGAAGGTCGAACCCCGTGAGGCCAATACGCTGCACGCGAGGAACATCGTCGACCTCGCCGGACAACTGGGCTGTTGAACGCCATGGACAGGATCGCGGACACGCCGAAAGCACCTTACTACGCGGTGATTTTCACTTCCCTGAAATCCGGCGACGCCGAGGGTTATGCCGACACCGCGGAGCGCATGCTCGAACTCGCCCGGGAGCAGCCCGGTTTTCTCGGCGTCGAGTCGGCGCGCGAGGAACTCGGTATAACGGTCTCCTACTGGAAGGACCTCGCGTCGATCAAGCGCTGGAAGGCCCACGCCGAACACCGCGAAGCGCAGCGCATGGGCAAGCGCAAATGGTACTCCAGTTACAAGACGCGAATCGCGCTGGTCGAACGCGACTATGGCACCGGCGGGCAGGATTAGGGATTTTCGGCGCAAGATACTTGTTGACTTTGGCCGAATTACCTATAAAGTTCGACTCAGCTTGAACCTGGTCTACAGTTTATTCCCTCACCTCGATGCGTTCCCCCAGTTCCTCGTTCTGTTGTCAATAAGTTATAGCCTCGATTCTGGCGCCAACACCGTTACAGGTTTTATTTTTTTAGAAAAGGTACACATTATGTCTGACAAGACAACCGGCAAAGTAAAATGGTTTAACGAAGCCAAGGGCTTCGGTTTTATCGAACAGGAATCAGGTCCCGACGTGTTCGCGCATTTCAGCGCGATCCAGGGAACCGGCTTCAAGACTCTGAACGAAGGCCAGCAGGTCGAATTCAGAATCACCCAGGGCCAGAAAGGTCCCCAGGCGGAAGAAATCGTTCCGATCTAACTCGGTCCGTCGGCAGGTCCGGCGTTCCAGATTATTGAAAGCCAGGCCCAGCCTGGCTTTTTTTATGCCTCGGACCCGCCCTCGCCTGCCAGCCGGGCCAGGCAGTCGAGACAGCGGCGCGCCAGCGGATTGGTCTTGCCGTAGCCGGTTAACACCGCGTGAATACCGCGATCGAAATCGGTGTACTTTCGACCCAGGCCGCGCAGTACGCCGGATTCGATATGACGCTCGATCAATCCGCGCCAGCCCAGCGCGATGCCCTTGCCGGCGGCGGCGGCATCGAGCAGGTAGACGTAGTTGTTGAAGTACAGATAATCGGGCGACAGCCCGGGTCTGCCCTGGCGCGCGAACCACTCGCTCCAGGTAGCCCAGCCATGGTTAGGCTTGGACAGTTCGAGAAACGCGAGCCCGCTCCAGGCATCCAGCCCGTCGTCGAGGCGCTCGCGATGACGCCGGTGAAACGCCGGAGAAACTACCGGAAAGATCGCTTCTGGCAGGATAAGCGCGCGGTCCGTCTCGGCCTCGCGGCCGGCGTCGTAACGAAACAGGATATCGATATCCGGGTCCAGCCTTCTTTCCATCGCCTCGTATTCGTAGGCTATCACCCGAATCGTCCTGTGCTCGCCGATCGCCCGCTGCAAGACGTCGAATCGCGG
>JASFKL010000256.1:0-5904 GCA_050118655.1 Gammaproteobacteria bacterium | reverse complement strand
TCTCGCGCAGGTACTTTTTGGCGATGCCGCCCGCGGCGACCCGCATCGCGGTTTCGCGCGCCGACGAGCGCCCGCCGCCGCGGTAATCGCGGATGCCGTATTTTTGCTGGTAGCTGTAATCGGCGTGACCGGGCCGGAACAGGTTCATGATTTCACTGTAATCCTTCGAGCGCTGGTCCTTGTTGTGTACCAGCAGGCAGATCGGTGTACCCGTGGTACGGCCTTCGAAGACGCCCGACAGAATCTGCACCGCGTCGTCCTCGCGCCGCTGCGTCGTGTGTCGAGAGGTTCCCGGCTTGCGCCGGTCGAGATCTCGCTGCAGGTCGTCCTCGCTCAGCTCGAGGCCCGGCGGGCAGCCGTCGACGACGCAGCCGATAGCGCTGCCGTGGCTTTCGCCGAAGGAGGTCACGACGAATGATTTGCCGAAGCTGTTTCCCGACATTAAAAGGTCCTTAACATTGCAATTGGCAGGGATAACACTAACTTATGATTCCATGGAACATTCTACTAAAAAACTGGGCATGATGTTCACTACCGCGGCCTGGGTTCTCGGCTTCGTCCTGCTGTCGCTGGTTTTCACCGGGATTCTCGACCGGATGAACAATCCCAACCAGTCGGTCAACACGGTCGATACCGGAAAATTCCGCGAAATCGTGCTGACCCGCAACCGCAGCGGTCATTACCTGTTCGACGGCGAGGTCAACCACCACAGGGTCACCTTCCTGGTCGATACCGGGGCGACGAGAACCGCGATACCCGGCAACCTGCAACGCGAACTGGGACTGCAGGCGGGCCCTGCGACCTCGGTCTCCACCGCCAACGGCATCGCCACCGCCTACCTGACCAGGCTCGACCAGCTGGGCATCGGCGGGATCGAAATGACCAACGTCGATGCCACGATCATCGACAACATGGGGGGTGACGAGGTCCTGCTCGGCATGAACGTGCTCAAGCATTTCGAACTGGTGCAGCGCGGCGACAAGCTGATCATACGGCAATATCACTAACCGTCCCGGTCCCCGCGGCGAAAGCATTTTTTCACATTCCGCCACTTTTTTTGAACTTCCGCCAGACCGGCTTATCTAAGCTCGCGTAATGGGGGAACAACCATCTACACCAAAACGATCAACGACTTGAGGAAGCTATTTATGAGTACAGCCAAGAAGACAACTGGAGTTGCCATGGCCGCGGCGGCCGCCGCGATGTTCGCAATCGCACCGATGAACGCCTCGGCTGCGGAAGCTACCGGGAAATGCTTCAACATCAATTCCTGCAAGGGAACCAGCGCCTGTGCCACGGCCACGTCGAGCTGCGCCGGGCAGAATTCATGCGCCGGTCAGGGCTGGGTGAAGCGCACCAAGTCCGAGTGTGAAGCCGCGGGCGGCAAGTTCGAAGCCTGAGCCGTATCGACCAGCCGGATAAAATGCACCGCTCCGTCCGGTGCATTTTTTTATCCGCAAGATACGATATTTGCCTCGCCCGGCTTATGCCCGAAGCATGACATTCGGTATGCGTAAACCCTTTCTCGGATTCGGCCTCGGCCTGCGCACGGAGCATTATCAGGACGTCCTCGACCGGCGCCCCGCGAACGTCGACTGGTTCGAAATCCTGAGCGAAAACTATATGGTCGACGGCGGCAAGCCGCTCCATTTCCTCGACGCTATCCGCCGCGATTACCCGATGGTCATGCACGGCGTATCGATGTCGCTCGGCAGTACCGACGAATTGAATTACGACTACCTTAAGAACCTGCAGGCGTTGATCGAGCGCGTCGAGCCCGAGTGGATCTCGGATCATCTATGCTGGACCGGGGTCGACCACAAGAATATGCACGACCTGCTGCCGCTACCCTACACCGAGGAGTCGATTCGACATATCGCCGACCGCATTTCGCGGGTACAGGACTTCCTCGGCCGCCAGATGCTGATCGAAAACCTGTCCAGCTATATTACCTACCGCGACGACGCGATGCCGGAATGGGAATTTCTGAGCGCAATCGCCGAGCGCGCCGATTGCTACCTGTTGCTCGACGTCAACAACATCTACGTCAGCAGCTACAATCACCGCTTCGATCCGCTCGACTACCTCGAGGGTGTGCCCGCCGACCGCGTCTGGCAGCACCATCTGGCCGGGCACAGCAACGACGGCAACCTGATCATCGACACCCACGACCAGGACGTCATCGACCCGGTCTGGGCGCTCTACGAGGAAACCGCCCGCCGCTTCGGCCCGGTTTCGACGATGATCGAGCGAGACGGCAATATCCCCCCGCTCGACGAGGTGCTCGCCGAACTCGATCACGCGCGGCGAATCGCCGCACCCCATTACGGTTCGCCGGGATGACGCCGCTGCGCGATCTCCAGCTGCGTTTCCAGGATTACCTGCTCGGCAATTCCGAGGATATCGAGAGCGATATCGTCAGCACCGAAGACGCGCTTGCGGAGCATCGGCTGGGCACTTATTACAATGCCTACCGTATACGCCTGATCGATTGCCTGGCAATCGACTACCCGGCACTCGAAAAATACCTGGGCCGCGTGACCTTCGAGAGCCTGGCGCTGGACTACCTCGCGCAATTTCCATCCACGCATCCCTCGGTGCGCTGGTTCGGCGGCCGGTTGCCCGAGTACCTGCGCGAGCACTACCGCGGCGAGGAACGGGAATTCCTGCACGAACTGGCGAGCTGGGAATGGGCGCAGACGACCGTTTTCGACGCCGCCGACAGCGACAGCCTGTTTCGGCTCGAGGATATGGCGCAGGTGCCGCCGGAGGACTGGCCGCAACTGCGCTTCGAGTTCAAGCCCGCCCTGCGGTGGCTGGACCTGCACTGGAACGCGCCGCCGATCGGCAGCGCTTTCGAAAACGAGACCGACCCACCGCCGAAACAACGCGTCGACTACCCGCTGCGCTGGCTGCTCTGGCGGCAGGAAATGAAGACGCTCTGGCGCTCCCTCGAGGTCGACGAGGCCTGGGCGCTCGAGCAGGCCGCCGGGGGCGCGGATTTTGCCGCGATTTGCGAGGGACTGCTGGAGTGGATCGATGCCGAGCAGGTTTCGCTGCGCGCAGCCAGCCTGTTGAAACAATGGGTCGGCGACGAGTTGCTGATTCGAGTCGGCAAAGACTAACCGCGGCAATCGCGATGATGATAAGATTATCGGCAGAATAACGGGTTAACAGCGGGCGCCCGCAAGACCCCCAATCCAGACGTATTTCAAGCGAGGAACTGTCGCCATGCCAAATCTCGACCTCAAACTATCGGATCTCGACATTTTCGACGGCTTCATCCGCCGCCACATCGGCCCCGATCCGGCCGAGGAAGCCGCGATGCTGGCGGAACTCGGCTTTGACAGTATCGAGGCGCTGCTCGACAAGGTGGTTCCGGAATCGATCCGCCGGCGCAAGCCGCTCGAGGTCAAGACCAGCCTCAGCGAGCGCCAGGTATTACTGCGCCTTTACGAAATTTCGATTCGTAATCAACTCTACAAGTCGTTCATCGGCATGGGCTATTACGGCACTCAAACGCCGAGCGTGATCGAACGAAACCTGCTGCGCAACCCGGCCTGGTATACCTCTTATACGCCCTACCAGGCGGAGATTTCCCAGGGCCGGATGGAAGCATTGCTGAATTTCCAGACCATGGTCAGCGACCTGACCGGCATGGAACTCTCCAATGCCTCGGTGCTCGACGAGGCCACCGCGGCGGCCGAGGCAATGGCGATGTGCCACCGCCTGTCGAAGAGCAAGAGCGACGTGTTCTATATCGCCGACAGCTGCCACCCGCAAACCATCGAGGTGGTTACCAACCGCGCCCGGCACCTGCACATCGAGTGCGTCGTCGGCGACCCGTTCGCCGCCGCCGACAGTCCCGAGTTGTTCGGCGTATTGTTGCAATACCCCTGCTCCACCGGCGAGGTTCACGATTACCGCGAACTGGTGAAAAAGGTTCACGACAAGCAGGCGCTGGTCACGGTTGCCACCGACCTGCTGGCTTTGACGCTGCTGACCCCTCCCGGGGAATTCGATGCCGACATCGCGGTCGGCAGTTCCCAGCGCTTCGGCGTACCACTCGGTTACGGCGGCCCGCACGCCGCTTTCATGGCGACGCGCGATGCATTCAAACGCTCCCTGCCGGGCCGCCTGATCGGCGTCTCGAAAGACAGCCGCGGCGAACCGGCGCTCAGGCTTACACTACAAACCCGCGAACAGCACATACGCCGTGAAAAGGCGACCAGCAACATCTGTACCGCGCAAGCCCTGCTCGCGATCATGGCGAGCATGTATGCGGTTTATCACGGACCCAGGGAAATCACCCGCATTGCGCAGCGGGTGCACCGCCTGACGGCGCTGCTCGCCGAAGGCCTCAGGGAACTCGGGGTGGAGGTCAATACGGCGCATTATTTCGATACCATTACCGTCAATACCGGCAACGCCACCGAGTTTATCCTCGCCGCCGCGCGCGCCAAGAAGATGAATCTGCGCAAGGTCGATGCGCATACGGTCGGCATCTCGCTCGACGAGGTCTCCACGCGCGGCGACGTTACCCGCATTTACGATGTTTTCACGCACGATCGCGGCAGCGAGGTTTCGATCGAGGAACTCGACGCCCGGATCGGTGTCGGCCTGCCGCCCGGCCTGGTCCGCGACAGCGATTTCCTGACCCACCCCGTGTTCAACAGCCATCACTCGGAGACCGACCTGATGCGCTACATGCGCAAACTGCAGGATAAGGATCTGGCTCTCGACCGTACGATGATTCCGCTCGGCTCCTGCACGATGAAGCTGAATGCGGCTACCGAGCTGATTCCCGTGACCTGGCCCGGGTTCGCGCGCATTCACCCGTTCGTGCCGCTCGACCAGGCCCAGGGTTACCAGCAATTGATCGTCGAACTCGAGCAAATGCTCTGCGCCTGTACCGGTTACGACGCGATTTCTCTGCAGCCGAATGCCGGCTCGCAGGGTGAATACGCCGGTCTGCTGGCGATCAAGTCCTACCACGAGAGCCGCGGCGAAGGTCACCGGGACGTCTGCCTGGTACCGTCGTCGGCGCACGGCACCAACCCGGCCTCCGCGCATATGGCCGGCATGAAAGTGGTCGTCGTCGGCAGTGCCAAAAACGGCAATATCGATCTCGACGACTTGCGCGCCAAGTGCGAAAAACATGCCGAAAACCTGGCCGCGATCATGATCACCTACCCGTCTACGCACGGGGTATTCGAAGACGACGTCACCGAGGTCTGCGATATCGTGCACGAGCACGGCGGGCAGGTATATATCGACGGCGCCAACATGAACGCGATGATCGGATATTGCGCACCGGGCAAGTTCGGCGGCGACGTCTCGCATCTGAACCTGCACAAGACCTTCGCGATTCCGCACGGCGGCGGCGGTCCCGGGGTCGGCCCGATCGGCGTCAAGCAACACCTGATTCCGTTCTTACCGTCGACCAACCTGAAAATGGACGGCGGCATCAACAAGGTAGCGGCGGCGCCCTTCGGCAGCGCCGGCATCCTGCCGATCAGCTGGGCCTATATCTCCCTGCTGGGCCGACGCGGCCTGCCGCGCGCCACCGAGATCGCGATCCTCAACGCGAACTATATCGCCAGCAGGCTGAAGGAACATTTTCCGATTCTATACACCGGTTCCAACGGCCTGGTCGCGCACGAATGCATCATCGATACGCGCGTGGTCAAGGACTACGCCAGCGTCGACGACATCGCCAAGCGCCTGATCGACTACGGCTTCCATGCGCCGACCATGTCCTTTCCGGTGGCCGGCACGCTGATGATCGAACCCACCGAGTCGGAATCCAAGGAAGAGCTCGACCGCTTCTGCGACGCGATGATTTCGATCCGCAACGAGATACGCGAAATCGAGGAAGGCCGCATGGATCCGGACGACAATCCG
>JASFKL010000255.1:0-5939 GCA_050118655.1 Gammaproteobacteria bacterium | reverse complement strand
ACAGGCGGCAGGATCGGCTTGCGCGGCGAGGTCCTGGGAGCCGATTTCAACCCCCGGAACGACGCCGATGTACGCGCCTTGCTGGTCGCGCCGAACGGCGTCGAGCGGCGCGTAACCCTGACACCCAACCCGGCGCTGCGCGGGATCTACGAGGCCGAGGTAGTCTCCGCCGAAACCGGCGATTACCGCGTGCAGATCGAAGTCGGGCTGGACGGCGAGATCGAGCGCGGTCCCGAGGCGCGCTTCGCGGTCAGCACCTCCGGCGACGAGTATTACGGTTCGGAGATGAACCCGCGATTACTCGGCGATATCGCCAGGCAGACCGGCGGCAGGTACTTCACCGCCGCCGACAGCGACGGGCTGGCGGCAGCGATCGCCGGCCGTCAAAAGGGCGCGCGCGTGCTGACGCGTTACGAACTCTGGGACATGCCGCTGCTGTTCGGCCTGCTGCTGTCGTTGCTTTGTGCCGAGTGGGCTTATCGGCGCTGGCGAGGTCTGGTATGAAGCGCGCACTCGCCGCCTGCCTGTTATTGATGCTCGCCGCGCCGGCGATGGCGCGACAGCACCACCTGTTGATCGTCGCCGGGATCGGCGGTACGCCGCACTACGACGAGCAATTCGCCAACCAGGCGAAGCGCATGGCCGATGCCGCACGCGCGGCCGGACTTGCCGAAAACCGCATCGTCGTGCTGGGCGGCGCAGGCGGGCCCGCCGACAAGAAAAGCATCCGTGCGACGATTTCCCGCATCGCCGGCGAGGCCGGGCCGCGGGATCGCTTTTTCCTGCTATTGATCGGCCACGGCAACCCGCGCGGCGACAGTGCCGTGTTCAATCTCCCCGGACCCGATCTCAGTGCCGGGGAACTCGCCGAGGCGCTCGAAGCCTTCGGCGATCGGCTGGTGACCGTGGTCAACGCGGCCTCGGCCAGCGGTCCGTTCGTCGCGCCGCTATCGGGACCCAACCGGGTGCTGATCACCGCCACCTCGAGCGGCCGGGAATACCAGGCGACACTGTTCGGCGAGTATTTTATCGCCGCCTTCGATACACCCGGCGCGGATCGCGACAAGGACGAGCGTATTTCGATGCTGGAAGCTTTCGACTATGCACGACGAGAGGTGAAACGCAGCTACGAGGGCGAAAAACGGTTGTTGATCGAGCACGCGCTGCTCGACGACAACGGCGATGGCGAGGGCAGTCTCGAGGCGGGCGAATTCGAGCCCGACGGCGCGCTCGCGCACCATGTCTACCTGCGCCAGCCCCTGACCGCCGAGGCCGGAGCAAGCGGCGAAATGCTCGCCCTGCAGGAACGCAAGCAGGCACTGGAAGAATCCATCGCCGAACTCAAGCGGCAACGCGAAGTCCTGCCGCGCGACGATTACTATCTGCAACTCGAGTCCCTGCTGGTCGATCTCGCGCTGCTCAACCGCCGCCTCAGGGTCGAGGGAGACTGAATGAAACGCTTCGCGATCCTGCTGCTACTGCTCGGTCCGCAACTGGCGGAGGCTGCCAGCGTCGAACAACTCGAGCGCCTCGAGTCGCTGGAGCGCACGGGCGACTACCCGCAAGCGATCGATCTCGCCCGCGGCTGGCTGGATGCCGATGGCGACGACCGCGAACTGCTTCATCTCGCCGGCGATCTGCAGCTCGCTGTCGGCAACCTCGACGCGGCCGCGGCGCGCTTCGCGCGCATCGTCGAGCTCGATACGCCCACGGACCTGGCGGCGAGTCTCGGTCTCGCCGAGATTCACCGCCAGCGCGGTGAACTCGAGGCGGCCCGCGATCTGTGGCGCGGGATCCGCGCCGCTTACCAGACCCGGGAGCGGCTGAGTGCGCGCGACCTGCACGCGATCGCCGTCGCCACGCGCCGGCTGGGAAGCTCGGACCCGCAGCTCTACCAACAGGCAGTGCGCCTGTTCGACGACGCCATACGCCGCGACCCGGCGAGTCTCGACAGCGGTATCGCCCTGGGCGAGTTGCTGCTGGAAAAATACAACAACGAGGAAGCCGCACAGGTTTTCGACGAAATGCTCGCCCGCGACGATCGCGATCCGCGCGCCCTGCTCGGCCTGGCGCGCAGCCAGCACTTCGATTACTCCTCCGAGGCCGTTACCACCACGCTGCAGTCGCTGTCGATCAACCCCAACCTCGTCGAGGCGCGCGTCTTCCTGGCGCGCCTGCTGGTCGAACTCGAGCAGTACGACGACGCCAGGAACGAGGCCCGGCTGGCGCTGGAGGTCAATCCGCGCGCGCTCGACGCGCTGGCGATCCTGGCAGCCGTCGACCACCTGCAAAATCATCGCGAGGCCTTCGAGGCCACCGAGCGGCGCGTACTGGAACTGAACCCCCGCTATGCGGAATTTTACCGGCTGCTCGCCGATCTGGCCGCGCAAAACCGGCTCTACCAGGACGCCGAAAAATTCGCCGCGCGCGCCGTGGAACTCGATCCGGAAGACTGGCGAGCATACGGATTACTGGGCATGAACCAGCTGCGGCTCGGCAAGATGGACGCCGGGCGCGAAAACCTCGAGCGCTCGTTCGCGGGCGATCCGTTCAATGTCTGGATCAAGAATACGCTGCAACTCGCGGACAGTTTCGACGACTATCGCGAGACCCACCGAGGCCATTTCCGCATACTGCTGCACGGAAAGGAAAGCGAACTGCTCGACGACTACGTCCAGGAGATCGCGGAAAAGGCTTTCGAACGCTTCGTCGAGCGTTACCGGTATCGCCCGGAGTCGCCGATACGGGTCGAACTCTATCCAGAGCATGCCGATTTCTCGGTGCGTTCAGTGGGCCTCGCCGGGGTCGGCCTGCTCGGGGTCTGTTTCGGGCCGGTGGTGGCGATGGATTCACCGGCCGCGCGCGAGCGCGGGGCGTTCAACTGGGGATCGACCTTATGGCACGAGCTCGCGCACGTATTTCACCTCAAGATGACCGACAACCGCGTGCCGCGCTGGTTCTCCGAGGGCCTGGCGGTCTACGAGGAGCGCCACGCGCTGCCGGGCTGGGGCGGCGACGTCGACCCGCAATTTTTGCGCGCCTATCTCGACGGCCGCCTGCTTCCGCTGTCGCGGCTCAACAACGGCTTCGTGCGCCCGAGCTACCCCGGACAGGTTATCCATTCCTATTTCCAGGCCTCGCTGGCGTTCGACTTCATCGAATCGCGCTGGGGTTTCGACGCGATCCGAGAGGCGCTCGCGGCATACCGCGACAGCGACGATCCGGACGCGGTACTGCCGGCGGTGCTGGGGCTCGACACGGCGGCGCTGGACGCGGACTTCGACGGCTATCTGCGCGATCGATACGCGATCCCGCTGGCGGCGCTCGACGGACCCGCGGAGCGCTCGGAGGCGCCCTCGGTGGACACCGCCCTGCCCGACAGGTATTTCGATCAACTGCGACTCGGCGCCTCGCTGCTCGAAAAGGGGGACCTGGAACTGGCCGAATTGTTTCTCAGGCGCGCTCAACAGCTGTTCCCCGAATACGCCGGCGCCGACAGCAGTTACTGGCTGCTGGCGCAGCTTTACCGGCAACAGGAAAAATCCGCCGCCGCCGAGCAACAACTCGCGGCGATGACCGCGATCAATTCCGAGCACTACGAGGCACAGCAGTTGCTGGCTGAGCTGCGCGCCGCGCGCGGAGACCACGCCGGCGCGGCCGAGGCTTTGCAGGCGGCGATCTATATCTATCCCTACGACCCCGAACTCCACAGCGCGCTGGCCGGCCACTTCGAAAAGCTGCGGCGCTGGCCGGACGCGGCGCGCGAGCGCCGCGCGGTACTGGCACTCGATCCGGTCGACCCGGCCGAGGCCCACTACCAGCTGGCACGCGCCTACCAGCAGGGCGGCAATCGATCTTCGGCGCGCGAGCAGATACTATATGCGCTCGAGATCGCGCCCAATTATTACCGGGCCCAGGAGCTGCTGCTGGCATTGCGGCAGACCGGCACACCCGCGGCGGAAACGCAATAAGCAACGCGGCAGCAATTCAACAGGCACGAGGTAACCAGCCGTGGACAGCACGACAGAACAGGTGGAAACCCTTCATGCGGACGACGACATTCGTCTCGCCGACGATTTGCGAACGCGCTACGGGCGCGCCCGCGAGGAACTCGCCAAGCTTATCGTCGGCCAGGACAGCGTGGTCGAACAGGTTCTTATCACCATACTGGCCGGCGGCAACAGCCTGATCGTCGGCGTGCCCGGGCTTGCCAAGACCCTGTTGATCCATTCGATCGCCCAGGTCCTGGAACTGAAGTTTTCGCGCATCCAGTTCACTCCCGACCTGATGCCGTCCGATATAACCGGCACCGACCTGGTGCAGGAAAACCCCGACAGCGGCAGGCGCGAGCTGGTCTTCCTGCCCGGCCCGATCTTCGCCAATATCGTACTCGCCGACGAAATCAACCGCACTCCGCCGAAGACGCAATCGGCGCTGCTCGAGGCAATGCAGGAACACCGTGTCACGGTGCAGGGCAAAACCTATCATCTCGAAGAACCCTTCTTCGTGTTCGCAACCCAGAACCCGATCGAACTCGAGGGCACCTACCCGCTGCCGGAGGCTCAGCAAGACCGCTTCATGTTCGAAATCGTCATCGATTATCTGTCGGCAGCCGACGAACTCGAAGTCGTCCGCCAGACCACCTCGCTGCGCGATATCGAGTTCGAGTACGCGATGAACGGCGAGCAGATTCGCGCCTTCCAGAAACTCGTGCGCCGCGTGCCGGTATCCGGGGCGGTGTCGCGCTACGCGCTCGACCTGGTGCGCAGCAGTCGGCCGGGCAGCGACGGCGCGCCGGAGTTCGTCAACGACTGGGTCGCCTACGGCGCCAGTACCCGCGCGGCGCAAAACCTGGTGCTGGGCGGCAAGGCACGCGCGCTGATCGACGGCCGTTACCACGTCGGATTCGACGATATCGCGCAGCTCGCCAAACCCGTATTGCGCCACCGCGTGCTGCGCAACTTTCACGCCGAATCCGAAAAGATCGGCGCCGACGAAATCATCGACCGCCTGCTGGCGGCGGTGCCGGTGCCGGATTCGGGTATGTAGCGGAAGTTACCATGTCAGGTGCGAAATCGGCACAAGGGACGCTTCCGGGACAACGCTTCATCGACCCGGAGGTATTGACTCGCATCGATAACCTCGAGCTGGTCGCGCGCGGCGTCGTCGACGGTTTCATCAGCGGCCTGCACCAGTCGCCGATGCTCGGCATGTCGGTCGATTTCGCGGAACATCGCGTCTACATGCCGGGCGACGACGTTCGCCGCATCGACTGGCGCCTGTTCGCGCGCACCGACCGGCTCTACGTCAAGGAATTCGAAGCCGACACCAACGCCAACCTGCACCTGCTGCTGGACGTATCGAAGTCGATGGATTTCGGCAGCGGCGCGCTGACCAAGCTGGATTACGCCCGCTACCTCGCCGCAAGCCTCGCTTACCTGTCGATGCGCCAGCGCGACCGTATCGGCCTGATTACCTTCGACGAAGATATCGTCGAAACCGTGCCGCCGTCGATTCGCCACTTCAACCTCGTGCTGCACGCCCTCGACCGCCTCCAAGCGGGCGGCGCGAGCGACTATCGACGGCCATTGCTACGGGTCGCCGAAAGCCTCGGCCGCCGCAGCGTCGTGGTACTGATCTCGGACCTCTACGAAAGCCCCGAACGCCTGCTGTCGGCGATCAACCAGCTGCGCTACCGCGGCAATGACCTGATCGTCTTCCACCTGCTCGATCCGCAGGAATTGAGCCTCGATCTCGGTAACGTGACCAGCGTCGAGGAGCTGGAAAGCGGTGACGACCTGCCGATTTCACCGCGCGAGTTCCGCGACCGCTACCGGCAGCTGGTAGAGCAGCACAGGACCGAACTCGGACGGCGCCTGGGCGGCAACCAGATCGATTACATATTCACCGACATATCGCAACCGCTGGACGGGGTCCTG
>JASFKL010000254.1:0-5952 GCA_050118655.1 Gammaproteobacteria bacterium | reverse complement strand
CCGCTACAGCGTGCAGATCGTCAAAGTCGACAACGGCGCCGGCGAGCAGACGGTGCACTAGCCTTATGGAAATCCTGCTCGCCAATCCCAGGGGTTTCTGTGCCGGTGTCGACCGTGCGATCGAAATCGTCGAGCGCGCGATCCAGCTGTTCGGCGCCCCGATCTATGTGCGCCACGAGGTCGTGCACAACCGCTACGTGGTCGACGACCTCAAGGGCAAGGGCGCGATCTTCGTCGACGAGCTCGACCAGGTCCCCGACGATAATTACGTGATCTTCAGCGCCCACGGCGTGTCGATAGCCGTGCGCCGCGAAGCCGAGGGCCGCCGGCTCAAGGTCTTCGATGCGACCTGCCCGCTGGTCACCAAGGTACACATGGAGGTCAGCCGCTACAGCCGCCAGGGTATCGAAACCATACTCATCGGCCATCGAGGCCATCCCGAGGTGGAAGGCACCATGGGCCAGTACGACCGCTCGGCGGGCGGCGATATCTACCTGGTCGAATCCGTCGACGACGTGCGCAAACTGGAACCGCGCAATCCGCGCGAACTCCGCTTCGTCACCCAGACCACGCTTTCCAAGGACGATACGGCAATCGTCATCGACAGCCTGCTCGAAGAATTCCCGGACATCAAGGGACCGAAGAAGGAAGACATTTGCTACGCGACGCAAAACCGGCAGGATGCCGTCAAGCGGCTCGCCGAGTGCTGCGACCTGATCCTGGTGGTGGGTTCGCGCAACAGCTCCAATTCCAATCGACTGCGGGAAATCGCCGAAAACAAGCAAATCGAGGGCTACCTGATCGACAGCGAACTCGATATCGACCTCGAGTGGCTGCGGGACAAATCGCGGATCGGCATCACCGCGGGCGCATCGGCGCCCGAACTGCTGGTGCAAAACGTGGTCAAATTCCTGCAGCGCAACGGCGCCGGCAAGGTTACCTCACTCGGATTTACCGAAGACGTAATCTTTCCCCTGCCCAAACCGCTGCGCGAACCCGTTACCTGAACAGAGCCGTCGGCAGTCGGCCCGCGGTCATACCATGCGACAGCCATTCGAATCGATCGACCTGAAAATACCGTTACGCATCGCGTTGCTTGCCGCCGCGATGCTGAGCCTCGGCAGCTGCGCGCTGACCAACCTGGCCTACGACCACGCACCCACCCTGGTGGCGGGCAAGTTCGACGACGCCTTCGATCTCGACTCCGGCCAGAGCCTGGAACTCGATAACCGCCTGCAGCAATATTTCCTCTGGCATCGCGAAAATGAATTGAGCCGCTACCGGGAGGTGCTGGAGCGCGCCGCGCTCGACAGCGCCGACGGCATCGACGCGGCGGAATTCCTGCGCCTCAACCGGGGAATCCACGAGGCATGGCGACGCGCGCTCGAAAAGGCTATCGACAGCCTCGGCGACCTGGCCGTGACCCTGACCCCGGAACAGGTCGCGCAATTCGAGCGCTATAACGACGAGCAATCCCAAAAATACCGGGACTACCTCGCGAAAACCCCGCAGCAGCGCGAAATTTATCGCGTCGATCGCGATCTTGCCCGGCTCGAAAAATGGTTCGGCGATTTCGATTACCTGCTCGAGGAACGGGTCCGGGAACGGCTGCAGCAGCTACCCGACCTCTACGGACCCTGGATAGACTACCGCGAAGCCCGGCTAAAAGCGTTGATCGTGGCGTTGCGCGACGCGCCGCAAAACGGAATCGATACGGCGCGCCTGAAAACCGTCATGCTGGATCCGAATACCGAGTATGCACGGGCCTACCTGCCCGCGCGGCGCGCCTACTGGCGGGCCTTCGCCGGGGCGATCGAGGACATCAGCAGCTGGGCCAGCGACAGCCAGCGCCAACGCGTGGTTTCGAAGCTGCAGGACTACGCGCGCATCGTCCAAGAGCTGAAACAGGGCTAGCAAGCCGGCGGAAGGTATCATGCGCGACAGGATATCGGGTGAAAAGATAGGCAGGAGTTCGTATTTCAGGAGCGCTCGCAAGCACGCGGTCGAGTACCTGAAAAATCCCGCCAGGCTCAACCGCCTGATCGACAGGGCGACGCAAAAAATCTATCACCGGCAAGGGCCGTTCTCGGAAATCCGCGACTCGCTGCAAGCCAGTTTCCGCTTGCTGCGCGCCTATGCGGGCGGCAGCTATCGCGAAATCCCGGCCGCGAGCCTGATCTCGATTATCGCCTCTATCATCTATTTCGTGATGCCGATCGACGTGATCCCCGACTTCATCCTCGCGCTGGGCCTGGTCGACGACGCGGCATTGCTGGGCTGGGTCCTGTCATCGGTAAAGAGCGATATCGATCATTTCGTCGCCTGGGAGCGGGAACAATCCGGGACGGACGAACCCGCATCGATCGCGGAGGATGCAACCCGGGAAGACTGACGGCGCCGAACGGCTAATCGTCGCGCCTGAACCGGCCTTCCCGCAGGTAATATATCACCTGCTCGATAACCTCGGGGCTGCGCATCATGAAGGTGTGCGTGACTTCCATTTCGAGATGGTCGCGCATGCCCTCGAGACGGGTATTCTCGACCGATACCTTGCCGTCGTCGGGACCCGGAATCATGCTCGACAGGAACAGGTTGATGCTGCTGGTGCCGGCGATCACGCCGAGGTCGAATTCCGCGGGCCCGAGGCTATTGGGCACGCTGGTCGCCCCGGTGCCGAGTTGCAGTCCGGCATCGCCGTTGATGAAATGAAAACCCGGGAATTCGCCGAGCTTGTCGACCACCTCGCTGCCCTTGTTGGGCGGCCCCAACATGACCACGCGGCCGAGATGCTCGATGCGATGTTTTTGCAGGTATTGCCGCACCAGTATGCCGCCCAGCGAATGCGTCACGAAATGAATTTTTTGCCCGCCGGGACAGTTCGAGAGCGCCGGCCCGATCGCCGTCTCGGCGAGAGTTTCGATATCGTGCCGGGTCGATTCGTAGCTGACGTTTACGACGCAATAACCTTGCCCGACCAGTGCCTGCTCGAGCTTGTGCATCGACCGGTCGGTGCGTGCCAGCCCGTGCAGCAGGATGACGTTTTCGGCGAGGCCGGGCACAGGCAGAACCGACACTGCTAGCGATAACAGGAGTGCGCTAACCCTCGATCTCATCGGTGTCATACTGGCCGGATATCCGGCGGCGCACATGCGACCAGGACATGCCGACCGCGAGTACGCCGGTGAGTATTACCAGGATGACCCACTGGAATACCGTCGCGTTGTCGAGGCTCAGGAAATTCCATTCGATCAGCAGCCAGATGATGACACCGAAGAACGCGGCCGCGAGCAAGGTACCGATCGGGCCCAGTGAATTCCAGGTCGCACGCAGGAACATGACCCAGCCGATCAGCAATACGATCCCGCCGGCGACCTTGTAGACCGGCGGTACGTCGCTGTTGAGCCAGCCGACCCACGAATAGCCGCTGGGATTATAAGTCAGGAAAACCAGCAGCGCGGAGAACAGCAGGCGCAGCAGGAAACTGATGATATTGAAATCTTTTCGGGCCATGCGCGTCGGAAATCGTTGCAAAGTCGCTATGTTACCAGACATTCCGGGCGCCGCACCTTCGAATTAGAGGGACACATTACTCAATTACCCGAACTTAATTAGGGTAATTGAGTAATGTGTCCCCCGAATTATGGGGACTTTTCCGCAAGCGTCAGGATTGGTTGAGGGTCTTGATCTGCGCGCGCCGGTCGATCGCCCAGGCGTACTGCGCCGGCCACATCCGGAAATCGGGATCGACGCCGAGTGTCTCGGCCGCGCGCAGCGGCCAGAACGGGTCGTACATCAACTCGCGCCCGAGCGCGACCAGGTCGGCGCCGCCGCTTTCGAGGATCTCCTCGGCCTGCCGCGGATCGATGATCACGCCCACGGCCATGGTCCTGATCCCCGACTGCTCGCGTATCGCCCGCGAGAAAGGCACCTGGAATCCGGGAGCACGCGCCGAGTCGCGTGTCAGCGGCTTGCCGTCGTCGTCGCTGCGAAATCGGGGCGCGCCGCCGATTCCGCCCGACGAACAGTCGACGACATCGACGCCGGCGGCAGCCAGGTGCCGCGATAACTCCACCGAGTCCTCGAGCGTCCAGCCGCCTTCGCGGCCGTCGATGGCCGAAATGCGCGCAAACAGCGGCATGCCTTCGGGAATCGCGGAACGCACCGCTGCCGCGACTTCGAGCGGAAAACGCATGCGCCCGTCGAGATCGCCGCCGTATTCGTCGTCGCGCCGGTTGGCGAGCGGCGACAGAAAGCTGTGCAACAGGTAGCCGTGCGCCATGTGCAGTTCGAGCACCCGAAAACCGGCATCGCAGGCCCTCCGGGCAGCGTCGACGAATGCCTGCCTGATTTCCGCGAGGCCATCGGCATCGAGTTCGGACGGCACGTGCCAGCCGTCGGCCACCGGCAACGGCGAGGGCGCCACGGTCTGCCACGGGGCCCCGGCCTCGTCGGCGTCGGTCTCGCTGAGCGGGACGGGTCCGCGTTTCGAAAACGGCGAACTCGTCGAAGCCTTGCGCCCGGCATGCGCAAGCTGCATGCCCGGCACGCAACCCATCGAGTCGATGAATTCGACGATCGGTCTGAGCGCGTCCGCCTGCGCGTCGTTCCAGATGCCGAGACATTCCGGCGTGATGCGGCCGCGCGCCTCGACCGCGGTGGCCTCGGTAAAAACCAGCCCGGACTTGCCGCGCGCGAAGCTGCTCAGGTGGGCGAAATGCCAGGGCTGGGCGATCCCGTCGATGGCCGAGTACTGGCACAGCGGCGAGACCACGATACGGTTCGGCAAGGCGGTTTCGCGAATGGTCAGGGGTTCGAAAAGTTTTACTGGACTGGACATGAAGATCCCGGCAGGCCGACGAAGGGCGCAATTATTATGGTTCGCGGATCAAATTACAAAGGCCTGCCCGCGGGCGGCCGAAACCGCGGCCCGGCAGGGTTGCCGGGTCGCGCGGATTTTCGAGCAGATTTTGCCGGTCCTAGGACTTCAGCTTGGTCCAGACGCGCTCGCGCAACTCCTTGGACTTCGGGCTGCAGGACTCGAACGGCTTGAGGCGATCCGCGTATTCCTCGGGCATGTTGACCGCCGGGTCGGACTTCAGGCTATCGCTCAGGTACTTGCCGGAGCCGCTGATGGCGTTGGAATAGCCCGTGTAATTCGAGGCCGCCGCCGCGTTCTCGGGTTCGAGCATCCAGTTCAGGAACTGTTTGGCGGTTTCCATGTTCGGCGCGCTCGACGGGATCGCCATGGTATCGGTCCAGAAGGTCACGCCCTCGCGCGGGTAAACGTAAACCACGCCCGGCTTGTTCTTCTTGGTGCGATGCGCGGCGCCGTTCCACTGCATGTGCACGGCGACTTCGCCGGCCGACATGCGGTCGATGGTGCCGTCGTTGGAGTACACCTTGACGTACGGCTTTTGCTTCATCAGCACGTCGAGGATCTTCTGTGCGTCGGCCGGGTTTTCGGTGCACTTGCTGACGCCGACGTAATAGGCGCCCGCGTTCCAGACGTCGCTCATCTCGTTGAGCATGGCGATTTCCCCGCGCAGTTCCTTGGGCGGTTCGAAGATCGATTTCCAGCTATCGTCGAGCTTGCCGCCCGGCACCATCGCGGGATCGTAGGTAAAACCGGTCGTGCCCCACATATAGGGAACCGAGTAGCTGCGATCCGGATCCACCGACAGGGACTGGAAAGGTTTCAGTACGTTCTTGAAATTCGACATCTTGGGCGCGTCGATCTTCGCCACCAGCCCCTTTTCGATCATCGTGCCGAGCGTGGTCGGTCCCGGGAAGATGACGTCGTAACCCGAGGCGCCGGCCTGCAGCTTGGCGAGCAGGTCTTCCTCGGAGGCGTAGGTGTCGAGCGTGACCCTGGTCCCGGTTTCCTGCTCGAATTTTTTGATCAGGTCGGGCGAAAAGTAGTTCGACCAGTTGTACAAATGCAATTCGCCCGCG
>JASFKL010000253.1:0-5980 GCA_050118655.1 Gammaproteobacteria bacterium | reverse complement strand
CAGCCTCGCGACGAGCTGGGTAAGCGATTACTGATCTGCGATATGGACATGACCATCGTCGCCGCGGAGACGCTCGACGAGGTCGCCGCGAAGCTCGGCCTCGGCGACGAGATCGCCGCGATCACCGAGCGGGCGATGAACGGCGAGCTCGATTTCGACGCCGCGTTGCGCGAGCGCATCGCGATGCTCGCGGGCCGGCCGGAGCAGGTATTCCGCGATATCGTCGGCGAACTCGAACTGAATCCGGGTGCGGAGGCACTGCTCGCCGGCGCGAAGGCCGCCGGCGTGCATACGATCCTGGTCAGCGGCGGCTTCGAGCAGGTAGCGGGGCCGGTCGCGCAACGCCTCGGTTTCGACGAGCTGCATTGCAACCGGCTCGAGATCGAGGGCGGCAAGCTGACCGGCCGGGTGCCGGAGCCGATCGTCAACGCCGATCGCAAGTGCAGCCTGCTGCAGCAGCGCGCGCGGGCCCACGGCCTCGACCTGAAGCAATGCTGTGCCATCGGCGACGGCGCCAACGACCTGCCGATGGTCAGCGCCGCCGGGCTCGGCATCGCCTATCGCGGCAAGCCCGTGCTGCGCGACGCGGCCGCCTGCCGCATCGATCACACCGGCCTCGACAGCGCGCTCCACTTCATGGGCCTCCCGAATTAGGGGGACACTTTACTCAATTACCTTAATTCGCCAGATTGCGAATCGGAAACGTTCAGGTATTCCGTTGCGCCGGCTTCGGTCCCGGTTTTCGGGGCTGTAACTGTCGGCCCAGTTTTGCTTCCAGTGCTTCGACAAACGATTTTTCGCCTAACGGGCGCCCGGTTCTGCCGTGCAATTCGATCAAGTCGGTCTCTTCCCGGGTCAATCTGGCTGCCAGATAAGATGGCCAGTCGGGTTCTCGCTTCAGCATCGGTTCGGGATCGACGAGGCCGTCGGTTCGCTTATCAAGGTGCGCCCGGGTGCTGGACCATTCCCAGTCGCCGGGCTGCTGGCAAATCCCGGCAGCCACCGGATTAAGCTCGACGTAGCGCACCGCCCGGTGCAGGTGGATCTCGTCCATCGGATAGGATTCGAATCTGCCTTGCCACAAATATCCGGTCCAGCCTTCTCGCGTGTTGATCACGTGGCTGTATCGACGATGCGTTTCAGATAGTGCCCTGCGCAATGCGTAAACGGTTTGTGGCACCAGGATCAGGTGCACGTGGTTGGGCATCAGGCAATAGGCCCAGATGCTCACTTTCTCGCGTTCGCAATAACGAGCAAGAATGGTTTTATAGGCGCGATAGTCGGCTTTGCGAAAAAAAACTCGCTGTCGCCGATTTCCGCGTTGCGTGACGTGGTGGGGTATTCCGGGCACGACGACCCTGGCGATTCTAGGCATCTGCACCTCCTTGTGCATTTCATCCGCTGGTCGATTAATGATAACGCGATCGGGGCTTTAATGAAACGGAATCAGGGTTATTGGGTAATGTGTCCCCCGAACAGGCCCCGAATTGAATTCGGGTAGTTGAGTAAAGTGTCCCCCGAACTAGAGGTCGAAGAGGACGTCGCTGCGGATGATGTACTTGGTGCCGCTTTCGATCGGCGTCGAGCTGTGCACGCAGTGCAGCGGGTGGGTGCCGTGCGGGAAGCAGAGTGCGGCGCCGAGCGGGGTGCGCACGTCGACGGTGCTCTCGCCGACATGAAAGCGCGTCGCGCCGCCCTCGTAGCCGGCGGACAGAAACATCAGGAAACTGAACTGGCTCCAGCGATCGTCGTAGGCGTTATCGAGCAGCCTGCCGTCGATTACCCGCGAGCCGGGCCATGAGCCGTCGGTATGCGGCGCGAAGAAATCGCCCTCGCGGTAGCGGTAGTATCGAAAGCGGCCGTTCAGGCCCAGCGCCGCCTTGCCGGCATTGTAAGGACTGTCGTCGTGCATCAGTTCGCGGCAGCGGCGCCAGACGATGCCGCAGGTCTCCTCGTCGGCGACCCAGGTGAAACTGTCGTTGTGGCGCACCGAGCGCGGCAGCGACACGGCCGCGTCCTCCAGGTAGCCCAGGCTTTCGCTCAACTCGCGCAGGCGTTGGCATTCGCCGGCGTCCAGCAGGTTCAGCAGCTGGAATGCGCCGGGCACGCCGTCGACCTCGCGCCGTTCGACCGCGGCGTCGCGGTCGGGCGCGAGCCCGGCGGGATTGTCGACGCGGCTTGCCCAGGTCGGAATCGACGGGTTTTCGGCGCCGGGCTGGTGGGCGACGATGTAAAAGTTGCCGTTATCGGCAATCGGTTCTGATTGCGTGCTCATGCCGCCCATTTAAACAAATGCGCCGCGGGTACGCCAAGCCCCGTGCCCCGTCTCAGGCGCCCTGTGGATCGACGCGCCGAACGCGCCAGTGACTCAGGAACAGCGCGAACACGATCAACCCGATGCCGCCGACGCGCTCGACCGAGAGCTTTTCGCCGATCACCATCCAGGCGAGCAGGAAGATCATCACCGGCTCGAAATTCAGGAACAGCGCGAACACCGCGCCGCCGACACGCTCGATGGCCTGCAGGGACAGCACGAAGGCGATCGCCGAGACCACGCTGATACCGCCCATGTAGGCCCAGCCGCTGTACTCGCGCGGCGCCACCAGCTCGAAGCCCGACAGCCACACCAGCAGAGAAAAGGCGACCGATGCAATCATGATCCACAGCGTGGCCACGTAGCTGTCGGTGCGCGGCGGAAATTTCTCGTAGCTGAGAATGAACAGCGTCGCGCCGATCGCGCCGCCGAAGGAGAGGGCGATGCCGCGAATATCGAAACGGTGGAAATCGGGGCCGAGCGCGATACCGATACCGGCGAACGCGAGCAGGAAGGCCAGCAGTTCGCGGCGCGCCACCGGCTCGCGCTGTGCGATGCGCTTCCAGGCGACGACCAGCAGCGGGAAGGTATAAAAGATGATCGCCGACAGGCTCACCGGGATATATCTGACCGCGCCGAGGTGGCCGATCGAGGTCGCGAACATACCGAACACGCACCAAAAAAATACAATCGGCGGTACCGCGAGGCGCCAGGACTTGCGCAGCAACATGACCAGTGCCGCCATCAGAAGCGCCGACATGGTGAAACGGAACAGGGTCAGGGTTACCGGCGTGGTGCCGGTGTCGTAGGCGAGCCGCGACAGCGTGGTGTTGAAGCCGTAAAATATGGCCGCCCCGAGCGCGATTACGCGGCCGACAATCTGGTTTCTATTCATGCTAAAGTTAGTGCTCGGGCAATCTTGTCGGGGGGAATTATGAGTCAGCCAGCGAGCAAAGCAATCGAAGATACGCTCTTGATCGAGCATCTGCCCTTCGAGACCGACGCCGGTCTCGCCAGCCGGGCGTCGATCGGCCTGATCGTACTGGCCACCGACTACACCATCGAACACGAGTGGCGCCAATTGTTCGCCGGTATCGACGGCGTCGCGCTCTACCACAGCCGGATTTACAACGAAGACCATATCACGCCCGATTCGCTGCGCGCCATGGGTCCGCGGATTACCGAGTGCGCGAGCGTGCTGACCCCGGATACGCCGCTCGACGTCATCGCCTACGGCTGCACCTCGGCGACCATGACGATCGGCGAGGAAGGCGTGTTCGCCAACATCCGCAAGGCGCGCCCGGGGGTGCAGTGCACGACACCCGCGACCGCGGCCTTCGCCGCCTTCGAAGCCTTCGGCGCGAAGCGCATCGGCGTGCTGACGCCTTACCCGGCCGAGGTCAACAAGATCGTCGCCGACTACATCGCCGCGCGCGGCTACCGGGTGCCGGTGTTCGGCTCGTTCAATTCCGATCACGATACCGTGGTCTCGAAGATCACGCCGCAATCGATCGAGCGCGGGGTGCGCGAACTCGTCCGCCACGCCGCGGTCGACGCGGTCTTCGTTTCCTGTACCTCGGTTCGGCTGATGGCGGACTGTGCAGAGCTCGAAGCCAGTCTCGGCATCCCGCTTACCTCGTCTAACCACGCGATGGCCTGGCACGCGCTCAGGCTCGCCGGTATCGAAGACCGCTCCGGGCAGTTCGGTTCGCTGTACGATCGGCCGCTGGCCGTGGCGGGCTGAGCATGCGCGGCGCGGCGATCCTGTTGCTGTGCGCGTTTGCGGCCTTCGAAGCCGGGGCGCAGGAAGTCAGGCTCGAATTCGTTGCCGCGAGCGGCGAATTCCTCGGTAATCCGCACGATTTGAAGCTCTCGCCCGACGGGCGCTACCTGTTCGTCGCCGACGTCGACAGGGATCGCGTCGCGATACTCGATCCCGAAACCCTCGAGCTGGCGGGCGAATTCGGCGCCGATCACCAGGACGGTACCCACGACATCGATTTCGACAGGCAGGGCAGGGCCTATATCGCCGACACGCACAACAATCGCATCACGGTCTACGAGGTCGAGGGCACGCGCGCGAAACTCGTCGGCGAGTTCGGTGAACGTATTCGCGGCCCCGAGGGCGTACTCGCCCATCCCAACGGCAGGATTTACGTGGCCGGCGCCTGGTCGGGCAACGTGGTCGCCTATCGAAACGGCAAGCGTGTCGCCGAGCTGACCGGGCTGTCGTCGCCGCACGATCTCGAACTCGCAGCGAACGGCGATATCTGGCTTGCCGATGCCGGTAACAGCCGCTTGCTGTTGCTGACCCCGGACCTGGAGGTAAAACGCGAACTCGGGCGGCGCCAGTACGGGTTCGACGGCGTGCGCTATCTCGACCTGACCGCCGGGGGTGTATTGATTGCGGCGGACAAAAACAATCATGTGGTAAAGTTTATCGGCGCCGACGGTAAACTGCTGTACGTGCTCGGCGACGGCAGGGCCGGCAAGGGTCCGGGCCGTTTCACGACGCCGGAGGGCGTCGAACTGAGGGGAGAGGAATTATGGTTATCGGATTCGGGTAACGACCGGGTCGTCAAGTACAGGCTTGCGCTGGAATAGGGCCCTGGAAACCGGCTGTTGCAAGGATTCCGGCCTGACGGGCATCAGGCACCGGATAGGGGATGGCCCCGGAGTCGCTCAGGCGAAAAATCGCACCAGCACTCCCGCGACGATGACCAGGGCTGCCGCCTCGAGGGCGATCAGCTTGAAAGGCATCCTCGGGGCGCGCTTCATCAGCTCGAGCTTTGCTTCATAGTAGTTCATGTTATTCGGTCAACCTTGCATCCGGCACCGGACGTATTTATTTTGTATATACAGTGTAGCCAGATGTATGGCAAATGCAAGAAGAATATGTAGAATGCCCCGGAACTTCTTGTATTTAGCGATATTTAATTCACAGTAAGAAGCTTTTTATGGCCAAAGAAAAGATCATAAATATTCGCGTCGAGTCGTCTCTGAAGAAGAAGGCCAAGAAGCTGGCGGAAAACGATGGCCGCAGCCTGTCCAACTGGATCGTGCGCCTGATACAGAACGAGATCAAAAAGTCCGGCGACAAATCCTCGGACAAGTAGCCGCCGGATAGCGCGCAAAATCCAACCGACCTGTTCGCCGACCGCTGCCGGCCAGCCGGAGACGCGAATCCCAAATTGCAGACAAGTTTTGGCAATACTGTCTTTTTTATACTACATACATAGTTATAAGGACTGACGGGAGGTAGCCCCTCCGCCCCGGGCAAGATCCCGGATTCAGCCCAGAAAACTACATTGTGACCATGGAGGCATCACCCGAAGGCAACGAGGTGACGCTATGGACAATGGGAAAACGATATTCTGGCGGCTGGCCATGGCAGGGCTGTTCGTCACCCTGGTCCCGATCGGGATCTACGTGCAGGATCGGCACAGGGCAGTCGATACCGAAAGCATGCTCGACGCATCGGTTTCGATCCGCACTACCTCGTATGTAACCATCGACAAATTCGGCGACTCGGTCTGGGACGTCAATAACGGATCGGGTTTCCTGGTATCCTCGGCGCTGTGCGAGGTCTGGACCAACCACCACGTGGTCGCCGACGCGGCATTGATCGAGGTCTTCCCTCGCGGCTGGACCCGCACCGAGGGGATC
>JASFKL010000252.1:0-5991 GCA_050118655.1 Gammaproteobacteria bacterium | reverse complement strand
CGCGTTGCTTCATTTTCGGCGCTGGGCGCCGAAAAAGTTGGCACATCCCTGTGCCAAATCCCATTGTCGGGATCGTGGGAGGGATGGATGAATTGTTGTGAGGTGGTTTTTGGCCGCTTTCGGCGGCTGAAAATTTGTGCTGTCCGGGGGTTTTAAGGCCTAGGATAGAGCGCAGAAATCTGTATAATGCGCGCGCATCGTTGATTTGAAGTATTTATTAAGGCCGTGACTGGCCGAAGAGAGTGAGAGCAGACAGATGTCCAAAGAAAAATTTGAGCGAACCAAACCCCACGTGAACGTGGGCACGATCGGTCACGTGGATCACGGCAAGACGACGCTGACGGCGGCCCTGACGAAGGTCATGGCGGAAGCGCGCGGCGGCACGGCGAAGGCATTCGACGAGATCGACAATGCGCCGGAAGAGAAGGCGCGCGGTATCACGATTGCGACCTCGCACGTGGAATACGAGTCGGACAAGCGTCACTACGCCCACGTGGACTGTCCGGGACACGCGGACTACGTAAAGAACATGATCACGGGAGCGGCGCAGATGGACGGCGCGATCCTGGTGGTATCGGCGGCCGACGGTCCGATGCCGCAGACGCGCGAGCACATTCTGCTGTCGCGCCAGGTTGGCGTGCCTTACATCGTGGTCTACATGAACAAGGCGGACATGGTCGACGACGAGGAGCTGCTGGAGCTGGTGGAGATGGAGATTCGGGAGCTGCTGGACGCTTACGATTTTCCGGGCGACGATACGCCGATCATCGTGGGTTCGGCGCTGAAGGCGCTGGAAGGGGATGACAGCGAGATCGGTACGCAGTCGATCATCAAGCTGGTCGATGCGCTGGATAGCTACGTACCGGAGCCGGAGCGTGCGACGGACGGCGATTACCTGATGCCGGTGGAAGACGTGTTCTCGATTTCGGGTCGCGGCACGGTGGTGACGGGACGTATCGAGCGCGGCGTGATCAAGGTCGGCGAGGAAATCGAGATCGTGGGTATCAAGCCGACGCAGAAGACGGTCTGCACGGGAGTCGAGATGTTCCGCAAGCTGCTGGACCAGGGCGAGGCGGGCGACAACGTGGGCGTGCTGCTGCGCGGCACCAAGCGTGAAGAGGTCGAGCGTGGCCAGGTTCTGGCGAAGCCGGGTTCGATTACGCCGCACACCAAGTTCGAGTGCGAGGTATACATTCTGTCGAAAGAGGAAGGCGGTCGACATACGCCGTTCTTCAACGGCTACCGTCCGCAGTTTTACTTTCGGACCACGGACGTGACGGGGGCTTGCGAGCTGCCGTCGGGGGTGGAGATGGTGATGCCGGGGGATAACGTGAAGATGGAAGTGCAGTTGATCGCGCCGATCGCGATGGAAGACGGGCTTCGGTTCGCGATCCGCGAGGGCGGGCGCACGGTCGGTGCCGGCGTCGTTTCCAAGATTCTGGAGTAAACCGGTATGGCAACCAATCAGAACATACGCATCCGCCTGAAGGCTTTCGATCATCGCCTGATCGATCGCTCGGCCGCGGAAATCGTCGAAACCGCGAAGCGCACGGGCGCTCGCGTCAAGGGACCGATTCCGCTGCCGACGCGCAAGGAGCGTTTCACCATCCTGATTTCGCCGCACGTCAACAAGGATGCGCGCGATCAGTACGAGATTCGCACCCACAAGCGCCTGATGGATATCGTCGATCCGACCGATAAGACCGTCGATGCGCTGATGAAGCTCGATCTCGCCGCGGGCGTGGACGTCCAGATCAAGCTCAACTAGCGAATAATCGGGGACAGACCCCGTTTTTACCGAAAAACGGGGTCTGTCCCCATTTTTTGGGAGATCGGGAAAACGGGCCGGAATCGGCCCGTTTTTTGCAGTAAAAAGCTTAACTTCCAGAACCTTATCTGGTATAGTGCGCGCCCTCGCGGCCCGATACGGAATTCCTGTATCGGGCCGCTTGTTCGAAAACAGGGTAGTAAAACCGGCCGCGGGCCGGCTTGCCGGCCCACCGTAAATGGAAATACGGGCGTTTTCATTGGCAATCAAGTCATTGAAAACGAAAGAAAAACACAGAAAGCTTGGGTTTTTCGTCATTTGAAAATCCGTGGACGGATTAATCAAATGCAGCAGCTATTTTATTTTTGAGGTTTAACAAATGTCTCTCGGTTTGGTAGGACGGAAAGTCGGCATGACCCGGGTTTTCTCGGATGATGGTGTCTCGGTACCGGTTACGGTTATCGAAGTCGAGCCCAATCGGGTGTCGCAAATCAAGACCGTCGAAACCGACGGCTACGTGGCGGTACAGGTTGTTACCGGCAGCCGCCGCGCGAATCGCGTCACCAGGCCGATGGCCGGCCATTACAAGAAGGCAGGCGTCGAGCCCGGCCGCGGCGCCTGGGAATTCCGCGTCGACTCGGTGGACGAAATCGAGCTGGGCACCGAATTCAAGGTCGACCTGTTCGAAGCCGGACAAATCGTCGACGTATCCGGCGTCTCCAAAGGCAAGGGTTTTCAGGGTGGCGTAAAGCGCCATAACTTCCGCATGCAGGACGCCACGCACGGCAACTCCCTGTCGCACCGCGCCAACGGTTCGATCGGTCAGAACCAGACCCCCGGACGCGTCTTCAAGGGCAAGAAAATGTCCGGCCACATGGGTGCTGCCAACGTAACCACACAAAACCTCGAAATCGTCGGCGTCGATGCCGAACGCAACCTGCTGCTGATCCGCGGCGCGGTGCCCGGCGCGAAGAGCGCCGACGTGATCGTTCGTCCGGCTTCCAAACGATAACCCGGGCCCAGAGTAAAGAGATTCAAGAAATGGACATAGCGATTCATAACTCGAAGAAAAAGGTATCCGTTTCGGACACCGCCTTTGGCGCCAGCTTCAACGAAGCCCTGGTGCACCAGCTGGTCGTGTCCTACCTGGCCTCGGCGCGCGCCGGCACCAAGGCGCAGAAAAACCGTGCCGCGGTTCGCGGCGGCGGTGCCAAGCCCTGGCGCCAGAAAGGTACCGGCCGCGCTCGCGCGGGCACGATTCGCAGCCCGTTGTGGCGTTCGGGCGGTGTTACCTTCGCCGCCACACCGCGCGACTACAGCAGGAAACTCAACAAGAAGATGTATCGTGCGGGACTGCGCAGCCTGGTTTCCGAGCTGTTGCGCCAGGAGCGCCTGATCGTGATCGACAAGCTCGGCGTGACCGAACCGAAGACCAGGCAAATGCAGGCGCGCCTGAACGAACTCGGCGTCGATAATGCGCTGGTACTGACCGACGGTCTCGATTCCGCGGTTTACCTCGCGGCGCGCAATATTCCCGGTATCCAGGTCATGGATATCGCCATCGTCGACCCGGTGAGCCTGATCAGCCCCGAAAAAGTCGTCATCGACGAAGCCGCGCTGAAGAAACTCGAGGAGCGCCTGTCATGAACCAAGAAAGAATTTTCCAGATCCTGCTGACCCCGCACATTTCCGAGAAATCGGCAGTGCTCGGCGATGCCGCCGGCCAGGCGGTGTTCCAGGTCGCGAAGGATGCCAAGAAAGCCGAAATCAAGGCCGCGGTCGAGCAACTGTTCGACGTCAAGGTGGCCGGCGTGCGCACCGTCAATATGAAGGGCAAGCAAAAGCGCATGGGATTGCGTCAGGGCAAGCGTAACGACTGGAAAAAAGCATACGTATCACTCGAGCAGGGTCATGAAATCGACCTCGCATCCATAGGCGGTTAAGCATCATGGCATTGATCAAGGCAAAACCAACTTCTCCCGGGCGCCGTTTCGTCATCTCGGTCAAGACTCCGGGACTGCACAAGGGCAAGCCCCACGCGGCGCTGCTGGACAAGAAAGGCAAGACCGGCGGACGCAACAACGCGGGACGCATCACCTCGCGCCATATCGGCGGCGGGCACAAGCAGCGCTACCGGATCATCGACTTCAAGCGCAACAAGGACGGTGTCGACGCCGTGGTCGAGCGCCTCGAGTACGATCCCAATCGCAGCGCGCACATCGCGTTGTTGAAGTACCGGGACGGCGAGCGCCGCTACATCATCGCGCCGAAAGGTATCAGCGCGGGAGATACGCTGCGTTCCGGCGACGATGCCGGTATCAAGAACGGTAATTGCCTGCCGCTGCGCAACATCCCGGTCGGCTCGGTGGTGCATTGCATCGAATTGAAGCCCGGCAAGGGCGCCCAGCTGGCGCGCTCGGCCGGCACCTCGGCCCAACTGGTGGCGCGCGAGGGACTTTACGCGACCCTGCGTCTGCGCTCGGGCGAAATGCGCAAGGTACTCTCCGATTGCCGCGCCTCTATCGGCGAGGTCGGCAACGGCGAGCACAGCCTGCGTTCGCTGGGCAAGGCCGGCGCTACCCGCTGGCGCGGCAGCCGTCCCACCGTTCGCGGTGTGGCAATGAACCCGGTAGACCATCCGCACGGCGGCGGCGAAGGCCGTACCTCGGGCGGCCGTCACCCGGTATCGCCCTGGGGAACGCCGGCCAAGGGATACAAGACACGTTCGAACAAGCGCACCGACCACCTGATCGTGCGTCGTCGGAGCAAGAGGAAATAACAGATGCCACGTTCACTGAGAAAAGGCCCGTTTATCGATCAGCACCTGATGCAAAAGGTGCAAACCGCGGTCGACACCAATAACAAGCGCCCGATCAAGACCTGGTCGCGGCGTTCGATGATCGTGCCGGAAATGGTCGGCCTGACGATTGCGATCCACAACGGGCGCCAGCACGTGCCGGTTTTGATCAACGAAAACATGGTCGGCCACAAGCTCGGCGAGTTTTCGCAGACGCGCACTTACCGCGGTCATATCGTCGACAAGAAAGCGAAGAAAAGGTAGGGATTCATGGAAACCAGTGCCAAACATCGTCACGCCAAGATTTCGCCGCAGAAGTGCCGCCTGGTCGCCGATCAGGTGCGCGGGATGCCGGTAGAAAAAGCCCTGACCCTGCTGACCTTCAGCAACAAGAAGGCCGCCGTGCTGGTGCGCAAGGTGCTCGAGTCGGCGATCGCCAACGCCGAGCACAACGACGGCGCCGATATCGACGAGCTCAAGGTATCGTCGATTTTCGTCGACCAGGGCCCGGTCATGAAGCGCATGCGCGCGCGTGCCAAGGGCCGCGGCAACCGAATTTTAAAGCGAACCAGTCACATTACCGTGACCGTCGCGGACAGTTAAAGAGGCCAGCATGGGACAAAAAGTACATCCAACGGGTTTTCGTCTGGGGATTGCCACCGACTGGACCTCGAAGTGGTATGCCGACTCGGGGCAGTTCGCCGATTTCCTCGAGGAAGACCTGAAGATTCGCGACTTCCTGAAGAAGAAGCTGGCGCAGGCGGCGGTCAGCCGCATCCAGATTTCACGTCCGGCGAAGTCGATCGCGGTCACCATTCATACCGCGCGCCCCGGCATCATCATCGGCAAGAAAGGCGAGGATATCGAAAGGCTGCGTATCGAAGTCGCGGAGCTGGTCAATATCCATATCAACAACGTGAAGATCAATATCGAGGAAATCCGCAAGCCGGAACTCGACGCCCAGCTGGTTGCCGAGGGCATTGCCTCGCAACTCGAGCGGCGCGTCATGTTTCGCCGCGCGATGCGCCGTTCGGTGACCAATGCCATGCGCATCGGCGCCGAGGGCATCAAGATCAACGTGGCCGGCCGCCTCAACGGCGCCGAGATCGCGCGCAGCGAGTGGTATCGCGAGGGACGCGTTCCCCTGCATACCCTGCGCGCCGACGTCGATTACGGCTTTGCCGAGGCCCTGACGACCTACGGCATCCTCGGCGTCAAGGTCTGGATTTACAAGGGCGAGGTGTTCGATCTCGAGAACAAGGATGCAGGCGCGCCGCAGGCATCAAAGCAGGCATCAAAGTAAGAGAAGCGATTTATGTTACAGCCTAAGAGAACAAAATTTCGCAAGCAGTTCAAGGGCCGCAACCGCGGCCTGGCGACGACCGGCAACAAGGTCAGCTTCGGCGAGTACGGCCTCAAGGCCGTC
>JASFKL010000251.1:0-6043 GCA_050118655.1 Gammaproteobacteria bacterium | reverse complement strand
CCCGGATCGATATCGTTATCGATGCCGTCCTCGAACGCCTTCAGTAGCCCGGCACCCATCAGGTACGGGTTGCACATCGAGTCGACCGACCGGTACTCGAAACGGCCCGGCGCCGAGATGCGCAGGCCGGTGGTGCGGTTCTGGTATCCCCAGTCAGCGAATACCGGTGCCCAGAAGCCCGTATCCCACAGGCGGCGGTAGGAATTCACCGTCGAGGAGCCGATCGCGGTCAGCGCGCGCAGGTGGTTGACGATGCCGCCGACACACTGCAGGCCGACCTTGCCGGGCTTCTGCATGTCGTCGGTATCGGGCATGAACAGGTTTTCGCCGCCCTGGCGATAGGTGAATACGCCTTCCATCGCCGGCAGGGGATCGTTATGCAGCGGATTGATCTTTTCCTCGCCGCCTTTCCACAGCGAAATATTGGTATGGCAACCCGACGCCGACACGCCCATGAACGGCTTGGTCATGAAGCAGGCGATGAGATTATTCTCGCGCGCCACCTGCGCGCAGATCTGGCGATAGGTCGACAGACGGTCGGCGTTTCGCAGCACGTCGTCGAAGGTCCAGTTCAACTCCAGCTGGCCCGGCGCGTCCTCGTGGTCGCCCTGGATCATGTCCAGCCCCATCGCGTTGCAATACTCGATGACCTGCATGAACACGGGCCTCAGGGATTCGAACTGGTCGATGTGGTAACAGTAAGGATTCGAAAAGCCGCCGTCGGGTTTGCCGTCCTCGCCGCGCTTGAGCCACATCATTTCCGGCTCGGTACCGACGCGAAAATCCATCTTGTACTTGTCCTGGAACTCCTTGTGGAAACGCTTCAGGTTGCCGCGGCAATCCGAGGTCAGCGCGCCACCCGGGTTCTCGCGTTCCTCGCGGTTGCGGTAGCAGGTACAGAACACGCGCGCCACGCGCTTGTCCCAGGGCAACTGGCAAAAGGTTTCCGGGTCAGGGATGCCGACCAGCTCCATGGCTTCCGGGCCGTAGCCGATGTAATCGCCGTGGCGGTCGATGAACAGATTGGCGGTGGAGCCGTAAACCAGCTGGAAGCCGCGCTCGGCGGTGCGCTCCCAGTGATCGGCCGGGATACCCTTGCCGACGATACGGCCGGTGACCGAGATGAACTGGTAATAGATATAGGTAATCCCCATTTCGTTGATCTTCTCGCGCACCTGTTTCACCAGTTCCGCGCGTCCCGGTGCTTCGACACATGCTTCTAGGTCAGTCATCTTGCCCTCCTTCAAAGGTTAAAGACTTTTGTTTTCCCCAATTCGGTTTCGCGATGCGGTTCCCGGGCAGGCTGCTTTTACCGGAAACCGATTGTTTTTCGCCGCCCAGGATCGTAATTTGGGTGTACCCGACAGGCTTGCATGTTATACCTATTGCCCGCTGCAAAACAAGACCTCTTCAGCGGTTTTTTGGACAATTCGGGATGATTTTTACGGTTATAATGGACCAATTCAAGAGCCATGGATAAACGGCGGACGAACAACAATCCGTACAAACCCCGCGATTCCAGAATACCTGGAAAACTCATATTTATTTTTTCTTTTATTATCAATAATATAAGTTGATATAACTCGCCTGGTTTCTAACTACACCCTGTATTTGTCAGGGTTATCATGCGTCACCGATCATCGGTCCAATTTTACCTGCTCAATTCTCTGGCGGTCTCGAATCGGCTTGATTTGTGCTTCTTCATGACGCATTATTGAACCAATTTACAGTACCATGCTAATCCAGGGGTGAGGAGTACCTGCGGGTGAAGGCCGTCAATAACAGCGCATTGCCGAGCAGCGAGAGCGAGCCGAAACCGGCACGCGGCCGGGTCGGCGTCACAACCGGCAATGTCGCCGCGCAATTGCGCCGCCGCATTCTCGACGGCGAGTACGCCTTCGAGGAACGGCTGCCGGCCGAGCGCAGCCTGGCCGAGGAATTCGGGGTCGCGCGCGGCACCATCCGCTCGGTACTGCAAATTCTCGAGGAACAGAACCTCGTAATCCGCCAGGTCGGCAGCGGCACTTACGTCACCCACCGGGAGCTCACCAATCAGCAGGAAATTTCCAGCGTGACCAGCCCGCTGGAGATGAACGAGGTGCGCATCGCCATCGAACCGCAAATGGTGCGCCTGGCGATCGCCAACGCGAGCTCGCGGGAACTCGAAGAATTGCGCGACGCGTTGCGCCAGTGCGAGGATTGCGGCGGCGATCCCGAAAAATTTGCGCTCGGCGACGCCGCTTTTCACATGGCGCTCGCGCACTGCTCCCGCAACAAGTTGATGTACTGGCTTTACGAGCGGATCAGCGAGGTACGCCGACACGCCCAATGGCGGACCATGAAAGCGAAATTGCTGACCCCGGAGCGCATCGCGTTTTACAATAGTCAGCACCGCAAGATTTACGAGGCCATCGCCGCGCGCGATACGCCGAACGCGGTGCAGTTGATCAAGCAGCATCTTTACGGGGTCCACGATGACTTGCTGGAAACGGAGTAGGCGAAGCACAACATGAACGCGCCACTATTCGTATCGCCGCCGCGGGTACGCGCCCCGGGGCTCAACGCGCTGCCTGCCAATACCGAACGCTACCTGGTCCGGGCCGGCGGCAGCGTCGCGCTGACCCTGGCCGCCGGGGACCGGCTCGAACTCGTCAACCCGCAAGGCCTGCAGGCGGGCGAAATCAGCGTCTTCGACCGTGACGGTCGCAGCGACGCGGGCCTGATCGGTGCGCGCGGCGACGGCCGCGCCGAGGCATTGAAAGCCATTATCGAAGGCGGCGGCAGCGGCGCCGAACGCCTTGCCGAAACCCTCGAAAGACGCAATATAGATATCGCCGCGGCCGACAGCACGCGGGTTTTCGGCGGCGAATCGCCGGCCGGCGACTCGGTCCGTTTTACCGCGCAGCAGGATGTCTCCTGTATCGTCGCCGCGCCCGGCGGCAGGATGCGCGCCGATGAACAGGATACCCCCACCGACCTGGTCGCCTTCGTGCACCGCGAAAACGCTCCCGAAACCGACACCATCGCGCGCTTGCCGGACCCGCTCGCCGAGCCACTGCTCGACCAGCGCATCCCGGCGCGCACCGCCTTCGCCTACGAGATCAAGGCCGGACAATACATCCAGATCATCGACGTCGAGGGTCGCGAGTGCTCCGATTTCCAGTGCTTCGACGGTGCGCTGCTCGAGCGCGGCAAGGAACGCTGCCTGGACGCCACCACCACGCGCCACGTGGTCAGCGCCTCTTACCCGGCGCCCGGGCTTTACGCCAAGTTCTACGACCAGAACTTCGAACCCATGGTCGAGGTCGTGCAGGACACCTGCGGACGCCACGATGCCTTCGGCACCGCCTGTACCGCCAAGTACTACGACGACATGGGCTACCCGGGGCACGTCAACTGTTCGGATAATTTCAATCTCGCCCTGCAGCCCTACGGTGTCGAGGCCCGCAAGGGCTGGATGGCGATGAACCTGTTTTTCAATACCAATATCGACGACAGTAACCAGATGTACTTCGACGAACCCTGGTCACGCCCCGGTGACTATGTGCTGATGCGGGCGATGAAAGACCTGGTCTGCGTTTCCTCGGCCTGCCCCTGCGACATCGACGCGGCCAACGGCTGGAACCCGACCGATATCCACCTGCGCATTTACCCGGAAAAGCATACCTTCGACAAAGCCACGGCCTTCAGAATGACAGCAGACGCGGACAAGCAAATGACTAAAGAAACCGGCTTTCACAGCCGCACCTCGGAACACACGCGCAACTTCACCGAGTACGCGGGCTACTGGCTCGCCAATAACTACACCCGCCACGGCGCGCTGGACGAATACTGGGCCTGCCGCGAGGGCGCGGTGGTCATCGACCTGTCGCCGTTGCGCAAATACGAGGTCACCGGGCCCGACGCCGAGTTGCTGATGCAAAGCTGCGTTACGCGCGACGTTCGCCGGCTGGCCGTCGGGCAGGTGGTTTATACCGCGATGTGTTACGAAAACGGCGGCATGATCGACGACGGCACCGTGTTCCGGCTCGGACAAAACAACTTCCGCTGGATCGGCGGCAGCGACGACAGCGGCCTGTGGTTGCGGGAGCAGGCCGCAAAACTCGGCTTGCAGGCCTGGGTGCGCGGCTCCACCGACCAGCTGCACAACCTGCAGGTCCAGGGACCGAAGAGTCGCGATATTCTCAGAAAGATCCTCTGGACCCGGCCCGACCAGGCGACCGTCGACGAACTCGGCTGGTTCCGCTTTTCGATCGCGCGCATCGGCGACGAGCACGGCATCCCGCTGGTGGTCTCGCGTACCGGTTACACGGGCGAGCTCGGCTACGAGGTGTTTTGCCATCCCAAGGACGCGCCCGCGGTCTGGGACGCGATCTGGGAAGCCGGCAGGGAATACGACCTGACACCGCTCGGACTCGAGGCGCTCGACATGCTGCGCGTCGAGGCGGGATTGATCTTCGCCGGCTACGAATTCAGCGACCAGACCGATCCCTTCGAAGCCGGCATCGGATTCACCGTGCCCCTGAAGACCAAGGAAGACGATTTCATCGGCAAGGCGGCGCTGATCAAGCGCAAAGCAAGCCCGCAACGGGTACTGGTCGGGCTCGAACTCGCCGGCGACGAGCTCGCCGCGAACAGCGACTGCGTCGACATCGGCCGCAACCAGGTCGGCGAAATTACCAGCGCGGTGCGCTCGCCGATACTGCGTAAAAACCTGGCGCTCGCGCGCATCCAGGTCGAGCATTCGGAGCCCGGGACCGAGGTCGAGGTCGGCAAGCTCGACGGCAAGCAAAAACGGCTGCCGGCAAAGGTGGTCCCGTTCCCGTTCTACGATCCCACCAAGTCGCGCGTCCGCGACGTCCCGCCGCCGGAATAGTACGCGGAAAAACCGCTCCCGAACCTTGCCCCGGGTTTTTGGTCAGATCAGGAACTCGATTCCCGCTCGCATACTGCTCGCCTCGCGCGGGTGTTATCATGCGGGGTTCAATCGACGATGAAATTCGAGCTATGAAAGCACTATCCGATATCGGCCTGGTAGGCCTCGCAGTAATGGGCGAAAACCTGATCCTCAACATGGAAAGCAAGGGATTCACGGTGACGGCCTACAACCGTACGACCGACAAGGTCGACAAGTTCATCTCCGGCCGCGGCGCGGGTAAAAACATTCGCGGCGCGCACGACCTGAATGCGCTGGTCGCCTCGCTCGAGACCCCGCGCAAGATCATGTTGATGGTGAAAGCGGGCCAGCCGGTAGACGACCTGATCGAACAGCTGGTTCCGCTGCTCGAACCCGGCGATATCGTCATCGACGGCGGCAACTCGCACTTCCCCGATTCGATCCGCAGGACGGAATGGCTGGAAAGCGAGGGCCTGCTGTTCGTCGGTGCCGGCGTCTCCGGCGGCGAGGAAGGCGCCCTGACCGGCCCCTCGATCATGCCCGGCGGCTCGGCCGCCGCCTGGCCCGAGGTGAAACCGATCCTGCAGGCTATCGCGGCCCGCGTCGAAGACGGCACGCCCTGCTGCGACTGGGTAGGCGACGGCGGCGCCGGTCACTTCGTCAAGATGGTTCACAACGGCATCGAATACGGCGACATGCAGTTGATCTGCGAGGCTTACCAGCTGATGAAGGAATTGCTGGGCCTGACCGCCGACGAAATGCACGCGGTATTCGCCGACTGGAACGAGGGCGAACTGGACAGTTACCTGATCGAGATCACGCGCGACATCCTGGCCTACCGCGAGGACGGCGAGCCGCTGGTCGAAAAAATACTCGATACCGCCGGGCAGAAGGGAACCGGCAAATGGACCGGCATCACCGCGCTCGAACTCGGTACGCCGCTGACCCTGATCGGCGAGGCGGTATTTGCGCGTTTCCTGTCGTCGCAAAAGGACGAGCGCGTGGAGGCGTCAAAGCACTTCAGCGGTCCACGGCGCGGCTACGACGGCGACCGCGATGCGCTCGTCGAGGATATTCGACAAGCCCTGCTGGCCTCCAAGATCGTCTCTTATGCGCAAGGCTACCTGTTGATGCGCGAGGCGGCGA
>JASFKL010000250.1:0-6102 GCA_050118655.1 Gammaproteobacteria bacterium | reverse complement strand
CGACTTCAGCGTCGCGCTGGGCGCGGCGATCATGCTCGCCGCGGCCCTGGTCATCTATTTCGAGGCGCGCATCGGCCATGCGCGGCGTACCCGGCGGACCCGTGCCGAAGCCGGCACGGACGGATAGTTTCTTTTCTCCGGGGGTCGAGCCGCGGCGACCGGGTTCGGTCCTGTTCGGGACGCTTTTCATTTCCGCGCGATCGTGATGGAATGTTGCGGTCAATCTCACGGCCGCGCATCAAGATGACGAAATCCGTACGACAACCCTGGTTCGAAACGCAGCGCATCCGGGACGACCTGTATTGCATTACGGAGCCTCATTACACCTGGGAAAACCGCGCCAACCTGTGGCTGATCAAGGGGCGCGACGCGGACTTGCTGATCGACACCGGTCTCGGGGTTTCCAGCCTGAAACTCTACCTCGCCGACCTGCTCGACAAGCCGCTCAAGGTGGTCGCGAGCCACGTGCACTTCGATCACAGCGGCGGCTGCCACGAATTCGACGAGGTATACATTCACGAGAACGAACACCGCGCGCTGTGCAGCGGAGACCAGCGCCTGATCCTCTCCGCCCCGGAGTTCGGCTTCGTCCCCGACAGCGATTTCGAATCCGTTCCCTACGAGGGCTTCAGCGCCAGCGAGTACGAGGTCAGGGCCTGTCCGCATGCTCGTGCGATCGGGCAGGGCGACGTCGTCGATCTCGGCGACCGGGCGTTCGAGGTCATGCACCTGCCCGGGCATTCGTCGGGTTCCGTCGGTCTTTACGATCCGGCCACGCAGCAATTCTTTTCCGGCGACGTGGTCTACGACGGCGAGCTGCTCGACGAGCTCGAGGACTCGGTAGTGGACGAGTACATCGAGTCGATGGAAAAACTGCTGGACCTGCAAACCGACGAAGTGAGGCCTGGCCACTACCGCAGTTTCGACCGACGCCGTCTGCGGGAACTGGTCGGCGAATATATCGACAGCAGGAAGGCGCCGGTCTGTCCGGCCGAAGCATGACGATTCGAGGTGACGGTAATCCTGATAGCAAGATAGAAATCGTCGGGTCTCGATCGATTCGTCAGGCGAGCGTCCGTGCCCCGTAAATCGATTTCGCAACAGGCGCGCTGCAGCCGCCCTGACGACACTTTTTCAGTATTATCACGAGCTTCCGAGACGCCGCAGAACCGCTTTACTGGACATTCCCAGGCGAGGCTCTTATTCTTATCTAGTAATAGTGTTGCCGGCGGGCAATGCTGCAATTCCCTTTGAAAAATGAGACTGGCCCGAGTGCTAAGCTTCGATAATCCGGGTTATTCATGAATGACCTGGTAATTACACTGACTTCACTATCGCAGGAATATTGGCAAGCCGCGGTCGCCTATTTCAGCCAGCCCTGGATCAGCTTCCAGCTTTTGATGATCGCGGCCGGTTTCGTCGTCGCCAGGCTGCTCAAGAAACCGATCAGGAACACCCTCGAAGGACCTGCGCGCAAGATCAAGGGCAGACCGAAACTGCTCAGGTTCGTCGTCATCCTGTTGCGCCGGACGCACCACATCGTCTTCATGATCATGATGGGCGTCCTGCTGCTGGTCATGCTGCAAATCACCTGGCCGAGTCACAGCTATCTGATTCTGGGGGTATTCAAACTCAGCCTGGCCTGGGTCCTGATCTCCAGCCTGTCGGCGGTGATTCGCAGCCGGTTCTTTTCTCGAATCATTGCCCTCGCCGGATGGATTTACGCGTCGCTGTATATTTTCGAAGTCACCGGGGATGCCGCGGCCTTTCTCGACGGCATCGGTTTTTCGCTCGGCGACACCCGGATCACGCTGCTGCTGATCATCAAGTTCGTCGTCGTGATGACGATTACGCTCTGGATAGCCTTTTTCTCGGGCGCATATCTCGAGCGGCGAATTCAGCAATCCGAGGAGCTGACGCCGTCGCTGCGCGTGCTGCTCGGCAAAATAGTCAAGTTCGTGCTGATCTTGATCGCGATCGTAATCGCGACTACCGACCTCGGCATAGACCTGACGGCGTTCACTTTTTTCTCCGGCGCCCTCGGTGTTGGACTCGGTTTCGGCCTGCAAAAGGTGGTTTCCAATTTTATTTCCGGGATCATTATTCTGCTCGACCGGTCGATCAAGCCCGGCGACACGATTTCGCTCGGCGACACCTTCGGCTGGATACGCGAACTGAGTGCGCGTTTCGTATCGGTGGTCACGCGGGACGGCCGCGAGCACCTGATCCCGAACGAAAACTTTATCACCATGGAAGTGATCAACTGGTCCTTTTCGAACGACCTGATTCGCCTGGACGTGCCTTTCGGGGTTCACTACGACTCGAATCCCCACGAGGTCAGCGCCCTGGCGATCGAAGCGGCGTCCGGCGTGCCGCGCGTCCTGAACTCGACCAAGCCGGTCTGCTGGATGACCAGTATCGGGGATTCGTCGATCGATTTCCTGCTGCGCTTCTGGATCAACGATCCGCAAAACGGCCTGACCAACATTCGCGGCAAGGTATTGCTCGCGCTGTGGGACACCTTCAAACTCAACGGCATCAAGATTCCCTACCCGCACCGGGAAGTCATCCTGCACCGGGCCAGGCCGTCGGAAGCGCCGGCACCGCAAAGCGGGCTCGACTGAATCTCCGCCGGCTATACGGGCAGGCGGCGAAACGATACGGCGCGAATTTCCTCGATGGCCCGGTCGCGCACCAAATCAGGGGGACACAATACTCAATTACCCTAACTCAATTCGGGTAATTGAGTATTGTGTCCCTCTAATCTTGGGGTTCGAATAACTCCCAGCGATTGGCGGTGCCGTATCGGCAGCGAATCGTTGTCTTCGTCGTGGATGCACCGGGCGTCACCCCGTCGTCGCCGATCTCGATCGGTTCCGATTCGATAACCAGGCGTTTATTTTCGATGTAGTAGCCGGCGACCTGCCGCGAGCCGCTGTTGCCGATCTCCCGGGTCAGGGGCTCGTCCTCGACGTCGATAAACACGGCGAGATGCTGTTCCCAGCTGCCTTCCGTACCGTCGCAGGTGTAAACGACGGCCGCCTCGGCATAGGCGTCGCCGCACAGGTTTCCGTAACGGGCCTCGCCCGGGTAGAAGTAACAGGTCTTTCCTGCGTCGTTCAGGGTCTCGACGTAGCGCCCGTAGCGTTCGATTTGCGCGAGCAGGAACGATTGCACCTCCTCGGCCGCCTCGCAGCTCCAGCCGAAGGAACCCAGTTTCTTTGCCAGGCCGGACGCCTTCGGCTGACAGTATTCGGCCTCGTTGCGCGCATCCCACGGGTAGGTCGTGCCGGAGGGTTTCGTATATTTTACCCGGCAGGCGTAGCCGGATTCCCGCACCACCGCGATCTGCCGGGTTGCGCCGTCTTTCGTACACACGTAATCGGCGACATCGGCCCGCGCGTGCAATCCGGGGAAGGGAACGAGGTTCAGGACGAAAGATGCCGCTAGCAGGAAAAGCCGTCGGGTATCGCCAGTCATCGCGTCGCTCCTCGAGTTGCCGTTCGAATTGATTCGAACGAATCGGGAAGAACCAGTATCGCAAGTAAAGGCGACGATGCGAAAGTACAATAGTTCTCAAATCAACGGCGCGGCGACGGCACCGGGAGGCATAACGGCGGGTATCGTTTTTCAACACTTTTCAGGAGCGGGTTGCAAATATGACCCCCGGGTATCAACCTGAGCGGCCTGTGGCTAACAGGATTAGGGGTGTTGTCATGCGGGCGCTGGGGCTTTTGGACGTTTTGTTGATCGCAACTGTTTTACCTGCAGGTTGTACGGTCACCTCCGAGAAGCCGGTATTCGGTCCGGAAGAGACTGTAAAAATGGAACGATTCCAGGGCGAATACTTTCTATACGATCCCTGGGACAAGGACCTCAATAAGGAGGTCGTGGCTTCCGTCAGAGACGGTGAACTCGAAATCGTCAACGTTGTCGATTGCCGGGAGCGGGAGAAGTGCTTCTGGAGGGCGGTTGTGGTACGGCTGCCGACATCAAAAGAAAGCTATGCCGTCCAGCTTCCGCTAAAGGATGACGACGAGGAGGTTTTTTTTACTTTCGTACAGGCAATCAAGGATTACGGGATTGCATGTATCGGAATCGACGAAGACTGGTACAAGCAGCATACCGATCTAATAAAAAATATTGTCGCCGCATCCGGCCTCGAGGTTGCATCCAGGAAGTACAACCCGGTATTTATTACCGGGAGCCCGGAGCCGGAACACGTGCTGCAATTCCTCGACGAAGTCTGGTCGAAGGTGCCAAGGGAAGCCTGGTCGTGTTTCGGATTGATCCCCGACGGAAAACCCGTAGATGGGATCCGGGAGATTTTGAACCGGACAGCCTACGGTGCCGCAGGAGAAGGTTGAAGTCGTAAGTCGGGCATTGAAATTGTCCAGGGGAGTCGCACCATCGCTGCGATCCTGGCTTCCACAATGATCCAGTCGCGCACTCGCTGCGCGAAATCCGACAGCCCGGTATGGCCGACCGGATCAGCTGGAATTCCTCGCCGGTGATTCAGCTCTGCGGCAGTACCGGTACCGGTAATCTTTTCGCGATCGGCGGCCCGGTGAAACGAAAACAACGACGAAATGGCCCCGAGGGGAGAGAAAAGCGATTAAAAAATTCTTCCATTTTACTTTTTCGATCGACCTGTCCGGGTTTCCGGAAAATTGATACGTATCAGTCCGCCGGGATCGAGGATGTGATTTCATTTGCGCTCGAGACGAGTTGCGAGGTGGAGGGCGAACATGCAAGAGCACGAATACATAAAGGTAATCGACCGCGTCCATATCACCACCGCGATCGAACAACTGGAAAAGGTCCGGCCGTCGCAAAGCATCGGCGGCATCTCCGAGGCGGACCTGAAGGAGATGATCATCAGGCTCAAGGAATGGGAGGAAGAATTGTTCCGGGTCGTGGACTTGACGCCGGATATTTGAATGGCGCCCGATGAGAAAGGACATAGTAACGACACGCGCTAATCCGTTGTGGAGACCGGGGCGGGCCACCTTTTTCGGCAACTCGTTTTCGATTACGTTTTATAGCGAACGGCCTGCAGTAACAGCGTGCCCGTGATCGCACCGAGCAGGTTTGCCACCAGGTCGATCGCCGTATTGGTATAACCCCCCACACCCTGCGTACCGGTAACCACCACCGCGAGGAACTCGACGATTTCGTTGACCGCGCCGAGACTCGAAGCCGCCAGGATGGTCACCACGCTAACCGCAACTGCGCTCGCCTCCGGTCTCGCGATCTTGTGCACCACGCTCGACATCAGCATTGCGATGACCAAGTAGCAATAGAAATGCACGAACTGGTCGTACTTGAGGATGTGATAGGGCGCGCCGACCAGATCGATCAGGATCAGGTCGTAAAGGCGCACGTCGCCGTATGACGCCAGGCCGCCCAGGCTGTGCATGACCAGCCAGGCATTGAACAGCCACAGTGCGATCCGGTCGAATTCGAAGTAGCGGTCCGTGGCATAAAGCAGTACCACGAGGACCGAGACCGTGACCGCGTAGAGCAAGAACTCGTAGTTTCGAAAAACGACCGTCAACACGATCAACAGGCCGGTGAGCAGGAAACTGGCAGTGTAGGGGGAAGTCGGACGCATGCGGAACGGTTGCCGGGTGGAAAGGCAGTGAATGTAACCCATCGGGTTCGATATTTCATCGCAGGCGCTGCCTCGCTGTCCTCTGCATGCAGCAGGATTACGGGCGCCTATTTCGATGCAGGACTTTCCGGGAAACGGGACCGGTTCGTGCATCGAAGTGACAGCGACAGCGATTTGAAGTTAAGGTGGCTTTTAGTGACCGGGCCGGGATAAAGCGATTGATGAGAAACAGCGAAGCTAAAGAGCCTGGAACCCGGGCCGTATGGGGGCTCGGGAGCACGATCGCCTGGGGCGTCGTGATCGCAATCGTATACTTTAGCGCTCAGACGGTCGGTATCGTCGCTTACATCGCCATCACCCATCCGGATTACGTACCGGGTGACTCCGAGGGGCTGTACAGGGATTACCTCTCCGACGGGATGGCCCTGTCCTGGGGGATGATCGGGTCGACGATTGTTTGCCTGGCGATGGTGCTTGTCGCGATCAAG
>JASFKL010000249.1:0-6160 GCA_050118655.1 Gammaproteobacteria bacterium | reverse complement strand
CACTATCGAATTCCTGGTCGCCGCAGACCGCGATCCAGTGGCGGCCAGATATTCCCGCGCTCGGTCAGTGCAATGTCACGGCGCTGCTGGTAAACGAATTGTTCGGCGGGCGAATTCTGAAAACCAGGCAGCGGGAGAGCGTGCACTATTACAACGAGATCGACGGGCGCCGCTATGATTTTACCGACAGTCAATTCGACTCACGCATCGAATACGACGACGAGCAGTCGTCGAGAGCAGAGGTCGAGCGCGGCGTAAGCCGGGACGAAATGAATACACTGAGAAACGCCTTCCGGACTTTCTATACATGGCAAAGATGAAGAATTCCCGGCAACAAAACGAAGAGCGGCGTGCCGACTCGAGATCCAGACTCGTCGACGCGCCCCCGGAAGCCGTATTCGACGCCTTCAGCGACCCGGAAAAACTGGCTCGCTGGTGGGGCCCGGAAGGCTTTTCGAGCACCTTCGAGGAATTCGATCTGCGCGCCGGCGGGTACTGGCGTTTTACGATGCACGGCCCGGACGGCACGGATTACCCGAACGAAAGCCGATTTCTGGAGGTCGAGGCCGACAGGCGGATAGTCGTCGAGCATCTTTCCGCTCACCATTTCATTCCGACCATAAGCTTTACCCCGGCGGGCCAATCCACCCGGGTCGGCTGGCGCCAGGTATTCGATACCGTGGAGCACTACGACGCGATAGCCGAATTCATAGCCGGGGCAAACGAGCAAAATCTCGATCGCCTGCAGGCCGTGGTCGAAGGCCGGGGCTGACGGGTTGATGCCGGCGAAAAGCATCCTGGTGCTGGGAGCTACCGGCACGATCGGGCGCGCGGTGGTCGCCGAGCTGACGGCTCGCGATCACGAAGTCGTTGCTATCGTCCGCCCGCAAGCCGGCGACAGGGGCTCGCCGCAACGCGACCCCGCCCGCCTGTTGCCCGGCGTCGAACTCTGCTTCGCCGAGATCACCGATCCCGCCCCGGTCACCGGCCGGGCTATCGGGGGCCGCCGCTTCGATGCCGTAATATCCTGCCTGGCCTCGCGCAGCGGCGTGCCGAGGGACGCCTGGGCTATCGACTACCAGGCGCAGATGAACGCGCTGTCCCTGGCCATCGAAACCGCAGCCGAACAAATGGTGCTGTTATCGGCGATCTGCGTGCAAAAACCGCGGCTCGCGTTTCAGCACGCCAAGCTCGCGTTCGAAAAGGCGCTGATCGATTCGGGCCTGACTTATTCCATCGTCCGGCCGACCGCGTTCTTCAAGTCGTTATCCGGGCAAATCGCGCGCTTGCAGCAGGGAAAACCGTTTCTGGTGTTCGGCGACGGCAGGCTGACGGCCTGCAAGCCGATCAGCGACGCCGACCTGGCAGCTTATATCGCCGACTGCCTGCAGGATGCCTCGCTGCACAACAGGATACTGCCGATCGGCGGGCCGGGGCCGGCGATCACCCCGCTGCAGCAGGGCGAATGCCTTTTCGAACTGCTCAACCGCGCCCCGCATTTCAAGCGGGTACCGGTTTCGCTGCTCAGCACGGCGGCGGCATTGCTGAGCGTACCAGCAAAGCTGCTGCCGCCGCTGGCAGCAAAGGCCGAGCTGGCGCGGATCGGGCATTACTATGCGACCGAATCGATGCTGCTGCTCGATCCCGAGACGGGGCTCTACGACGCCGACGCGACACCCGAGACGGGCCGGGATACGCTGCAGGCCTATTACCGGCGTGTCATCGGCGGCGACGAGCGGGTCGAGCGCGGCGAACACGCCGTATTTTGACGGCGCCGGCCGCGACCCCGATGGAAGCCGAAGCATGAACGCGGATCGCCCGATAACGAATGGCCAGCGCGGTTACTTTTTCTCCGCGATCAACCTGGTCCTGGTCGTGGTCCTGCTGATCGTCCTGCTGTTCAGCCTGCGCTTGCTGGAAAAGTCGACGCCTGCCGGCGTTACCCATTCCGAGCGCTACCGCGAACTCGCCGGCAAGAAAAACCTTTCCGCGGCGGAAAGCGCCGAACTGGCGCTCGAGGAATGCCGCTACAAACGCGATCTGGTCGAATTCTATCGTCGGGAGAAAAGCCCGGAATTCGAACTCGCGGATGCCGATTACCGGCGATCCTGCGGCCAGTCGCCGCGCGGCTCGGGCGAGCTCGAATGATTGACAATCGAGATCCATATTATTGCCATATAAGCGACCACGGCAAACAACTTCCGGATATACTGCTCGAATGGCACAATCGCATTCCGGCCAGCAGGCGGGAGTCGCTTTTAAGCGAATGGCATCCCGTCGTATACCCGGCCACCGGTGTGCGTTGTTGAACGAATTATTCGCGCTACTCGCGAATTTACGATCCCGAGGAATATCACGACTTATGAAACCGAGATCTGCATTTGATACGTCGGCGGAGATCTCCACCGCAAACGGGTCGCGGCCTGGCAGCCCATGACGCGGCAAAACAACGACCTGCTGAACGGGCTCGAGGAGCTGGGATGCAGCATCAAGACCGCCGACGGATTTACCCTGGTATCGCTGCCCGACGACTACGACGAGTTCGTCTTCGAGCAGCTCGGCGAGTGGCTTTACCTCGGCACCACGCTGCTGACCCCGGACGACTTCGCGGCCTCGGCACACACGGCGACCCTCGACCGTTTCCTGCTCGAGCTGCAGCACCGCAGCCTCGGTTGTCATTTTTCCTATGACGGCTCCGGCTTTCTGACCATCGGCACCGAGCTTTACATGAATCAGCAAACCGCCGAGGAAGTGCTGCAGACCATGGAGCAGATCGCTTTCGTGATCGATGCCTGCCTGCCGCTCTGCGATCGGGTGCTGGATACCGGCGAGCTGCCCGCCGACAAGGAAATCGACAGCGCCTTCGGGGTCGGCGATAAGCTGCATTGATCGCGCCGACAACGGACGATTGGGCGTCTCGAGGCAGCCTTGCCCGAAGCATTAAAACTGCGACGGGGTCGAGGGTTCCGAATTGTACCGGGCAGGCTATAATTTACGCACAGGCGTCATCCGAAGAGATCATGTAATTGAAGCAGCGACACACCCTCGTACTTATGCCCGGTCTGGACGGTACCGGCAAATTGTTCACGCCGCTGATCCCGTGGCTGGATGCGCATTTCGAACTGCTGGTCGTCACCTACCCGGATCTCAATTCCTTCCAGGAATACATCGATTGCGCACAAAACCAGCTGCCCGTGGAGCCGGGATTTTCGCTACTCGCCGAATCCTTTTCAGGCCCGGTCGCGATGGCATTGATGGCGCATAGACCCGCCCAGATCGGCCCGTCGGTATTGTGCGCGACCTTTGCGCGTTCGCCGCTGGTCAACCTGACCGCGATGGCAAACCACGTGCCGGAGCAAATGTTTTCCATCGGCGCCCTGAGCGAATTCTGCATGGATGTATACGAGGTCGAGGACGAAGACTTTTCCGAGACCCAGCCACTGCCGCTCAACGTCACCGAGCAGATCGACGGTTCGGTATTGAAGCACCGTATCTCGGTCATGAGTCGGATCGACGTTTCGGCGCTGCTCCCGCAAATCGAGGCGCCGGTGCTGTGCCTGCACGGACTGCGCGACCGGATCGCTTCCGATCAGGATGCGCAAATGATCGAGGACTTTCTGCCCGGGGCCCGGCGGGTAAATATCGATGCGCCGCACCTCTTGCTGCAAACCCGTCCGGAAGAATGCGCCCGGCGGATAATCGAGCATATTCGGGCAAACGCCTGATCCTCGACCTGACGCGCGCCGCGGCGGCGGGCTTGTTCCAGACCCCGCGCCGATTTCCCGGAAATTGGCAATCCACACCGCCCCCGTTATAAACTGCTCTTCGAGACAACACAGGGAAAGATAAAAATGACTCGAGTATTCGACACGCCAGCACGAGAAGGCTCGCGGGCATCGCCCGTCTGCGGGGCGGCCTGATGGAGAAGGTCAGCACTATTCCGCAGGCGCAATTCTCGGTCGGCGAACTGATTCATCATCGCCTGTTCGATTATCGCGGCGTAATCGTCGACGTCGATCAGAATTTCCAGGGGACGGACGAATGGTACGAGACCGTGGCCCGCTCGCGGCCGCCTAAGGACAAGCCCTGGTATCACGTACTGGTCGACGGCAGCGATCGCTCGACCTACGTCGCCGAGCGACACCTGGAGGCGGACGAATCGCTGCAACCGATCGCCCACCCGATGCTCGAACATTTCTTTTCCGGTTTCGAGCACGACCGCTACCGGCGTATCGAGCGCGACAACTAGCCTGAATCGAAACCGGCGCCGAAATAATATCTTACCCCGAGGCGGATATTCTATCGTGCCGCCGAAGCGCATATAATCACGCGCTCGACATTATCGATGCTGCGGTGACGGCTTCCTACCATGTTTATCGACCCGACAGTTACAGGCTTGCAGGCCGATCGCCGCCGCTGGCGGTGCGGGCGCGAATGATCTGTCCTCGATGCAATACCGGCCTGGAAACCCTCGATATCGAGGGTATTCCGATCAGTACCTGTCCCGCTTGCAACGGTAACTGGATCGGCGGCGCGGCGCTCGCCGCGATGTTTGCGCGCGATCACGCCGCACCCCGCATCGAAGAGGCGCTGGAAGCGATCTTCGATCTCGAATTTCACGACGGCCGGCGCCATTGTCCGAGGTGTCGCGACAAACAAATGAAGGCGATGATGGTCGACGGTATCGAACTCGATTATTGCGTGGCTTGCAAGGGCCTGTATTTCGACCAGGGCGAACTGGAGCAAGTCTTTCCGAGCACCTTCCACGCGGTGCGCGGGGCAAGCGGCTCGAGGGACAACGCCCTGCGGCAGTTCTGGTCGGTAATCCTCAAATTTACCGGCAGCGATCGCCGGGCCTGAGAGATCGCTCCGATGGCCCGCTTATCGATGTTTCTCGCCATGCTGGCGACCCTGTCGGCGGCCACCGGCGCCGCTATGGCCTACCTCGCGACCCGTCACGCCGGCACCGCGGGCGTCTGGTTCATGAGTTCGGTTGCGGTGATGCTGGCGCTGATGTCGGCCGGACTGGCACTGTTGCTCGCGGCGATCCTGTTCGCCCGCAAGGACCCGGCGCGGCCGGTAAAGGCCGTTTACCTGTCGCTGGCGGCACTGGCGATGGCCGGCGGCTACCTGGCGCTGATCTAGGTCAAGGTCGGCTCACCCGCCACGCATACACTTATGCCTCGTCCTCCACACATATACTTATAAGGATTCGTATGAGCATGACTCTGATAGCCGGCGACGTCGACCGGTTGCCACACCGCGTTCCCCGGGGCGTTCCGACCCCCGCACCGGCCGGAGATCGGCGATGAAGCTCGAGTCACTGCGAGGCGACCTGTTCGGCGGCGCCACCGCGGCAATCGTCGCGCTGCCCCTGGCGCTGGCATTCGGCGTGGCCTCGGGGGCCGGCGCGCTGGCCGGGCAGGCAGGGAGTAAGGTGACGAAAGGCAGGCACAGATTCTTGCGGGCGGTGTTGACGACGCTGCTGCTCGGCGGGGCGATCGCGACCTCCGCGGCCCGGGCGGCGGCGGGTTGGACGGACTTCGTGCGCGTCGCCGAACTGGTGCCGACGTCGAAACACTACTACGAGGTTCGCTTGCCGGTCGATAACAACCCGAGCGGATGCCGGGAAAAAACCTGGTTTTACCAGAACTACGAGTCGCCCGGTGCCGAGCAGATGTTCGAAGTACTGCTCGAAAGCCTGACCTCGGATATTCGCCTGCGCGTCTACGTAACCGGGGTTTGCAATCTCAGCGGTTACGCCGAGTTCTCATCCATCAGCGTAACCCGTTGACGACGCTCGTGACGCCGACAGATTCCCAGTTGCTGTACCGCGACGCCACCGAGGAAGATCTGCCGGCGCTGGTTGCGATGCTCGCGGAAGACCCGCTCGGCGCCGCGCGAGAAGATACTTCGTCGCCACTGAATGCGCGCTACCTCGAGGCTTTTCGCGCAATCGAGACGGACCCGAACAACCGGCTGACCGTGGTCGAAGAGAACGGCAGGCCGGTGGGCATGCTGCAATTGACCTTTATTCCCTACCTGACTCACACCGGCTCGTGGCGCTGCCTCGTCGAGGGGGTGCGAATTCATCGCGACTGCCGCGGCCGCGGGCTCGGCGGCGAATTCATCCGCTGGGCGATCGCACAGGCGCGCGAAC
>JASFKL010000248.1:0-6180 GCA_050118655.1 Gammaproteobacteria bacterium | reverse complement strand
GCCGGCATTACCGATGCCTGGGCCACGGTGATGTTTTACGGCGTTCCGCTGATGCTGTTTTCACCCTGGATACTGCTGAACTGGCGCCGCATTCTGGCCTGCGGCTGGCCGATGCAATACATCGGTATCAGTACCGGGGTCGCGCTGGCTTTTTATTCCAGCGCCTTGCTCTACACCGAGGTTGTACGCGCGCTGGTAATTTATTACACCACGCCGGTATGGTCGCTGTTGCTGGCGCGGATCGTGCTCGGCGAAGCCATTACCGCGGCGCGCGTGCTCGCCATCGTCTTCGGTCTGACCGGGATGCTGGTCATGTTCGGCGTCGATACCGGTTTTCCGTGGCCGAACAACGTCGGCGACTGGATGGCGCTGGCCGGGGCGATCGGCTGGGCGATCGCCGCCGTGCTGTTGCGCCGCGACGACGGCACGCGCAGCATGGAGATTTGCTCGGTGTATTTCTTCTACGGCGTGATCGCCGCGATCCTGCTCGCCCTGTCGCCGCTCGCCGGAGATATCGAGTTGCCGCCCTGGTCGGCGTTCGTCGACGTTCTGCCGTGGGCGATCCCGATCGCGGTCATCGTCATCCCCGGCGCCTACGCGGCCTTCTGGGGCGCGCCCCATCTGAACCCGGGCGTCGTCGGCCTGCTGTTCATGACCGAACTCAGCGTCGGCGGCATCACCGCCGCGATCTGGGCCGGGGAACCGCTGGGTCCGCGGGAACTTTCCGGCGTCGCGCTGATCACCCTCGCGGGGATCAGCGAGTTCCTCTACCCGCCTGTCGTCCGCGGGCTCGGATTCGGACGGGCGCGCGACTGAATTCGGGGAATTCGGGGGACACATTACCCAACTACCCGAATTCGATTGCGATATACAAATAAATTACGGTAATTGAGTAAAGTGTCCCCCTAATTGGGGGCTTAATTACGGTAATTGAGTAAAGTGTCCCCCTAATTGGGGGCTTTAGTCTGGTAGGATACGGGTCCATGAACACGGCAGAACAATACCGGGATTTCATGCGCTGGCAGTGCCGCCTGCGCATGCACGCGATGCGCGAGCGCGAGGGCCGACCCAGCGACGGCATGACCGCCGGCATCCACTCCGTCAACGGCGGCGTCGAACAGGCGCGCATCAACTTTCTGATCGTGCACAGGGATTCGGCCGACCGCAGCGTCGAATTCAGCCACATCGTGCGCAAGACGCCCGACCCGAGCCAGTGGATGAAGGACGGTCTGCGGATACTCGCCGAGCGCCATTACCAGCAGGCCGGGGACTTCGAGGACGAACTGACCGCGTTGTTCAGCCTCGACTCGCAGGCCGCCTACGCATTGCTCAAGGCCGGCCAGTGCCGGCTGAGTTTCTCGGAGGGCAGCATCGCCCACCAGTTCGATTTCGACGTGCGTTCGCTCAACCAGGACGACGAATTGTTCCAGGCTACTTACTGGCACAATCACCTGTTCAACCCGACCCTGCCCGGCAAGGTACGAATCCTCGGTTTTGCGCCTCGACTATAAACGACGTTTGAAGTTGTCGTAGAGCAGGCCCGCGAGCCGGTTCATTTCAGGCATTTGAGCCGCCGCCTCGGCATCCAGGGTTTCCAGTGCACCGGCACCGAGAGTCGTTTCCAGCGCATCCCGGTATTCCGGCACTTCGCCCCACTGACGCACCGTGTCGGCGCGTACCTCGACGTGGAACTGCATTGCCCAGGCATGTTCGCGGTAGCTGAAGATCTGGTACGGGGTAGTCGGCGAAGAGCCGAGGATGGTGACCCCGGGGCTGTCGTCGAGCCCGCGCACCTCGTAACCGTGCCACTGCAGGGCTTTGATTACCGGCGGGAAATCGGCGAACAGCGGGTCTCTTGCCGCGGCCTCGGTCATGTCGATATCGAGTACGCCGATTTCCGGCGGCTCGGAGCGCACCACGCGCCCGCCCAGCACCTCGCCGAGCAACTGGCAGCCGAGACAAAAACCGAGAAAGGGTTTCTGCTGCTCGACCACCCATTCGCGGATGCGGCGCTTTTCGTCGATCAGCCACGGATGTTCTTCTTCCATCCAGGTATCCATCGGGCCGCCCATGCACAGCATCGCATCGAAACGGCCGAGATCGTCGGGAATGGTATCCCCGGCGTCGAGTTCGATCTGCGTCAGGCGGAATCCGTCGGCTTCCATCAGGTCCTTGATATAGCCGGGATCCTCGATCTCGATGTGTTGCAGTACCAGTATGTCTTTCATAGCGGTTCCGGGTAGATGGCGAGTTCGCGCCGGTGGCGCTCCGCATCGTGATCGTCGATCGACTCGGTCGAACGGATGAGCTCGACGTAGTGCGGCGGAAAATCGTGCTCGAGCGCGCCGCGCAGCACGTGCTCCTTGTACCAGTGGTAAGGCTGACGGTCACGGTTTATATCGCGCGCGAAATAGGTAAAAGCCTCGATCGTATCGCCGTGCAGCGCGTTGACCTCGACCTGCTTGCGCTGGTATCCGAAATCCGCGGTTTCGTAGCGGTCGAGTTCCAGCCCTTCCTCGTGCGTCATCAGGTAAACCACGCCGTAGACGATATCCCGTGGGTCGTCGGTCGCCACGATATCACACTTGCCCGACAGATCCCGGCTGTTCTTGTGCCAGCGAAGCTGGTGCCGCTCCAGGGTCGCGACGCAATGCACCTCGGCCCCGGGCAGGCGCTGCAGCAGGCGCGGGCTCGACAGGTTCGAACCGAAGGCGAAGTAGTTAAGCTTCATCGCACCGCAAGGGCTCCTCGAGCCTGTGATGGAACTGGTCGGCGCCGGGCCGGATCAGCCGGACGCCGATACCGAGCATCCCCGGAAACCGTACCGGCAGCACGAACGGCCCGATGCCGGCGATGGCCAGCGGCTCGAGCGGAATACCAAAACATCGGGGTCATGACGGTCGGCACTGCCAGCATCAGGAACAGTTGCCAGTGTTTCAGCCTGAGGAAAAATTTCATGCGCGGTCGTTACAGCTCGTTGTTGACGCACAATTATAAATGCCGGCGCGGGGCAGTGAAAGCGCCGTCGTGCGTATCAGGCGGCGCTGCTGCGCGAGGCCCGCTTGCGCTCGTGCTCGTGCAACAGCTTCTTGCGGATGCGGATGCTCTTCGGCGTCACCTCGACCAGTTCGTCGTCGTCGATGAATTCCAGCGCCTGTTCCAGCGTCAACCGCACCGGCCGGGTCAGGATCAGGTTTTCGTCGGTGCCGGCGGCGCGGATGTTGGTCAGTTGCTTGGCCTTCAGCGGGTTGACGACCAGGTCGTTGGCGCGGCTGTGGATGCCGATCACCATGCCCTCGTAGACCGGTTCGGCATGGCCGATCATCAGGCGGCCGCGTTCCTGCAGGTTGAACAGCGCATAGGCCAGCGCCTTGCCCGTCGCGGTCGATATCAGCACGCCGTTCTGACGCTGACCGATGGCGCCCTCGATCTTCGGGCCGTAGTGGTCGAAGACGTGGTATATCAGCCCGCTGCCCGAGCTCAGGGTCATGAATTCCGCCTGGAAGCCGATCAGGCCGCGCGACGGGATCACGTAATCGATGCGCACGCGCCCGTTACCGTCCGGCAGCATGTTCTTGAGGTCGGCGCGACGCTTGCCGAGCGCTTCCATGACCGCGCCCTGGCATTGCTCTTCGACGTCGACGGTCACAGACTCGTAGGGTTCCGAGGGCTGGCCGTCGATTTCGCGAATGATGACTTCCGGCCGCGACACCGAGAGTTCGAAACCCTCGCGGCGCATGTTTTCGATCAGGATGCCGAGGTGCAGCTCGCCGCGCCCGCTGACGCGGAACTTGTCGGCCTCGGCGAGCGCCTCGACGCGCAGCGCGACATTGTGCAGGCACTCGCGGCGCAGGCGCTCCTCGATCTGGCGCGAGGTCAGGAACTTGCCGTCGCGGCCCGCGAAGGGCGAGCTGTTGACGCTGAAGGTCATGCTCACGGTGGGTTCGTCCACGGTCAACGGCGGCAGCGCCTCGACCCGGTTGCGGTCGCAGAGCGTGTCGGAAATGAACAGCGGATCGATGCCTGAAAAAACGATGATGTCGCCGGCCTCGGCGCTGTCGACCTCGATCCGCTGCAGGCCGTGGAAGCCGAACAGCTGCATCATGCGCCCGTCGCGGACCTTGCCGTCGGCGCCGACGATCTTGATCGCGGTATTGCGCTCGACGCGGCCCCGGGTTACGCGGCCGATGCCGAGCACGCCCTTGTAGCTGTCGTAGTCGAGGCTCGACACCTGCAGTTGAAACGGCCCGTCGAGCTCGACGTCGGGCGCGTCGACGAATTCCACGATAGCCTCGAACAGCGGCGTCATGTCGCCCTCGCGCGCCTGGTCGTCGGTACTCGCGTAGCCGTTCAGCGCGGAGGCGAAAATGACCGGGAAATCGAGTTGTTCGTCGCTGGCGCCGAGACGGTCGAAAAGATCGAAAACCTGGTCGATGACCCAGTCGGGCCTCGCGCCCTGGCGGTCGATCTTGTTGATCACCACGATCGGCGTGAAGCCCATCGCGAAAGCCTTCTGGGTGACGAAGCGGGTCTGCGGCATCGGTCCCTCGACCGCATCGACCAGCAGCAACACCGAATCGACCATCGACAGGATGCGCTCGACCTCGCCGCCGAAATCGGCATGGCCCGGGGTGTCGACGATATTGATGCGGTAATCCTCGCCGCGCGCCGGGTAGTGCCAGTTGATCGCGGTATTTTTCGACAGGATGGTGATCCCGCGCTCCTTTTCCAGCTCGTTGGAATCCATCACCCGCTCGCTGACCCCGGCGCGACTGTCGAGGGTGCCGGACTGGCGCAGCAACTGGTCGACGAGCGTGGTCTTGCCGTGGTCGACGTGCGCGATGATTGCGATGTTTCGCAGCTGGTTTCTTCGGGTACTCATGGGTGGCGGGTGGCCGGGAAAGTCGAGGCGCGCGATTATAACCGTCTGGCGCTATTGCACAAGTGCCGCCGGTCTTCGAAACAGGGGGACACAATACCCAATTACCCTAACCGGACCAGGTTGCGAAGTGCAATTGAATCAGGGTAGTCCGGTATTGTATCCCGCTAATCGGGGCTATCCGAGGTCCTGGACGATCTCCAGGATAGCCTCGGCGTGGCCCTTGGCCTTGACTTTGTAGTCGACGTGTACGAGCTTGCCCTGCTTGTCGATCACGAAGGTCGAACGGCCGATACCCATGTACTCGCGGCCCATGAACTTGCGCAGACCCCAGGTGCCGTAGAGTTCGCACAGCGAACCGTCCTCGTCGGACAGCAATTCGACCTTGAGGCCGTGCTTGGAAATGAACTTGCGGTGTTTTTCGCAGCTGTCCTTGCTGACCCCGAGCACCACGGTGTCGGCGGCCGCGAATTCGTCGATCAGGCCGGTGAACTCGTTGGCTTCGGTGGTGCAGCCCGGGGTATCGTCCTTGGGATAAAAATACAGTACGACATTTTTATCGCCCGCGAATTGCGCGAGACTGACGTTATCGCCGTCCTGGTTGACCGCGGTGAAATCGGGCGCGTCCTGGTTGACTTCGAGCATGATCGTTTCCCCTGGTTCTAAACTGTCGAATCATAAGAGAGTCGGCCGCAAAGATTAAATCACTGCTTGTGGGGTTAATCGTCCCTCCCGGCGAGGTAACCGCTCAAAACGAGTCGAGGATCGCCGCGGCAGGCTGCACTTGCGCGAAAGGCGAGGCCAGCGCGCCCATGAAGGCCGCGTGCACGTCCGCGGCTTCAACTCGGCGGCCGTCGAACTCGAGGTCGCGCGTCGCACAGGCGTCGGCCGCGACCTGGCAGCGGAATTCGAGGTCGAAGGCCACGCGCACCGTGGTGTCGATGCACATGTGGCTCATCGCGCCGCAGATCACGAGTTCGTCGACCCCGGCTTTTTGCAGGGTTTCGTACAATCCGGTGTCGCGGAAGGCGCTCGGAAAATGCTTGACGATTACGGGCTCGCCATCGGCCGGCGTCATGCTGTCGTGGATATCCGCGCCCGGGGTGCCCGGGACGAAAAAAGCCGCGCCCTCGTGGTTGGCCAGGTGCTGTATGTGGAATAGCGGCGCGCCGCGTGTGCGAAAGCTCTCGAGCAAGGCGCTGCAGTTCGCCGCCGCTTCGTCCATTCCCACCAGCTCCATCGCGCCGCCCGGGAAATAATCGTTTTGAACATCGACGATGATCAAGCCCTGTGTCATGCGT
>JASFKL010000247.1:0-6185 GCA_050118655.1 Gammaproteobacteria bacterium | reverse complement strand
CGAAGCAAGCCCGCTAGAACGGGCTTGCCGACGGCGTCAATTGATCGAATAGCCAACTCCGGGAAACGGGTTCAGTAAACTGGAGGTTCTATTTAACCGGATAATTCCCGGATCCGGAAAAGTGTTACAGAACTGTCGCTCTTCCCAAAAGGCGGGCAGGATCCGCTTGGGGCGAACTCCCCGGATCTGGAACACCCGAGCCGGCTTTATTTGATGACTTTGAGGGTCGGGCCCTTCGGCCTGTCCTTGTCTTCGGCGGCACCGGCGTCCGCGGTTTCGCCGTCCTCGGGCGGGAACATCATCCCCTCGCCGCTTTCGCGCGCATAAATCGCCATCAATGATCCGATCGGACAATAGATATCCTCGGCGATGCCGTTGAACCTCGCCGAGAACGAGACGTGGTCGTTGGCCATGTCGAGGTTTTCCACCGCCTGGGGGGAAAGATTCAGCACGACTTTTCCATCGCTGGCGATGCCGGGCGGAATGACCAGTTGTTCGCCGGTGGCGTCGACCAGAATATGGGGCGTGCCCCCGTTATCGAGTATCCATTCGTACAGCGCCCGAATCAGGTAGGGTTTGCTCGAGGTCATCGCCGGGTAGTCAGGCGACCATATCCCTCTCTTGTTCCGAGAGGCTGGCCTGGAAAGACGGGCGCGAAAACACCCGTTTCATGTAATTGGTGATCTGCTTGGCGGAATTCGGCAGCTCTATACCGTAATACGGCAGGCGCCAGAGAATCGGCGCGATGCTGCAATCAAGCAGGCTGAATTCGTGGGACAGAAAATACGGCATTGCGCCGAATACCTCGGACGAATTGATCAGGCTCTCCGCCAGCGCCTTTTTGGCCTGGGCCTTGCGCTTTTCGGTGCCCCGCTCGATATCCGGCAGCAGGCTGAACCAGTCGCTTTCGATGCGAAACAATGCCAGCCGGCTCTTGGCCCGGGAAACCGGGTCGACCGGCATCAACGGTGGATGCGGAAAACGCTCGTCGAGATACTCGATCAGCACCCGGGCGTTGTACAGCACCAGGTCGCGGTCGACCATCGTGGGCACGGTCGCGTAAGGATTCAGGTCGAGCAGATCCTCGGGCAGGTTATTGGTATCCACATCGTGGATTTCGACCGTGATATCCTTTTCCGCGAGCACGATGCGCGCGCGATGGCATTCCGGGTCGGTCGGAGAAGAAAAGCAACTCATCACCGAGCGGCGATTCGCCACTACAGACATAATTTCAAATCCTTAGCTAGTGCACATCCTTCCAGTATTCTCTCTTTAAGAAAAAGGCCAGAATCAGGAAGACGAACAGGAAAATAATAACACCGGTACCGACGTTCTTGCGCGTCTGCTTGTAGGGTTCGGCGACATAATCGAGAAAAGCGACCAGGTCGTGGATGGTCTGGTCGTACTCGGACGGCGTCATCGACCCCGGTTCGAGCATTTCGAAACCGACGATGATCTCGTGGTCGTTGCCCTCGGCGTCGGTAACAGTTTCGTATTTAGGCCGCTGCAGGCCCTGCAGGTCGACCAGTACATGCGGCATGCCGACGTTGGGGAACACCCCGTTATTGACGCCGGTTGCCTCGCGACTCTCGTCGACATAAAAACCCCGCAGATAGTTATACAGCCAGTCGACGCCGCGGGAGCGCGCCACCAGCGACAGGTCCGGCGGTACGACCCCGAAAGCCTTTTCCCCGTATTTTGGCGACATCGCGATCTTCATCAATTCCCCGATCTTGGTCTTGCCTCCATCGGCGTCTGTGGTGAAAATCAGGTTGTCGCGAACCAGGTCGTCCGGGATGCCGAGATCCTTGCCGACCCGCTGATAGCGCGAGTAAGCGAGCGAGTGACAGCCCATGCAATAGTTGACGAAGGTACGGGCGCCGTTCTGCATGGCGGCCTTGTCGTTCCAGTCGATTTCGATATGATCGTTCGGATAGGTATTGGCTTCGCCGGCGGCCCAGCCGATCGCGGGTAGCAACAGGCCTGCAACAATTATCAGTACCTTGTTCATTACTTCACCCTCTCTGGAACCGGCTTGGTAGTCTCGTTCTTGCTGATCCACCACAGGCCCAGAAAAAACCCGAAGTAGCCGATGCTGAACACGCGCGCGAAAAACTTGCGGGTGTCGTCGACCGGCAGCGCGCCGAGATAGCCGAGACCGATAAAGCTGATCACCAGCATGACGAGCAGCAGTTTGAAAGCCGTCGAGCGGTAACGTACCGATTTGACCTTGCCGCGGTCTATCCAGGGCAGCAGGAACAGCAGGATGATCGCCGAAAACATCGCGATGACCCCGGTCAGCTTGTCGGGTATGGCGCGCAGGATCGCGTAGAACGGCGTGAAGTACCAGACCGGCGCGATATGCGCGGGGGTCTTGAACTGGTCGGCGGGCACAAAATTGGCGTGCTCGAGGAAATAACCGCCCATCTCCGGCGCGAAAAACACCACCAGGCTGAACAGGATCAGGAATACTACCACGCCGAGTATATCCTTGACCGTGTAATAGGGATGGAAAGGGATGCCGTCCAGCGGGATGCCGCTTGCGTCCTTGTTCTTCTTGATTTCGACCCCGTCGGGGTTGTTCGAGCCGACCTCGTGCAACGCGATGATGTGCATTACAACGAGCATCAGCAGCACCAGCGGCACGGCGACGACGTGCAACGCGAAAAAGCGGTTCAGGGTCGCGTCCGAAACCACGAAATCGCCGCGAATCCAGAGAGTCAGATCGTCGCCGACCACCGGGATCGCGCCGAACAGCGAGATGATGACCTGCGCGCCCCAGTAAGACATCTGTCCCCAGGGCAGCAGGTAACCCATGAAGGCCTCGGCCATCAGCGCCAGGAAAATGAACATCCCGAACAGCCAGATCAGTTCGCGCGGCTTTTGATAGGAACCGTAAATCAGCGCGCGGAACATGTGCAGGTAAACCACGATGAAAAATGCCGATGCACCGGTCGAATGCAGGTAGCGGATCAGCCATCCCCAGTCGACATCGCGCATGATGTATTCGACCGAGCTGAAAGCCATGGCGCCGTCCGGCTTGTAATGCATGGTGAGGAAAATTCCGGTAACGATCTGGATCACCAGCACGAGGAGCGCCAGCGAGCCGAAGAAGTACCAGAAGTTGAAATTCTTGGGCGCGTAGTACTTCGACAGATGTTCCTCGAACATCTTGGTCAACGGAAAACGCGCGTCGATCCAGCCCAGGAAGCCCGGGCTCGTTTGTTTTTCACTCATGAGACTGCTTTATCCTCGCCTATCATTACTACGCCTTCGCTCACAAAGTAATACGGAGGGACGGTCAGATTCGTCGGTGCGGGCACACCCTGGTAAACGCGCCCGGCAAAATCGAACTTCGAGCCGTGGCAGGGACAAAAGAAGCCGCCCTCCCAGTCAGCCGTAATTTCGGGCCTGTAGAGCGGGGAACAGCCGAGGTGGGTGCAGATACCGACGAGTACCAGGTATTCGGGTTTGCGCGAGCGGTATTCGTTATGGGCGTACTCCGGCTGGATGCTCTGGTTCGACATCGGATCACGCAGCTCGTCCTCGACCTTGGGCAGCGTGGCGAGCGCTTTCTTGTCCCGGCGCACGACCCAGACAGGCTTGCCGCGCCACTTGACGACTATCCGCTGCCCCGGCTGCAGCTTGCTGATATCGGCCTGCACCGGCGCTCCGGCGGACCTGGCTCGTGCACTGGGATTCCAGCTCATCACGAACGGCACGGCGGTGGCGACCACGCCGAGACCACCGACAACAACGGTGCCCGCAGTCAAAAATCGTCTGCGGTTACTATCAACTTCATCTGAAGACATGCGACTTGTTACCCAGTTATGATTCGCCAGTTAGTAATCGAAATTCAATGAAAAACAGCCTCGCGCTGCAGTGCATGCCTGCGAACCCGAGGCCTAAATCCCGGACATAAAAAAACGGCCGCTAGGATAGCTTACTTTAGGATTTTCGTCGAGAGGATTCGCCCCCGATAAGCGCGATTGGACGGAGATTAGGGCGATTTCAACACGCTTTGTCACACCGGGTTGGCAATATCGATGAATTGTTGCTCGATACCGAACCGCCGGGCGATCTCCGCGCCCAGTGCCTGCACACCGTAACGCTCGGTCGCGTGATGACCCGCGGCGATATAATGGATACCGAGTTCGCGGGCCTGGTGAAAAGTCTGCTCGGAAGCCTCGCCGCTGACGAAGGCGTCGACCCCGCGCGCCGCGGCGGCGGCGATGAATCCCTGCGCGGCGCCCGTGCACCAGGCTAGACGGGTGACGGGACGGTCACCGGCCTCGATCACCAGCGGCCGGGCTTGCAGCCGGGTTTCCAGCTCGAGCGCGAGTTCCCGCAGCGATTGCGGTTTCGCCGGGCTGCCCTCGAGCACCAGGTTTTGCTCGCCGAAGCTGTCCTCGACCCGCCAGCCCATGACGTCCGCCAGGCGGACGTTGTTGCCGACCTCGGGATGCGCGTCCAGCGGCAGGTGATAGGCCAGCAGGTTGATATTGTTGCGAATCAGGCTGCCGATACGGCGCCCCTTGATTCCGGTAATCGGCTGCGCTTCACCCTTCCAGAAATAACCGTGATGCACGAGGATGGCGTCGGCGCGCTGCTCGATCGCTGCCTCGATCAACGCCTGGCACGCGGTCACGCCGCAAACCAGCCGCTCGACCGACGGGTTGGCCTCGACCTGCAAACCGTTCGGACAGTAGTCCGTAAATTCGTCGGCCTTCAGGTATTGATCGCAGAATTCGCGCAGCTCTTGTATTTGCATTCGACTTGATCCTGTGGGTCAGAGGCTATGATACTATCGGCTGATGAAACTAATCAAAACGGTCGGTTTCCTGTTGCAGTTCGGATTGATCGGACTGGCGCTCGCGGTTGTTTACCTGTACGTATCCAGCGACCGCAACCACGACGAATTTCTGTCTTTTCTGCAGTCCGGTAAACCGCCTGTCGCGCAATCCGTGCCCGGCGCGCCCGCGGTCTATTCCTATGCCGACGCCGTGGCCTCGTCGACCGCGTCGGTGGTGAGTATTTACACTTCGAAGACCGTCGAGGAAAAACGGCATCCGCTGCTCGACGATCCGATCTTCAGCCAGTTCTTCGGCGATCAGCTCGAACGCCGCCAGCGCACCCATAGCGAGACCAATCTCGGCTCCGGGGTCATCATCGGTACCGAGGGCTACATCCTGACCAACCAGCACGTCATCGACGGCGCCGACGAAATCCTGATTTCGCTGGCCGACGGTCGCGGTACCCAGGCGGTACTGGTCGGCGAGGACCGGGAAACCGATATCGCCATTCTGCAGGTGCCCCTCGGAGGACTCAGCGGTATCAACATCGCCGATTCCGGCGCGCTGCGCGTCGGCGACGTGGTGCTGGCGATCGGCAATCCGCTCAATGTCGGCCAGACCGTGACCATGGGTATCGTCAGTGCAACCGGACGCAACCGCCTCGGTCTGAATACCTTCGAAAACTTCATCCAGACCGACGCCGCGATCAATCCCGGCAATTCCGGCGGCGCGCTGGTCAATGCGCGCGGCGAACTGATCGGCATCAACACCGCGATCTTCAGCCAGGCCGTCGGCGCGCAGGGAATCGGCTTCGCGATCCCGATCTCGCTGGCGCTCGACATCATGGACCAGATCATCGAGTACGGCGAGGTTACGCGCGGCTGGCTGGGCGTCGAGGGCACCGAAATCAACGCCCGCGCCGCCAGCGCCACGGGCAATCCCGGCATCCGCGGCGCGTTGATCGTCGGTGTGTTCATCGACAGCCCGGCGGACAAGGCCGGGATCCGTGCCGGAGATATCGTGGTCGCGGTGGACGACAAGCCGGTGCACGGTATCCGCGACCTGCTCGACCAGATCACGCGTCACAAGCCCGGCGAAAAAGTCACCGTCGAACTCTACCGCGGCACGCAGGACCTGAAACTGACAATGCAAGTTTCGCAGCGACCGCATTAGCCGGGCAGATCGCCGCTTCGACGGCTAGTCTTCGAACTCGACCTCGTCGGCGATCCCGTAAACCGCGGCGTCGTCCTTTATCTTGACCAGGGAGCCCGTGCCCGATGCGGCGAGCTGACTGAAAAACTGCATAGCATTCAGTCCGCCCTCTTCGTACTGGGTAAGCCCGTCGACATTAAAGCGGATTCCGAAAATTTCGATCCAGTTCAATGTCGAAAA
>JASFKL010000246.1:0-6193 GCA_050118655.1 Gammaproteobacteria bacterium | reverse complement strand
TCGCGTCAGCTTCGACTTCACGATGACCGCGGACGGGGAAGAACTGCGCCGCTCCGGCGTCGAGCATCTCGATTTCACCGCCGACGGTTCGATCAAGAAGGTAACGGTCGAATCCGGCAGTCAGGATGCGTCTTAAGCGAGCCGGGACCAGGCCCCGTCCGCAATCCCGGCCTGGTGCAACCCCATGATGCAGATACCGGCGGCGCGGATAACGAATCGCCGGATTGCGGCTTTCAGGAATCGGTCGAGGTCGAACCGGCCGGCAACCCGGCGTATTCGGCGTAGCCGGAGCCGATCGCAGAAAACGGCAGCTTGAGACCGAGCTCGGGCACCTGCTTGCCGATCCAGGCGGTAAAGGTATTGCTGTTGGGCCCCGGGAATACCTTGTAGGTCTTTTTCCACGGATACAACCTGGCCGCCGCGTCGACCGCGTCGATCAGCGATTCCGCCGACTCGCCGCGATGCTCGTTGAGCAGCTTCGGGCGGGCGCCGTACCAGTAACGGTCCGGGATATCCCGGCGAATGCCGAGCACGCCGTTACCCTGATAACCGCGCCAGCCGATCACATCATAAACGGTGTAATAGTCTTCATTCTTGCGCTTGGCCGCGATCCAGGTGTGGATCGCGAACCACCCGCGCCAGCCCCAGGCATCCGCCCCGTAAACCTGCAGCACGGCCTCGGGCGTGATTTCGGGATCGGGCGCGATCCCGGCCGAGGCGCGGCTGGCCTCGTACCAGTGCCCGCGGGACCCGGTCGCGAGGCTGGCCAGCACTGTCAACGCCAGCAGGCACAGTGCGGTGATCGGGAGCAAGGTTTTTTTCCAGGTCATCGAAGAATAGTTTAGCGGCCCGCGGATAAATGTAATAGATGGATACGCGGCGCAATGGTTCAATCCGGGGCCGTCCGGGCCGTTCAGTCTTCGACAAGCCGCCTGGCCAGCCGCCTGGCCCGCTCGACGGATTTGGCCGGCAGATCCTGGTCCGGGCTTTTGGCGGCAAGGCCGGTAAACAGCTTGCCGACCGGATGCGCGCCGATTACCTTCGCGGCCATGGCCAGCTGCCGGTTGCTGCCGAAGAGCCAGCTTCCCATCCAGGCGGGAGCTGCGCTGGAAGAGATCAACAAGGCTTTCTTGCGCGGCTTGCCGGTCCTGCGCGGGACCGGCGAGGGCTTTTCCCAGGGCCAGTATCCGTAAGGCATCAGTCGTTCCATGAAACGTTTGAAGATCGCGGTAACGGAACCGAAATTGGTCGGTGCGGCGAGGATGAAGGCATCCGACTCCTCGATCCGGGCGATCAGCTCGTGCATCCCGTCGTCGATCACGCAGCGGCCGGGCTCGCTGCCGGGAGCGAGGGCGCATTGCCGGCAATTGGTGCAAAATTCGATCGGGTAGTCGCGCAAATTGACGACCCGCGTTTCCGCGCCGGCCTCGCGCAGGGCATCGGCGGCCGCGGCCACCGCCTGGTCGGTGATTCCATCCTCGCGGTAGGAACCGTTGATTACCAATACCCTGGAATGCGCCATCTATGTCTCCAGCGCCCAGCTTAGTTAGCGGCCGGGAAACCGCGTTGACGGATATCAAGCGGCCGCGAATAGCTCGTGAAATAAACCCGCGGGTCGCATAAAATCGTTCCCGCTTCGGAGACAGGACCAGACGACTTGCCGATAACTCTCGAAAAACTGATCGAACACCATGCGCGTTACCGGGGCGACCGGCTCGCGGTGGTGTTTGCCGATCAACGCCTGACCTGGAAGGATTTCTGCGCGCGCGTCAATCAGCTGGCGAACGCGATGCAGCAGCGGGGTGTCGGCAAGGGCGACAAGGTTGCGACAGCCCTGCCGAACTGCATGGAGCTGCTGACTGCCTACTGGGCGACGGTGTCGATCGGCGCCGTGCTGGTGCCGCTGAGTCCGCTGCTGAACGCGCGCGGTCTCGTCAATCTGCTCGCCAATGCCGACGCCCGCACGGTATTCCTGACCGGCGAACTCAGGCGGCAACTTGACGCCGCGGGCGAACAGGCCGGCTCGATCCCCGCGGAAAACTTTATCCTGGCCGGCGACGACGAAGCTCCGGGAAGGGCGACGCATTACGCGGATTTCATCGCCGGGCACTCGCAGGCGGCTCCCGATTTCCCGCCGATGGATCAGGAAGACCTGTTCAACATCGTTTACTCGAGCGGCACCACCGGCCTGCCCAAGGGAATCATGCACAGCCACCTGGTCAGGTCGCATTACGGCAGCCACATGGCCGCGGCGTTTCGCATGACGCCCGAAAGCGTGGTGCTGCACACGGGCTCCATCGTCTTCAACGGCGCCTTCGTCACGCTGATGCCCTGTTTCCTGCTCGGCGCGCGCTATATTCTGCACCCGGTCTTCGATGTCGAGGCGATGATCGAGACGGTGCGTACCGAGAAGGTAACGCACATCATGATGGTGCCGTCGCAGATAATCGCGCTGTTGCAAAGCCCGAAATTCGACCGCGAGACCATGCAGTCGATGGAAATGCTGCTGACCATCGGGGCACCGCTGCAGCAACAGTACAAGGAAGCGGTCAACGCGATCATCCCGGGCCGATTCTACGAACTTTACGGGCTGACGGAAGGTTTCGTCACCATTCTCGACCGCAGCGATTTCGATAACAAACCCGGCTCCGTGGGCTGCCCTCCTCCCGGATATGAAATGCGCATCCTGGGCGACGGTGGCGAAGACCTGGGGCCCGGCGAGATCGGCGAAATCGTCGGCAAGGGGCCGATACTTTCATCCGGATATTACGGCCAGCCCGAGCTGACCGCAGAGTCGTTTCGCGACGGCTGGCTGTATAGCGGAGATCTCGGTTATGTCGACGAAGACGGCTTTCTCTATCTGGCGGGACGGAAAAAGGAGCTGATCATCTCCGGCGGGGTCAATGTTTATCCCCGGGACATCGAGGAAGTCGCGGCCGGCCACCAGCAGGTGCTGGAAGCCGCCGTGTTCGGCGTGGAGTCGGACAAGTGGGGCGAAACGCCGGTGGCGGCGATCGTGTTGCAGCCCGGAGCAGGCGTTACCGCGGATGAACTCCGGGAATGGATTAACCAGCGCGTCGGGGCGCGCTTTCAAAAAGTTTCCGCGGTTTTCATCGTCGCGCAGATGCCGCGCAACGTCGCCGGCAAGACTCTTAAAAACGAGCTGAAGGAAAACTATCTTGCAAATAAAAAATAAGACTTTCGTAGTTACCGGCGCCGCGCAGGGTCTCGGCGCGGCGATCAGCCTGCGGCTCGCCGGGCGCGGCGCGCGGCTGGCGTTGCTCGACGTCAATGCCGCCCGCCTCGACGAGGCCCTGGAAGCCTGCAAGCGCGCCGGAGCCAGCGGCTACGCGTTCAACTGCGACGTCGCCGACGAAACCAACGTGCGGCGCAGTTTCGCCTCGGTGGAGGAACACCTCGGTCCGATCGCCGGGCTGATCAACAATGCCGGCATCCTCGACGACGCGCTGCTGGTCAAGGTCAGTGACGGCGAAATCGTCGACCGCATGTCGCTCGACACCTGGCAACGCGTGATCGACATCAACCTCACCGGGGTATTCCTGTGCGGGCGCGAGGCGGCGACGAGCATGATCCGCAACGGCCAGGGCGGCGTGATCGTCAATATTTCCAGCATCAGCCGCGCCGGCAACGCCGGGCAATCCAACTACGCCGCGGCCAAGGCCGGCGTGGCGGCGCTCTCCACCACCTGGGCCAGGGAACTGGCGCGCTACAAGATTCGCTGCGCGGCGGTCGCCCCCGGCGTGTTCGAGACCGAGATGGTCGCCTCGCTGAGACCCGACGCGCACGAGCGGATTACCAGCGCAGTGCCGTTGCAGCGTACCGGCAGTGTCGAGGAGCTCGCACATGCAGTCGAATTCGTCATCGAAAACGATTACTACAGCGGCCGCGTGCTGGAACTCGACGGCGGCCTGCGCCTCTAGCTGCGGATGCCGCAAAGCGCACTGTGACGGGCTGCGCCCGATGTGCTTTAGCACATCGGGTTCTGCGGGCCGCTCAACGTAGTTATCACTACGCCTGCGCGACCCTCCGGTCCGTGTAGCTCCCCACAGCGTCTTTGCGACACCCTCGCGACGTAAAACGGTGAGATATACCGACTGGCAGCCTGCTTTTTAATTGCATCAACGAATTTTTTGGTCAGGATAAAAACTGTCGCCGCGACGATTGTCGAATAGTTTACATTGCGATCAACATCTCTCGATCGAGAGCCGTTCAAGCCAGGGACGAAACCGCGTCGGGGAATAACGGAAAGCGGGATGCGATGATATTATGCAGCCGATATGTTTGGAGACCAGGATGCTTAATTCCTGTCGGGCGTTATTGATCCTGGCGTCGATTCTTTATTCCACGGCACTTTGGGCGCAGACCGAGGTCGAGATAGAAATACTTGGCATCGACGAAAAGCTTGAAGAAAACGTGCGCCTGTTCCTGAGTCTCGAACAGCAGAAAGATCACCCGCTGATGAGCGAGGGGCGCGTGCGCCGCCTGCACCTGAGGGCCGCCGACGAAATCGCCGCCGCGCTGCACCCCTACGGCTTTTACCGGCCGCGAATCGAATCGAGCCTCGAACAGTCCGAGGACGGCGTATGGCGGGCAAGTTATCGGATCGACCCGGGGCCGGCCATACCGATAGCCATGGCCGAGATCCGCGTCAGCTCGCCGATGGCCGAGGAACCCGAGCTGCAGGAACTGCTCGAGTCCGAATCGCCGCGGGTGGGCGAAAAATTCAGCCACGTCGCCTACGACAAGTTCAAGGCCGACCTGTCCAGGCTGGCCGCCGAGGAAGGCTATTTCCGCGCGCGCTTCGTCGAGCACCGGGTCGAAATCGATCTCAACGCCTACGAGGCTCGGATTTTCCTCGAATACGAGAGCGGCCCGCGCTTTCGATTCGGTGAAATATCCATGGCCCAGGACGTGATCGAGGTCGAATTACTGTCGCGTTACCTGAACTTCCAGCGCGGCGACCCCTATTCGCTAGACAAGCTGGTCGATCTCCAGTTGGCGCTCAACAACAGCGAGTATTTCCAGACCGTCGAGGTTACGTCGGGCGAGATATCGCCGGACAGCGAAGAGGTACCCGTGCAGGTCAAGCTGACGCCGCGCAACAGGCATCGCTACGAATTCGGGGTCGGCTACGGTACCGATACCGGCGCGCGCGCGCGCTTCGGCTGGCGCATGCCGCGGATCAATACCCGCGGCCACAAGCTGGACAGCCAGCTCAGGCTCGCCGAGAGCGGCAACAGCGCCAACATCAACTACCGCGTGCCAGGCGAAGATCCGCGCAGAGACCAGATCGTCTACACGGCCGGTATCTACAACGAGGAATTCGAGGATACCGACAGCAACCTGCGCGAGGTCGGCGTCAGGTACATTCACGGCCGCGCCGAGTGGCGGGAAACGCTCTCGCTGACTTACCAGCGGGAAGATTACACGGTCGGCGATATCGATGACACCTCCAACCTGCTAATCCCCGGTGTCGCCTGGACCCGGATCTGGGGCCGGGATTTCATCAACGTGCTCGACGGCCTGCGCTTCGACCTGGCGCTTACCGGTGCCGACGAAAATTTCGCTTCCGATATCGATTTCAGCCAGGTCACCGCGGGGCTCAAGTTCATCACCTCGTTCGGCCCGCGCGACCGCATCATCGCGCGCGGCGGCGCCGGCGGCACCGAGACCCCCGATTTCGACCAGCTGCCGGCGTCCCTGCGTTTTTACACCGGCGGCTCGCAAACCGTGCGCGGCTACAAGTACAATTCCCTCGGGCCGACCAACGACGACGGCGAAGTCATCGGCGCTCGGTACCTGTTGTTCGGCGGTATCGATTACGAGCATTATTTCAACGACCGCTGGGGAATGGCGCTGTTCATCGACGCCGGTAACGCGATCGATAGTTTCGACGATGACCTCGAACAGGGCGCCGGCTTCGGGCTGCGCTGGAAATCGCCGATCGGGCCGGTGCGTATCGACCTCGCCAACGCGATCAGCGACGAGGACCGGCCGTGGCGCTTGCACGTCAATATCGGGCCCGACCTGTGAAGCGCAGGCTGCCCATCGCCCTCGCCATCCTGCTGCTCGCACCGTTGCTGTTGCTGGGCTGGCTCATGAACACCGAAAGCGGCCTGCGCTGGGGGTACGACATGGCCTTGCTGCAGTTACCAGGAGAATTCTCCGCGGC
>JASFKL010000245.1:0-6229 GCA_050118655.1 Gammaproteobacteria bacterium | reverse complement strand
CGCCTGCACCATTGGAGTGCAGGCCCGGGACGCCGTTTCGAGTGACCCGAAGATTACGCCCTTGCCAGCATTTCGCCGAGGCCCCGGACTCGCTGTTTCAACTCCTCGAGCGAGGGATTCGCCGCCGCCAGGCCGACGACCCGGATATCGTCCGCCTCGCAAACGACTACCGCGGCGGGTTCGATAGACGCGGACAAGTGGTACAGGCCGCCGAATTTCCGCGCGCAGCAATGCACCGATTCGATCGCTATTATCTTCATCGCGCCATCGCTGTGTATTTCGCTGGCGCGCAGCTCGTCCATGGGCTCCCCCGCCTTCATGCGGCCCGGCGCATGCGCCGCATGCCGCGCCAGAACGGCGGCGACAGCAGCAGGCAGAGCAGGATATAGATCAGCCGCAGCGGGACCACGCTGACATTGCCGCGGCTGTCGAGTTCGAATACGGCTTCGACGAAATCCGCCTCGAGTTCGACCGACGCCTCCTCGATGTTGGACAACAGGCCGGACAGGGGTCCGAACAAGGCCCAGGCCCGCCCGGTATCGGCCGGGTCGCCCAGGCCGATGCGGATGCGAAGCTGCACATCGCGCTTTCGGAACGCCTGCCAGACCTCGCGCACGAAGCGCAGGATTCGCCGGCGGAAGGCTTTTTGCCGCAGCGCGGCCAGCGGATCGAGTTTTTTACGCGCCTTTTTCGGTTTCGCTCTCTTCCCGGCCGGCTTTTCGATCCGCTTTTTGCCGGCGGCGGGCTGGCCCTTCGGGGACGGCTTCAGGGGTATGCGCACCAGACCGAACAGCCATTGCAAGCTGGCCTCGCCCTGCAGCCGTCGTTGCCAGCTGAACCGGTAATCGAGGGTAATCGGCACCGACAGCAGGGCGATCAGCACCAGCAGGACGATCAGCGCGGCGGTCAACATCGGGCTGCGCGCCGATCACTCGCTTTCTTTGTTGCCCTTCGCGGCGGCGACCTTGCCGATCGACTCGGCGACCTTTTCCAGTACCGTCGCGGTGCCGGACTTGATCTGTTCGATGCGCACGCCGTCGGCGGTAATGATCACGATCGCCACCGGTTTGACGCCGCCGCCGCCCCCGGTGCCTCCGCCCTCGCCGCTGCCCTTGTTCGGTTCGGTTCCCTTGCCGCCGCCGACGCCGAAACCGAAGCCGACGTTGATCAGCGGAATCAGCGTGACGCCCTCCGCCTTGATCGGTTCGCCGACCACCGTCCTGGTACTGAGCATGCGCTCGATCTCGGCAACCGCCTTGTCGAAAAGTTTGTCGATTTCCATCTATGCGATCTCCCGTTTCACAATAAGCGGTAGTTGAGCACCGCGGCAGCAACCGGGTGTTGATGCAAGTCAGGCATCGTGTTTTCGGATAGCGAATTTCGGGTTTTCGACCGGGGCAAAGAGGCATTGCGACACCCGGGGCGAAATATTACCGGCAGCAGTTGGCCCGTCCTCGTTACACCCGGCTGCCGGGACGGGCGTTTTGCCGCCGGATTGTGCATAATTCGGGCGTTTGTTTTTATCGTCTTCGGGACCAGGCGGATATAAATGCCTCAGCAAGCGTTACCGTCGATGGCCTGCCCGGCAATCGACTGCACTGACAAGCGATGCCATCCCCGGTAGCGCTGGCGACCCGCTACCGCGACAGCCCCGCCCTGTCCTGCGTGCTGTGGGGCGCGATCGCGCTCGGCATCGTCCCTGCCATCGTCGCGCAGAACATCCTGCCTTTCGATACCTTCGTGCTCCGTTTCGGCGTAGAGATCGACCAGATACGCTACCTGCCTGGCAGTATCTGCCTGTTGCTTTTCGCCGCCGGCGCGGCCGCCGCCGTGATTCGAAGGCAGTACTGGTGCATCCTGCTGCTGCTGCCGTTGCTGGCGCTCTACGGCTATGACCTCGATCGCCTCACCTTCAAGTTGCCGAGCTATTCCGACGCGCAGGACGAACTGCGCGATAACCTTAATCGTTCGCGTGAGCAGGCTGCGCCGCCGGCCCCGAACAAGATTCTCGAGAGTCTCGGGCAGGTCGAATTTACCGACGGCAATCTGATCGCTTTCGACCGCGCCGCGATCGAAAAGGAACTGACCGAACTGGCGGGAAAGCAGCAAAGCATCGGCTCCGACCGGGCAGCGACAATCGAAAAGCTGGAAAAGGACATCAAGCCGCTGGAGAAAAAAATCCGCCAGGCGAGAACGCAGCGCAACCGTATCCTCAAGGCGCTCCGGGATACCGCCTTCGTTTCGTGGCTCAGCCTCGGGCTCGCCGACCCGCACCTGAAAGACAGGCTGAATACCGGTCTTCGAGCCGTCGACAGGCAGATCAACGCGTGGATCTCGAAGCGCAATGCGCTGTACGCGGCACTCAAGGCAGAAAACCGCGCCCTGTCGGCGATCGAGCAACGTCTTTACCGGCTCGGCGCCGAGGTCGAAACCTATCTCTGGGCGAGTAAATCGCTCGAGTCCTGGCGCATTTCCAGGGCTTACGGGTTCGCCTGCTTCCTGGTGCTGCTGGTGATCGTCGCGCGTTATTCGCTGGGGTCGTGGATTTACCTGTTCACCCTGTCGGCGGCGCTGGCGGTATCGCTGCTGTATGTCGAGGCGCCGCTCGCGTTTCGCTGCTGGACGATCCTGAGTTTCGTGCTCGTCTCGCTGATCTTGCGCGTGCTGTACCTGGCCTGCGTCAATAACTATCCGTTGCTGCGGCGCCAGTCGGGCAGCTTCCTCGCGAAGGCCTCGGCAGCGACGCTGGCCTACTACATCCCGTTTATCGTCCTGATCTTCGCCGGCTTTTACCTGTCGAATTCGATCGCCGAGCGCTTCGAGAGCGAAGTCTATGCGGTCGCGTGGATCGGGAACTCCGATCCGGATCGCGACACGCTGCGCTATGACATCGATATCGGCATCGACAAGTATTTCGACGATCTCGAACGAAACGCCCAGCGTGACCTGACCCGGATTTCGAACCGCGGGAAAGCCGGGATCGACAAGATACGCGGAGGCGTGATCGAGGCCTACACGACGACCTTCCCTCCGGATCTCGGACCGGAATTCGATGTCAGTCCGTGCAAGTGGCCCCATCAGTGGGCATTCGATACCGCGAACTGCGTTCGCGACGAGGTCGCGTATTCGCTCAACGAGGGTTACAGCAAGATCCGCGCCGATCAGCTCGAGGCCTTGCGGCAATCCACGCAGCTCTACGCGGAGCGTGCAAAGGAACTCGGCAATCAGCCGATCGACATTGCCCGGGAAGACCTGGACGATAACATCCTGGCTGTTCGACTGACGATCAAGAAACTGTTGAGCCGAATCTACTCGGCATACGACTTTTACAACGGGCTGGCCGCAATCCTGCTCGCGCTGATGATTCTGAAAAGCCTGCTGTACCTGTTTGCGCGGATCTTTTTTGGCCTCGAGCCCGAAGACGGCAAGCGCCTGATCCAGTTCGAGCCGAATCCCCGGCCGGCCCAGCATGGCACGATCCGGGAGATATCGGAGCGCCTCGACCTGACCCCGGAAATGGGCGAGCGGTTTTTCGTCAGCAAGCGCTTCGATTTTGCCAACGCGCCGCCCGACGAAGTCACGCCGCAGGCGCACAAGGCACTGTTTTCGAGGTTCGTCAACGGTGTCTGGCACCTGAACCGCATCGAGACCGGTTTACGGGACCCTGCCACGCCCCGGCCGTACCGCCTCGTACCGGGCGACGAACGGGTCGTCGCCTGGACCTTGAAACCCGGCGACGCGGTGATCTTTTCGTGGCGGCACTTCATCGGCATGAACGAGGCGATCCGCATTCGCACCCGGTACAGCTGGCAACTGTCGTCGCTGATCTTCGGCCGCATGTTTTTCGTGGTCGCCTCGGTCGACCCGGAATCCCCCGCCGATGGCTGCCTGCTGCTCAATGCCCGCGGCAGCCACGGCATCGACGCTGCCGATAACCCCAGCAACAGCCCGGACCAGCTGCTCGCCTGGCAGACCACCACGCGCTTTCAACTGCATGCCCGCCTGACGCTGCGCAATATTTACCGCAGCGGCATACAGATACGGGCCATGGAATCCGACCTCGCGGTGATGCATTTGAACCCGGGCAAGCGCAAATCGGGAGCGGCGGCATTTCTGAAATATTTCCTGGTGCCCGTATGAACGGATTCCGCAGATGAGAAACCTGATTATCACCGCCGCTTTCATCGTCGTCGCCATCGTGCTGTACGTCATCTGGGGCAGCCTGAATTCCAGGCTGATCGCCATCGAGTCGACGACCGGCAGTTATCTTTACGGCGAGGATATCCCGGCCGGCGACACCGGTGGCAGTGCCGACCTGGCCCCGTTGCTCGACCGGTTGGCGGCAATCGAAAACATCCAGGCCGAGAATACCGCGGCAATCGCCGCGCTGCGGCAGAGAGTGGAGCAACTCGAGGCGCGCGAAACCGGGTACGGCGGCCAGATCATCAGCCGCGAGATTATTTACTTCGACTTCAACGACGCCACGCTATCAATTGCCGGCGAGGAAAAGATCGACAGGCTGCTGGAGGGAATCGAAGGCAAGGCTTTCGTATCGCTGATCGGGCACGCCGATACCAGCGGCGACAACAGCTACAACCAGTTGCTGTCGCTGCGCCGCGCGGCTGCCGTCAAACGCTACATCGACGCCCGCCTGCTGGCCGGGGGCGAAAGCGACAAGCTGCTGCTGTCCATCACCGGCGCCGGCGAGGAAGCCGCGATCAAGGCCACCGGCGAAGAGACCCGCGAGCGCTCCAACCGCAGCGTGGAAATCCTGGTATTCCAGTAGCCTGCCGGGGTAACGCCGCAGCGGTAATCAATCCGAACCAGGCAATATTCCCGCCCGATCGCTCTAGCTGCACAGGAGCGTCGTGATCCCGACCTCGAAGCGCATGCCGTCTCCGTGCGCGAAGGGTTTCCAGGCTTCGACGACCTCGCCTTGCAGGGCGGCGCGGGCATCGTCGCCGATATGTTCGTCGAAGTGAGCGGCCATCGGCGTACTGTAGATGTAACCCCACAGGAAACTGGCGGCGTCGGGCACCTCCAGGGTCAGCGGTTGCTGTCGGACTTCGATCTCGCGGAAACCCGCGCCGGCGGCGAGTTCGCGCAACTCGTCGGGATCGTGGAGCGAGAACACGATATGGCAAAAGCCGGCCGGCTCGGGCCCGACATGTTCCGCCAGCACGGGCGCCAGCCGCGCGAACGGATCGGGCGTGGGTCCGGGAACGTTGAGCGCGAGCCGCCCGCCCGGCGCGATCACGCGGCGCATCTCGCGCATCGCCGCGAGCTTGTTGGTGACGAACTGCAGCCCCATCTGGCTCAGCACCAGGTCGAAGCTCGCAGCGTCGAACGGCATCGACTCGGCATCGGCCTCGTACCACTCGATGCCCTCGGCGCCGGGTTGCTCCCGGGCCACGGCGAGCATGCCGCCGGTTATGTCCAGGCCCGCCACGCGGCCGCCGGCGCCGACACGCCCGGCGGCGGCGCGCGCCGCCACGCCGGTTCCGCAGGCGACGTCGAGGACACGCTCGCCTTCGGCGGGCGCCGCGTATTCGATCAGGGTTTTCATCACCGGCGTGCCGATGTTGGGGACGAAGAAGCGCTCGTAGTTCTCCGCCGCGTTATTGCCGTAGCGCCTGCCGTATTGCTGTTCGGTCATTGCAACCTCCCGGTCTGCGAATCGTTGGCTGAACAGCAAAAGTACGAGATTAGGGCAGCCGCGGCATCGCGCGTATTTACCATTTCGTGCAAATGAGAGCATGGTCAGAATTGACCATTGGCGCGGATCCGGGCGGCTTAGTGCAAACCGTGCTCGAAGGCGATGGCGGCCGCGGCGGTGCGCGAGGATACGCCCAGCTTGTTGAATATATTGCTGACGTGTCGCGCCACCGTGTGCTCGCTGATCGACAGCTCCGCACCGATCTCGCGGTTGGTCCGGCCTGCCGCGAGCCGCGCGAGCACCTCGCGTTCGCGCTCGCTGAGCCCGTCCAGCACCCCGGCCCGGGCGCCCGCGGCGGCCCGCGGCGCAAGGCGGGCCAGCTCCGGCGCGGCGCCCAGCTTTTCGAAGGCCGCGATGGCGGCGTCGAGGTGACTGCCGGCCGTGTCCTGGTCGCCGAGCGCACGGCAGGCGTCGGCGATCAGCACGCGCACGCGCGCGCATTCGTAGGGCGCTTCGAGTTTCTTCCACGAGTTCCAGGCCGCGCGCAGCGCCGTCAACGCCGCCCGGGTATCG
>JASFKL010000244.1:0-6236 GCA_050118655.1 Gammaproteobacteria bacterium | reverse complement strand
CCGAGCATTTCCAGAAAAGTCGAAAATGCGGGCTCGACCGGGATTACGCTGTGTCCGACGCCGAGCGCCTGGATCTCGGCCATCGCATCCTCGTTGCTCATCCCGGCGGTGTAACGCGAAGGCATGAGTACGGCCTCTATCTGCTCCGCGCCGAGCGCATCCGCGGCGATCGTCAGCGTCAACGCGGAATCGATTCCGCCCGACAGCCCCAGCACCGCGCCGCTGAAACCGTTCTTGGTGACATAGTCGCGCACGCCCAGCACCAGCGCCCGGTAAACGCTTTCGTCCTCGCCCGGGGCAGGCGCTATTTCCGCGGGTTGCGGTACCACCTCGCCCCCGGTCTCGACAAAATCGACCGGGACCAGGGTCTCGCTGAAATAGAGGCAACGCTGGACCAGTTCGCCGGCGGCGTCGATCGTGAAGGAACCCCCATCGAAGACCAGCTCGTCCTGTCCGCCGACCAGGTTCAGGTACACGATGGGCAGACCGTTGTCGCGGGCGCGCTGCCGCACCAGCGTTTCCCGCTCGTGTGCCTTGCAGTGGTAAAAGGGCGAGGCATTGAGATTCAGCAGCAGGCGAGCGCCGGCGGCCCTTGCCTGCGCGGCGGGGAACGGCTCCCAGATGTCTTCGCAAATGGTCAGACCGACGGGAATACCTTGGAGATCGATCACCCGGGGGTTATATCCCGGATCGAAATATCGCTTTTCGTCGAAGACGCTGTAGTTGGGCAGGCACTGCTTGTGGTATTCGGCGACGATCTCGCCGTCGCGAATCACGCCCGCCGAATTGTAAAGCCTGCCCCCCAGCGAACGCGGATAGCCGAGAATGACATCGATACCTTCGACCGAACTGCAGATACGCTCGAGCGCCCGTTCGACCCGATTGATGGTTTCCGGGCGTAACAACAGGTCTTCGGGCGGATAACTCGTCAGGCTCAATTCGGGAAAGACGACCGCATCCGACCGCTGCTCGTCGCGGGCAACGCAGGCCAGATCGACGATCCTGCCGGCATTGCCGAAGATATCGCCAACCAGCAGATTGGGTTGCGCCAGGGAAATACGAAGCTTCAAAATCGCGGATTAGCAGTCAACAATCGATAACCTGATTCTGGGCCAATCGTCGTCGATAGGCCAGCGGTACGAATCCGGCAGAGTACGGGGAGTCGACGACAAATGCCCGTAATTTACCAACTGTAAACGAGAATCCGATATCACCGAACTCAAAATTCAGACTGCGATCAGGCCCGATCTTCGGTCTTGTGTCCTGCCTGGGCGTGGTCGGCGGCCCAGGCGCCCGCCGCTTCCACCGCGACAGGCGAAGCGGTGGGAATGACCCCCAGGTAGTGTTCGGTCGCATCCACCGGCACGACCGCGCGCTGCGTCATCCGGTAGAGCGCATAGAGCGCGATGGCGCAGAAAGTCGCGCCGAGCACCAGCCAGAACGCGAACGGACCGACTCCCTGCATTGCCCAGCCGGTGATCAACGGACCCGCGATGGCGCCGAGCCCGAAGGTAAAGACGAGACCCCCGGATGCGGCCGGCATATCCTCGGCGGAAAGATAATCGTTGGTGTAAGCCAGGAACAAAGCGTAAAGCGGCGTAGTAACCCCGCCCGCGAAGAAGGCGGCAAACATCAGGATCCACAGTTCCCCGCCGGTGAGCCAGCCCAACACGCAGAATGCCGCACCGACAGCGGCCGCGCCGAAGATCAGCTTGCGCCGGTCCATCCGGTCCGAGAGCCAGCCGATGGGGTATTGCAGCGCCAGCGCCCCGCCGAACAGCATCGCCACGAACAGCGCGATCTGCCCTGCCTCCAGGCCGATCTGGGAGCCGAAGACAGCGCCCATGCCAGATTGCGTCGCGTAGACGCTGCCCAGCAGGAAGATACCCACGGTACCGAGCGGCGAGCTCGCGAAGAGTTTGCGCAAGGACATCGGGCGGGCGACCTCGGCCGTCGGGGTCGAGGTCGCGGACAGCAGGATCGGCCCGAAGGAGATCGAAACCAGCATCGACGCACCGATGAAGAGCACGGCGGTTCCCGCATCGCCCAGCGTCAGCAGCCCCTGCGCGCCGATGATGCCGAGCGTCTGCGCGATCATGTAGGCCGCCAGCACCTTGCCGCGCGTCTCGTTGGTGGCGGCGTTGTTGAGCCAGCTTTCGGCGGTGACGTAGACGCCGGACATGCAAAAGCCGATCAGCAGCCGCAGCAAGGTCCAGGCCCAGGGCTCCGTCACCAGCGGAAAAGCAATCAGCGCCGCCGACATGAAGCTGCCCAGCGCCGCGAATACGCGCACGTGCCCTACCCGCCGAATCATCAGCGGGCTGATACGCGCGCCCGACAGGAAGCCCATGAAATAGCCCGAGGTGACCACGGCCAGTTCCGCGGCCGAAAATCCCTCGATCCCGCCGCGCAGGCCGATGAGGGTAAAATGCATGCCATTGCCCAGCATGATGAAGACGATGCCGAGCAGGAGCGCCCAGACCTGGGAAAACATCTTGATCACGAAACACTCCGTTCCGCGCTGTAGCATATCCCCGCCGGGGTGGGCTTCTCGCTGGCCCGCCAGGGCCGCCGTGCCACGCCAGGCTGTATCCCGAAACAAGTTGTCGGCATATGCCTGCCTACGCCAGAAGCGGTGTCATCGATTTCATTTTGCAAATATAAAAGTCCGGTGGTGTATCGCTCGATGGTAAAGGGATGTTCGGCAAATGATAACGACTTGCTAGCGGAAAGCGAAAAGCATCGACCGACGCCCCTGTTTCGAGCATCGCGCTCACTCGAGGGCGCCGTCATCGCAAGCGGCCGGTCCATGGCAACCGGCGAACGGACCCGATTCGCCGCCGTGACCGCCCGGAACCGAATTGATTTTTTCAGAACTCCAGCTTGCCTTTATACGTGCCGACACGGGTGACGAAATCGAACACGACGGTCCCGCTGCCGACGGCTCCCTGCAGATCCCCGGTGCCGTTTTTTAATACCCAGGTACCGACGAATTTGTCACCCAATGCCCCGGTGCCGGTCTCGTAGATTACCGCCGTTCCCGGTCTTCCACATACCTCGCCATCCAGTAGCCCGATGCTTTCGAATACCGCGTCCGAGGTGGATGCGAATGCGCCGATCCGGGCCCGATGCAGGAAATCACCCTGGATACCGCCGCTCCACACGTGCGTGGCCTCGTGATTGATTTCCATGAAGCCCAGATCGAAAATCAGGCTATCCTCGCCCGGCACCGTAATCTCGTTGTGCGGTTCCAGGCCCTCCTTGTCCACATAAGTCCCTTGCACCGGGCACTGAACCCCCGCCGACACGGTCTTGCCGCACAGGAGTAAAAGCAATGGCGCGAAAACCATCACATGCCTCTTGAGAGTCGCCGATTGATTCATCTTTCCCTCCCCCTGCTTGAATGATTCCTACAATTGCGGGGACAGTATACCCAATTGATTCCCGACGCCTCCAGGCGCAGGGTTGAAATGACCGCATGTCTCGGCAATCACCCGGGCGCCGGTTAGCGGTGTTATCTGCTTTTCACGACGTAGATTCCCGGCCAGGTGTCGTGCCAGCCCCGTCCCCCCTTCCTAAAAAAAGAAAGCGGTTCGAACGGAACGAGCCTGGACAGGGTTCTGCCGAATACTTGCCTGAACGAGGGTTTGGTGCCTCTTCCGTGACGATTTTGGTTCCCGTGACGAGCTTGCCGACGGTTCGTCCGCCAAGCGCTTCGAGCGGCAGGTAATAAACGAGAAACATAATCACTCCGAAAACGATATCCGGTGTCGATTCCAGTCCTGTAATTCCGTCCTCGCCGGCGATCATGCCGATTATAAAAAATAACAGGCCGACCGATACGATCATAGCGATATAATCGATGACGAAGTTTGCCAGCCTGAGCCACCTGCTTACCGGTGTATGAATTTCGACGACTTCGTCCGGCTTCACGGCCAGATCGTTTTCCGGTGTCTCATACGGAGATTATTCCGAATCCATGCTACCTCCCATATTATTATCAACCCGTCGCATCAGCGACCAATTGACCGCAGAGCAGCTATTTTGCCCGTCTGCAGCGCCTTGGTTATGCAATAAATTTTATTTGCTCTATCGCTTCGAGCCGGCTGTCGGTATTCATTTATGCAGCCGCGGTTTCAAAGGCCGTAACGGGTGCTGATTCAAGATCGACTACTATGGCATCGAGCAGTATTTCAATCATTGGCCTCTATCTTGTCTTAAACGCCGGCCGCGCTCCGGGTGAATTCAAACAGGTTTTCGAGCGTGTCCACATCATCGATCGTTGCATTACGATCGGCGAGGTAAGCCAGTATACGCTTTCCCCGTACCTGGATTTCGGGCCGAAAGGAGAGATTCTCGGCGAGATCAGCCAATTGTCTCAAGACGCCATCGTCGAGAAGCTTGCCCGCGGACGACGGATCCGCCGCCCTGACAACCAGGTTTAACGAACCGACTTTCATCTCCTTGACGACCGGATCCTGAAGATACATCGACTTCTTGTCCGTCCTCCCCTTGCAAAACTGGACCGCACAGCTTTTTGCTATCGTCTCGACACCGGTTACACTCGCGACGAACCACTCCCTCGCCCAGCCTTCCGAAAAACGGATCCGGTGCCTGAAAAAGATGACCTCTGATTCGTTCAGTACGCCATCAACGACGTCCTTCGGCAAGACTTCCCCGAGAGAAGGAGAGCTGAAGCGCCCGATACCATCAAAATCTTTTGCATATCGCTGCGCCGTTCCATCGTCTTCTTGCCGGTAGCGGAGCCCATTCCTGTCGGCGAAGTCCCTGAACACTCCGGCCTTTTCCTCGCGCTGCTTTCGACCCGTATGAATGAGCGCATAAACAAAAAAGCCAATGAAGAGAAGTAGCCCGAGAGGAATTAGCAGGTCTTTCATGAATCATGATCTCCCGATAAAGGGGTGGGTGACAACCGAGAATCCTTTGTCATCAACCCCTTTATTCCCTGTAACTCGTACTTGCCGACCCGCCTAACATTCGCGCCCGGCGGCGCGGGTTTACCGCGTCCGACTGCAGGCACTTTTCAAGCGATCGTTTCATCCGAGACATGCGAACCCAGAGTCGCGGCGAGACGGCTGGTGATTTTCTTCATCGTTGCTTCTGCTCGCTCGAAACCATAGACCTCCAGTGGAAAGTTCAAGGGTTCCTGAATATTCCAGATTCGCTCATGTTCATCCGGAGGCAGCACTTGTGCCGGACTTCCAACCGCGATCCAGCCTATCGGCACCGTCTCTCCAGCGCCCAGATGAGATTTCAGATGAACCACTCCGTTCACGCGGACTTCGCTTCCTTCACCGAGCCGGGCCGAATGGAATACGGCAGCGCCCGTTGCGACGAATACTTCCTTCTCTACGGTGCAGCCAACGACATGAGCATTCGGTCCGATGAGGCAATTGTCTCCGATACTCAAGGAGTGCCGGGCCGAGCTTCGCAGGACGGCATTCTCCATAACGATACATTCCCGGCCAATGGATATTGCCCCGCCCTCCGCGATAACCTGCGCTCCGTACAGGATGCGACAGCCTGGCCCTACCCTGACGTTGCCGCAAACGACGGCATTAGGCGCAACCCATGCTTCAGGATCGATAACTGGTGAACTTCCGTTATGACTGATTAGCATCAAATTCTCCATTTGTGGTAGCAGCTTAACGCTGCGCTCAGCGGCAAAATGCACGCGTAGCGGGCATTTTGTCCGACTGCAGCGCCTTGTTATGAGCGCGATTGCCAATGCTTCGGATTTCGACGTGCATGAACAACTGCAAGCACAATTATCTTGTTTTCGTTGACTGTCTAATAAACGCCATATGTGAACTTTCTTACTAGAGCCCGTCGTACTGCATCCAGCACGGTTCGGAACTGTTTAGGATTGTTCTGTATTCTAGATATTGCATCGTCAATACATGAGATGAATTCTGCACCAAGACCCTCTCGGCAACTTTCATAGTATTGGTAGGCTTCGGCGATATCCGCTTCGGCTTCCTTCCGAATGGATAGTGTGTAGGCCACTTAGGGTGAGCTTTGAATCCTGGCCTTAACATTTTCCCAGGTGTCTCCCGGGTCACTATCCTCTTCATATGCCGCTAACCTCGCCTCCAACAACTCCTTTTGCTCGGGCGTGAGTTCAATTTCGTCCGATTTGTCGTGGATGCTGTCCCAGAGTTGCTCGGCGAGGCTTATCCTTTCTGACGTGCTGAGTGAGTGAATGTCCATTGGCG
>JASFKL010000243.1:0-6245 GCA_050118655.1 Gammaproteobacteria bacterium | reverse complement strand
CGCCGCAGGAGGTAGTAACCCCGGGAATCGGGCAACGCGGGCGGCAGCGCCGCGACCAGCCGTCCGGCGGCGAGCCGGTCGGCCGCCGTCACGACGCTGCCGAGGGCGATTCCCTGTCCGAGTTCGACCGCCTGCAGCATCAGCGACTGGCTGGTGAAGTTCGGCCCTTCTACCGGATCGGCCGCGGAAAAACCTGCCTCGCGAAACCAGTCACCCCAGGTTACTTCGTCCTCGTCGTGCAGCAGTTGATGGTCGAGCAGGTCCCGGGCCGTACGACCGGCTTTCGCGAGCAACGGGAGATCGGGCGCGCACAGTGGAACCTGGGCGTCGTCCAGCAGGCGGACCGCTTCGAATCCCGGCCAGTCGCCGTCGCCGCGTACGATCGCGCAGTGTATTTCGGCGCCGCCGAGGTCAGGGGCACCCTCCGTGGTGTAGAGCCAGATGTCGACCCGCGGACAGTGCTGGCGGAATTGCGCCAGCCGGCCGAACAGCCAGCCGGCGGCGAAGTCCGCAGCCGTGTGGACGATCAACTGGTTCGGCTTTTTGTATTGCTCCAGCCGGCGAAATCCCTTGTCGAGCGCGGCGAGGCACTGCTCGGCGGTGCTCAGCAGGTCGATGCCGGCGTCGGTGAGTTCGATGCGGGCGTGGATTCGATGCAGCACTGGCAGAATACGATGTGCGGTCACGCGGCCGCCAACATCCTGCCGGTGGTCGCGTCCAACCGGATCGGCAGGGAAAAGGCCACCGCGAGCGATATCGAGATGACCTTTTACGGGTCGTCGTTCATTGCCGATCGCTTCGACAACCGGGTGGAGGTCGCCGATCGCGTCACGCAGACCGTGCTGACCCGTCGTTTCGACCTGGATGAAATCCGCGCCTACCGCGGATCCTGGGGTCCTTTCCGCGATCGCCGCCCGGATCTGTATTCCGCGCTCGGGACTTTCGACGGGCGCGGTCGAAGCCTCGCCGAGACGGCTCAGGCGCTGTAGACGGCGACCCCGATCTGGTTGCCGGCAACCCCGGTTTCGTCGCCGGCAAACTCATGCCATAGCCGTTGGCGTTCGGCGTCCGCGGACTCGATACTGGCGAGCTTGACCGGACCGAAGCCGCGGATCCTTTGCGGCAGCCCGGCGAGCTTTACGGCGCAATCGAAATTATTCCTGTCGAGGCCATCGAGCAGACGTTCGATATCCTGCTCGTACTGCGCGATCAGGGCGCGTTCGGCCTTGCGTTCGGCGCTGTAGCCGAAGATGTCGAAGGCACCGCCGCGCAGTTTCTTCATCCGCGCGAGGACGCGAAACAGCGGCATTACCCAGGCACCGAATTCGCGCTTCTCCGGCCTGCCGCTATGCGGATCGCGGCGAGCGAGCATGGGCGGGGCCAGGTGGAAGCGAAGCTTGTAGTCGCCTTCGAACTGTTTCGCGAGGGTCTGTTCGAATTCGCCGTTGCTGTACAGGCGCGCGACCTCGTACTCGTCCTTGTAGGCGAGGAGCTTGAAGTAGCCGCGCACCACGGCCTCGGTCAGTTTCAGTTCCCCGGGTCCGGAGTCGGGGTGCAGTTTCCGTTCCGCCTCGCGAACCCGCTCGACCGTTTGCAGATAGCTCTCCGACAGGCTGCGATCCTGGTAGCGGGTCAGCTCGTCGGCGAGGGTGGCCAGCAATTCGTCGAGTCCGGGCTCGAGGTCGACCGGCCGCGAACTATCCATATCGGCCGCGCGGCGCACCGTCGCGGGGTCGATCGCGTAGCGGCGTCCCCACAGGAATGCCTGCTTGTTTTTATCGATCGCAACGTTGTTCAGCGTGATGGCTTGCTCGATCGATGCCGCGGCCAGCGGCACCAGTCCCTGCTGGTAAGCGATCCCGAGCAGGAAAAAATTGGCATAGATCGCATCGCCCAGCAGCGCGGTCGCGATCGTCGTGGCATCGACGAAATGACCCCGTTCGGGCTCGATCTCGGCGATTATCGACTGTTTCAGCTCGTGCAACGGAAACACCGCGTCGGCATTGCGGGTAAATTCCGCGGTCGGCGACAGGTGGCTGTTGACCACGGCATGGGTAATCTCGCGATTGAGTTTGGCGATCGCGTCGTCGCCGGCCGAAACCACGAGATCGGCGCCGAGCAGCAGGTTGGCTTCGCCGGCGGGAATGCGCGCCGAGTAAATCGGCTTCTTCGAACCCGGTAAACGTACGTGCCCGGTGACCGCGCCGAACTTTTGCGCCAGTCCCGTCTGGTTCAGCACCGAGACCTTGCGCTGCTCGATGTGAGCGGCCATGCCGAGCACCGAGCCGACGGTCAGCACGCCCATGCCGCCGATGCCGGTGATCAGGATGCTGTAATCGTCTTCGACCGGCAACTTGCCCGGTTCGGGCGGTTCCGCCCAGGATCCGCCTCCGTCGACGCCGCTATGCTTGCGCAGGCGGCCGCCGTGCACGGTAACGAAACTCGGGCAAAAACCCCTGAGGCAGGAAAAGTCCTTGTTGCAGGCGCTTTGATCGATCGCGCGCTTGCGGCCGAGCAGGGTTTGTTTGGGGATGATCGAAAGACAGTTCGATTGCACGCCGCAATCGCCGCAGCCTTCGCAGACCGCGTCGTTGATGAAGGCGCGTTTGGGCGGGTCTTCGAGTATGCCTTGCTTGCGCCGGCGGCGTTTTTCGGAGGCGCAGGTTTGCGCGTAAATCAGCGCCGTGCAGCCCGGGGTTTCGCGCAATTCACGCTGTATCTCGTCGAGCCGGTCGCGATGCGAAACCGAGATCCCGTCGAGGCCGGCGAATTTGCTGCCGCGATAGAGCTCGGGCTGGTCGGAAACCAGCGCGATTCTGCGAACCCCCTCGGCGAGCAACTGTTCGACGATATGTTCCACCGAAAGGTGACCCTCGACTGGCTGGCCGCCGGTCATCGCCACCGCGTCGTTGTAGAGGATCTTGTAGGTAATGTTGACGCCGGCCGCGACCGACGCGCGAATCGCCAGCAGGCCGGAGTGAAAATAAGTGCCGTCGCCGAGGTTCTGGAATACGTGCGGGGTGTCGGTGAACGGCGCCTGGCCGAGCCAGGTCGCGCCTTCGCCGCCCATCTGGGTGAAGGTTTCGGTGCCGCGGTCCATCCAGGTTGCCATGTAGTGACAGCCGATACCGCCGTAGGCGCGGCTGCCCTCGGGTACTACCGTCGAAGTGTTGTGCGGGCAGCCCGAGCAGTACCAGGGCTTGCGCTCGGTGCGCAGGTACGGTCTCGCGAGTGTCGCTTCCTTGGCCTCGAGAAATGCCAGCCGCTGGCGAATCGATTCGCTGTCGAAAAATTTCGATATACGCGCGGCGATGACGCGCGCGATCATCGCCGGCGTCAACTCGCCGAGGTTGGTGACCAGCAGTTCCCGGTTTTCGTCGTACTCGCCGACGACCCGCGGCCGCCGGTGCACGGGCCAGTTGTACAGCTGGCCCGTCAACTGGTCTTCGATGACGCTGCGCTTTTCCTCGACCACGAGAATCTCCTCGAGGTCTTCGGCGAACCTGTGGGTCATCACCGGTTCCAGCGGCCAGCTCATGCCGACCTTGTAAAGCCGTATGCCGATCTTGCGGGCGAGCCTTTCGTCGATGCCGAGGTCGGCGAGCGCCTGCAGGGTGTCGAGATAGGACTTGCCCGTGGTAATGATGCCGAGGCGCGCGTTGCGGCTGTCGAGTACGATCTGATTCAGATTGTTGGCACGTGCGAAAGCCCGCGCGGCGTAAATCTTGTGGCGCTGCAGGCGCTCTTCCTGCGCCATCGGCGTATCGGGCCAGCGCGTGTGCACGCCGTCCGGCGGCAGTTCCCAGTCCTCCGGAATCACCACCTCGACGCGACCCGGGTCGATTTCCGCCGAGATAGCCGCGTCCATGTTTTCGGTGATCGCCTTCAGGCCCACCCAGCAGCCGCTATAGCGGGACAATTCCCAGCCGAAGACGCCGAGGTCCAGCACTTCCTGTACGTTGGCGGGATTGAGCACGGGGCAGGTCGCGCCGATGAACATATGATCGCTCTGGTGCGGCAGGGTGGACGACTTGCAGGCATGGTCGTCGCCGACCACCGCGAGCACGCCGCCGTAACGCGAAGTACCAAAGGCGTTGGCGTGCTTGAGTACGTCCATGCTGCGGTCGAGACCCGGCCCCTTGCCGTACCACATGCCGAACACGCCGTCGTATCTGGCCCCCGGGAACAGGCCGACCTGCTGGCTTCCCCAGACCGCGGTCATCGCGAGGTCTTCGTTGACGCCGGGCAGGAAGTGAATGTTGTGCGCGGCGGTAAACTTTTCGGCCTTCCACAGTGCCTGGTCGAGGCCGCCGATAGGAGAGCCGCGGTAACCGGAAATGAAACAGGCGGTGTTGAGGTTGTGTTCGAGGTCGCGCTGGTGTTGCAGGATCGGTAATCGAACCAGTGCTTCGATTCCGGTCATGTAGGCCCGACCCTTGTCCAGCGTGTATTTGTCGTCCAGTGATACTTTCATCGCAAAACCCGGGTGGTTGGGTGATCGGGTAATTCTAATCCTGTTTCGCGGGGAAAGTATTGCGTTGTTGCAGGGTATGATCCAGAATATGAAAAATTATTCCATTTAATTGAATAATATTAAAATAATATTTCTTAAACCGTGAAACTCTCGCCAACCGATGTCAAGATTCTGTCGTTGCTGCAGCAGGATGCGTCGCTGACCGCGGCCGAGGTCGCCGAGCAGGTCAACCTCTCGCCGTCGCCCTGCTGGCGGCGGATCAACCGGCTCGAGCAGGCGGGCGTGATCGAGAAAAAAGTCGTCCTGCTCGATGCCGAAAAGCTGGGCATGGGGCTGGTGGTCTTCGCGCGCATCAGCCTGGCGAAGAACGACGAAGCCTCGCTGCACGAATTCGAGCAGCGGGTGCGCGGATACCCGGAAGTCGTGGAGTGTTACACGGTCACCGGGTCGGCGGATTACTTTCTCAAGATCATCACCCGCGACATCAAGCATTACGACCGCTTCCTGCGCCGCTATCTGATTCAGATGCCGCTGGTCAGGGACGTCAATTCCAACGTCGCGGTCACGCGTATCAAGTACACCACCGGGTTGCCGCTCGAAACCCAGCTTCAGACGAAGACCTGAAGTGCCCCGCGCATTGCCATTTAATCCGGACTTGCAGAATCCGGCGCTTGAAGGCTTAATACCCAACCCTGACATGTCCTGAGTGGTTTCTTCCCCGTATGATCAACAAGATTCTGGTTGCAACCGATGCCTCCGTGGCCTCGGCCCGTGCGGTCAGTTTCGCGGCGCGCCTGTCGGTGTTGCACGAGGCAGACTTGCTGATACTCAACGTCATCCGGGACATGCAATTGCCCCCCGAGCTTCGCGACATGCCCGAATTCGAAAATTTCTTCAATACGCGCGAGGATCTGATGCGCCAGGCCGCCGAAAAGATATTGAGCGAGGCGAAAAAACAGGCGCGCAAGGATGGTGCGAAAAACGTGCAGACCGCCATCGGCAGCGGCGATCCGGCAACCAGCGTGGCGGGCTTCGCGCGCCGCCGCAAGATCGACCTGATCGTCGTCGGCACGCGCGGCCTTTCGAAGGCGCAGGCCTCGGCGATGGGCAGCGTGTCGCGCAAGCTGCTCGACCTGACCGACATCAACTGCCTCGTCGTCCGCTAATCCTCCCTCGAGAGTTTTTGATCTGACCAAAAACTCCCGGGAATCCCGCCGCTGTTGCGAATCAGGCGTTGTAGGTCGACGAGGACGTGTCCCCGCCGTGGCCGGTCCAGTTGGTATGGAAGAATTCGCCGCGCGGCCGGTCGACACGTTCGTAGGTGTGCGCGCCGAAATAGTCGCGTTGCGCCTGTAGCAGGTTGGCCGGCAAGCTTGCCGAGCGATAACCGTCGAGGTAGCTGAGCGCCGAGGTCAGCGCCGGCGAGGCGATGCCGCGGCTGACAGCCGCGGCCGCGACGCGGCGCCAGCCGGCCTGCGCATTCTCGATCCTGTCGCGAAAGTAGGGTGCGAGCAGGAGGTTGGACAAATCCTTCTGCTGATCGAAGGCATCCTTGATGCGGTCCAGGAATACCGAGCGGATTATGCAGCCGCCGCGCCACAGCAGCGCGATACCGCCGTAGTCGAGGTCCCAGCCGTAGAGCTTCGCCGCCTCGCGCATCAACAGGTAGCCTTGCGCATAAGAGACGATCTTGGAGGCCAGCAGGGCTTGTCGAATATCCTCGACGAGCGCATCGCGGTCGCCGTCGTAGCCGCGCCGTGGACCGCTGAGG
>JASFKL010000242.1:0-6248 GCA_050118655.1 Gammaproteobacteria bacterium | reverse complement strand
CCTGTTTTCTCATCATTGCGGCCACCAGTGCGCGAATCCCCGGCAGCGACAGTAACCGGCCGAGCAGCGGCATCTGCTGTTTCTCCGGCGGCGACAATGCCATTGCGCGTGCCGCGCGTTCGAGCTGGCGCCGCGGTTGCGCGGTATCTACCAGACCGATGGCGCGTGCCGCGCGTGCTCTCAAGGCGCGACCGCTGAGCATCATTTCGAGGGAATTCAAGGGATTGACGATCGAGGTCGAGCGGACCAGCCCTCCATAGGCCGGGTGGATACCGAGCTTGACCTCGGGCAGTCCGATACGCGTGCCCGGTTCGTCGAGCGCGATGCGGTAATCGCAGGCGAGCGCAAGCTCGGTGCCGCCGCCCATGCAAAAGCCCTCGATCAGCGCCACGGTCGGGCAGGGCAGCGCCTCGATGCGGCTGAACAGTGACTGCCCCCGTTTGATCATGATCAGGGCTTCCTGCGTAGTGGTCACGTCGAGAAACTCGTTGACATCGGCACCGGCGATAAAACCGCCGCGCTTGCCGGAACGGAACACCACCGCGCGCGGCGGGCTGGCGACGATCTCGTCGAGCAGGCTGTCGAGTTGTTCCAGCACCGAGACCGACAATACGTTGGTATCGCTATCCTGCTTGTCCAGTATCAGCCACAGGATACCGTCGTCGTCGAGTTCGCGCTTCCAGTCGATGATGGTTTCGCTCATGCCGCGCTCCTGTCGAGCAGCATCGCGCCGCCCTGACCGCCGCCGATACACAGGGATGCGATACCGGTTTTGGCATTTTTCTGTTCCAGCACCCGTGCCAGGTGCAAGACGATGCGCGCGCCGCTGGCGCCGACCGGATGGCCGAGGCTGATACCGCCGCCGTGAATATTCAGCCGCTCGGCCGGTATCTCGCCGACCGCGGAACGCAATCCGAGCTGCTCACGGCAATAATCACGATCCTTGAGGGCGGCGAGTACGGCCAGTACCTGCGCCGCGAAAGCCTCGTTGATTTCCCAGTAGTCGATCGCATCGATCTTGAGGCGCTGCGATTTGAGCAGGGGCGCGATCGCATGCGCCGGTCCCAGGCCCATTTCGGCCGGGGTCAGCGCCGCCCACTCCGTACTGACCAGTCGCGCCATGACCGGCAAGCCGTATCGCTCGACCGCGCTCTCGCTGGCCAGCATCAGGGCCGCCGCGCCATCGGTGATTTGCGCGCTGTTTCCGGGTGTAACCAGTCCGTAGGGCTTGTCGAAAGCAGGCCGCAGTTTTGCCAGTTTTTCGAGGGTCGTATCCGGCCTGACGCCGTCGTCGGCGGCGTAGCAGTTGCCGCGGCCGTCGTATACCGGCACCACTTCCGACAGCGCTCCTTCCTGCTGGCCGCGGTCGAGTTTCTGATGGCTTTCGAGCGCGAAACGATCCATCGCCTCGCGCGAAATATCGAATCGCCAGGCAATTTGTTCGGCCGTCTGCCCCATGTTCATGCCGACCACCGGATCGGTCAGTCCCTTGAGCAGAGCGATTACCGGCGCCAGCATCGCGGGTCGCAAGCGGCCCAGGCTGGCGAGCCTTGCAGGGATCGATTTCGCCGCCCACCAGTGGGCCAGCCAGGCGACCATCTTCGGATGCAGCAGCAGCGGCGCCTGGCTCATGGCCTCGATACCGCCGGCGAGCACCAGATCCGACCGGCCCGTGGCGATCGACATCGCGGCGTTATCGAGCGCCTGCATACCCGAAGCACAGTTGCGCTGCACGGTATAGGCCGGCACCCGGTCGCCGCATCCGAGCCGCAGCGCCACCACGCGGGCGATATTGGCCTCGTCGGGTCCCGGCATGGTCGCGCCGAAGACGACCTCGTCGATTTCCTCGGGCGCAAACGGCATGCGCAGCAGCAGGGAGCGGGCGGCATAGATGCCGAGATCCGCGTGCTTGAACGGTCCGGGCCCGCCTCGCACCTTCAGAAAAGGGGTTCGGCTCCCGTCGACCAGGAATACGGGTTTCGCATATCGCCTGTTTTTAACCGCCATTAATGGCTCCATCAGTTTCCGGGTTGAACGATCGTTCGCATCTCCGATGCGAGGGTCAATGGTAACGCAAAACCCGAGCGCGCCAATAGCGACTTGAGTGAGGCCGCGGCCATGCATAGTCGAAAATCGAAGAAGACATATATCTCGAAAGCAATAGGTAATTTTGCGCAATTTCGAACTGGGAGGCGCCGATGATGTGAACTGGGTCAATTTTCCGACAAAAATCCGCGACAACCGGCTCCAGACAAGGCTGCGTCTTTACTTCCGACTTTTATCAACTATACATAGCTGTCTAGGGCAAATGCAGAAAACTGATGGGGAAAACATCGATACGGGGAAGAGAAATTATCGATGAAAACGGTTTAGATCAGTCATGTCTCGATACCGGGCAATTTTCATCGGACGAATGAAATTTCGCTCTCTTTCGCGCATCGGCCACGGAGTAAAACCGAAACCGGGGCAACTTCTTTCCCCGCCTCGCATTAACGAAGAACGACTCGATACTGGAGACGATCAAGGTGCATGACGGAATAAAACTAGGCTACATCGGACTCACCGAGCTGGAAGTCAGGGTACTGAAAAGCATATTCACGCTTGCCCCGCAGCTCAATGAAAACGTGACCCTGACTCCCCCGGAGCAGACAACAGACGCCGATGTAATCCTGGTCAATGCAGACGATCCGAAGTCGGCGCAGCAGATGACCAGGATCAAGGTGCAAAATAATCTTTGCACGTCGATCATGCTCACCGACGGCGATGAGTCCGGCGATGGTGATATTACGCTGCAACGACCGATCCGGGTTCAAAAACTCATTTCGGCGCTCGAAGATATCGTCGAACAGACATCGATACAAATCCCGAATGAAGGCAGCAGCGAAAAGGCTTTGAACGTGCTGGTGGTGGATGACAGTTTTCCGGTCAGGAAATACATGGAGCACAAGCTCAGCGAACTGGTCGACGTTCCGGTCAAACTCTACCTCGCCTCCAGCGGCGAGGAAGCGATCGACAAGGCGACCAGGATCGACTGCGACATCATATTTCTCGACGTCATGATGGACGGCGTGGATGGTTACAAGGTTTGCAAAACGATCAAGTCGAAGGACAACCCCTACATCGTTATGCTGACCAGCAAGAAATCGCCATTCGACAAGGTCAGGGGAACCATGTCGGGCTGCGACGCTTATGTTACCAAGCCGCCGGCCGACGAACGCCTGATCGAGGAAATTAATAAATGCCTGCAGCGGCGCGCCAAAAATACCGGCAACCTGGCGGTAGCCGACGCGCGCTGAACCGCCGATTCAAATTTATGCAAGTTAACGGATAACAGGCTATATACCCGACTGGAAAAGCAGGAGACCTGAACATGGCAGCACAAAAAATACTGGTGGTCGACGACACCGCGGCGCACCTGCAGCAGCTCAAGGAAATCGTTTCCGGGGCAGGTTACCAGGTGATTACCGCCACTTCCGGCAGGGAAGCAGTAGAAAAGACCAGGAAGGAAAAACCGAGCATGGTTTTTCTCGATATCGTCATGGACGACCTCGATGGCTACGGGGCCTGCCGGGAAATTACCGGGGATGCCGACACCAGGGACATACCGGTGGTATTCGTCAGCACCAAGAACAACCGGGCGGATCGGCTGTGGGCCGAAAAACAGGGCGCCAAGGGCTTGCTCAGCAAGCCCATCAACAGCGACGAAATCGTCGACAACCTGAAAAAATACGCCTGAGTATGGCCGCCAGAAAACCAACCCGACAGCCGAGAGAAACCTGAATGCTACCCAGTGAAGCTTTAAACCGCGAATTCGTCGTCCCCGATGCTGCCGAAGCGCCCCGGGACAACGAGATATTCGAGTCGCGGGACATCACTGCCCACGGCGTCCTGGTCGGTAATATCGGGCTGCTGCTGCCGAGGCGGGAAGTCAGCGAACTGGTCAACGATCTCGCTGTCTGCCAGTTGCCGAATACCTCCAGCTGGTTCGATGGAGTCGCCAGTGTGCGCGGCAACATGATCCCGGTATTCGACATGCACCTGTTGTTCGACATCGCGGTGGAAAGCAAGCGGCGCAGAATGATCATCGTCGGCGAAGACGAAACCGCGGTGGCCTTCTGGGTCGACGAAATGCCGCGCATGGTCGCGCTGACCGCGGAAGACTCGATGACCAGCGTGCCGCCGATACCGCCGCTGATCCGGGATCATTCGCGGAAATACTATCTCAAGGATGGACAAATCTGGGTCGACTGGGATGTCAAGGCATTCTTCACGACCCTGGGTAATTTGCTTTAAGCGTTTTTACAAGCCCGATGCACTCGAGGGTGCCTCGTCGAAAAATTGATTCGGAGTAACATAGAGATGTACGTAAAAAAGATATTGTTCGCGCTTTTACTGCTCGCACCGGGACTGATCCACGCCCAGGATGCCGCACTCAGCCAACAGGAAATCGAAGACCTGCTGGGTGTCAAGATTCGATTCGCGACTCACATGGCGTTTAATCCCGCCGTCATCAGCGCGGTCGAGCAGCAAAACGATCAGGACCTGCCCCTGTCCGAGATCAAGAAGCGCGACGAGGAATGGAAAAACGCAGGCGACAAGCCGACTGCGCTGATCCGCGAGATCACACGAAACGATGTCGCGAAGTACTTCCAGCGCCGGGTCGAGAACAACAGTGCGATCGACGAAGTGTTCCTGACCGACAACAAGGGCGCTAACGTCGCTGCTTACCCCCCCACCAGCGACTACTGGCAGGGTGACGAAGAAAAATTCACCCTGTCCTTCAACGAAGGCAACGGCAAGGTTTTCATCGGCCCGCTGGAACTCGACGAAAGTACCGGCAAGACCCAGGTACAGATCAGTGCGCCGATCCTGGAAGAAAACGAAACTATCGGCGTACTGATACTGGGCGTATCGGTCGATTATCTCAAGACCAAGCAGTAACGGACATATCGACGAGACTCGCGCGACAATCGGGTCGATTGGTTAAATTTGAAATATCCCGGGAATAGATAATGAAACAACATATCAAACATACAGAAATTTTTACTCGACGAGCCGGCGCAATCGCGCTCGGTTTGCTGCTCGGCCTGTCGGCCAGTTTCACCGCGAGGGCAGAAGTCGGCGTCACCAAGGACAAGATCATCATCGGCGGCGTCATGGACCTCGAAGGACGTTCGCGCGGACTCGGCCAGGGTATGAAAGACGGCATTATGGCCGCCTTCGCGGGCAAGCGCATCAAGGGCCGCACTATCGAGTACGTGACCCTGAACGATTCCTACAATCCCGAGAAGACGATTGCGGCGACCAAGGAACTCGTCGGCCGCGGGGTTTTCGTCATGGTCGGAAACGTAGGCACGCCGACGGCCAAGGTGTCGTTGCCGCTGCTGGAGCAGGCCAAGGTACCGGCGATCGGTTTTTTCACCGGCGCGGGCCTGCTGAGACCCGGCAAGGGCGACATCATTAATTATCGCGCCAGCTACGTCCAGGAAACCGCGGCGGTTATCGGTTCGGCGATCCGCTCGGGAGTCAAGCCTGCCGAAATCTGCGCCTACGTGCAAAACGATGCCTACGGCATGGCCGGTATCGCCGGCGTCAAGGCGGCATTGAAAACCGCCGGTAATACCGACGATATCATCGCCACGCTCGACGAGATCATGGCGCTGGAGGGCGAGGATCCCTATCGCAACAATATCGGACCGGTCGGCGTCTACAAGCGCAATACCTTTTCCTCCCGCTCCGGCTACGAGTCGCTCAAGAACTGGGAACAGGTCAGCGGCGCGAAGTGCCGACTGGTGGTTACCGTGGGCGCCTACGCATCGATCGCCAACTTCATCGGTTACGCATCGATGAAAGGCGAGGACTGGGTCTACAGCGCGGTTTCTTTTACCGGCGCCGAGAACCTGAAGAATGCGCTCAGCGAATACGGGGTGACCAAGAACGTGATCGTGACCCAGGTCGTGCCTTCGCTGGATTCGAACCTGCCGATCGTCAAGGATGCGCGCAAGGCACTGGGCCCGAAACTCAGCTATGTCAGCCTCGAAGGCTATGTCGTCGGACGCATGCTGATCAAGGTACTCGAAGATATCCCCGGCAACGACATCACGCGCGACGCGCTGATCGCGAGCATCGCGGGTAAAAGATTCGATATCGGCGGGTTGAAACTGGATTATTCGAACGACAACCAGGGATCCGACCTGGTCATATCAACCTACCTGGATAGCGATCGTTTCAACGTGCTCGGCAGAAAC
>JASFKL010000241.1:0-6318 GCA_050118655.1 Gammaproteobacteria bacterium | reverse complement strand
CGAAGTTTTTTAACCGAAAGACTTCGTGGTCCATCAGAACAGTCGCAGGTATTCTTTTACCTCCCAGTCGGTGGTGACCTGGTGATAACGCTCCCACTCGTCGACCTTGTAGGCGATGAACGACGACAGCATTTGCTTGCCGAGGACTTCTTCGGCGAGGCTGCTCTTGCCGAGTTGCTCGGTGGCCTCGAGCAGGTTACGCGGCAGCGCGGTGAGCTGCTTCTGCTTTTTCGCGTCCATCACGTACAGGTCTTCGTCCGCCGACGGGCCCGGATCGATTCTGCTGGTGATGCCGTCGACCGAGGCGGCGAGCGACATGCCGAGACCGAGGTAGGGATTCATGCACATGTCGGCGGCGCGGTTCTCGATGCAGAAGCGGTTCTGCGGCATGCGCAGCATTGCCGAGCGGTTGTTGTGACCGTAGGTTATATGCGTCGGCGCCCAGGTATAGACGCCGCCCTCGAAGCCGGCGACCCTGGGCACCAGGCCGTTGTAGGAGTTGACCGTGCTGCAGGCCACCGCGGTGATCGCTGCGCCGTGCCTGAGCATTCCGCCCACCGCGTGATAGGCGGCCTGGCTGAACTTGCCGCCCGCTCCCTCGTAAATGTTTTTGCCCGGCTGCTTTATCTTCACCAGGGAGGTATTCATGTGCGCGCCCGAGCGCCAGTCGCCGGTAGTCGGCTTGGGCATGAAAGTGACGAACATGCCGTGCTTCTTGGCGATTTCCTTGAGCAGAACGCGCAGGAACACGAGGCGGTCGGCCATGGTCAGCACGTCGGCGTAATGAAAGTCGAGTTCGAACTGCGAGTAAGCGCCCTCGGCGACGACGTCGTGCAGGCCCCAGCCGAGTTCGTTCAGGATGTCGATCAGTTCGCCGAGAAAGCCCATCGCGTCGATCGAATACTCGACGTCGTAGCCGAAGGCCTGGCGGCGCGGCCGGATGCCCTCGCCCTCGGCGGGGTCGTCGTCGAAAGCCTTTACCGGTTGCCCGTTTTCGTCCCATTGCATGGTGATGAATTCGGGCTCGATACCGGCCATCATCGCGTAACCTTTCTTGCCGGCATCGCGGATCGCGCGTTTCAGCGCCTGCCGCGGACACAGGTTGTAGGGCTTGCCTTCCCACCAGAGGTCGGCGAATACCCAGGCGCAAGCGGGGTCCCATGGACAGATCACCAGCGTGTCGAGATCGGGTACCGGGATCTGATCGGAGTCGGCCGGGCCGAGCTCGGGAACGAAGGACACCGAATGCACGGCGAACTGGGGTCCCTTGCCGAGGCACAGCGGTTCGAAATCGGCCAGCGGCACCGGCTTGGTCTTGGGTACCCCGAGCAGGTCGATCCAGCAGGACAGGATATATTTGACGCCGGCATCCGCCAGTTTTTTTTGCTCTTTACGTATGCGCGCCTTGCTCGGAAAGGATTGCTCCATCTTCTCGTAGTAAGTGTTGCTCATCGGGACTCCTCGGTCGAATTTATTGTGCCTGCCGCTTCAACAGGAACTGGTTTTTGAACATTTCGATGCCGGTCATGACCTCGATCTGATCGATATCGTCGTGGCCGAAACAGTGGGTTTCCAGGAAAGACTGAAAAGCGCCGCGGGTTTCGCAGACCACTTCGATCAACAGGTCGTAGCGGCCCGAGACCCAGAGGACGTAAACGACTTCGCCCTGTTCGCTGAGCCGTCGGGCGACCTCGCGGGGAGTAGCGGGATGCGCGATCTTGATGCCGATCATCGCATCGGCCTTGTAGCGAATCGCCATCGGGTCGGCGAGGGCGACTATTTTCAGCGCCCCGCTCTGCTTCATCGACTGGATGCGGTTGCGGATCGTGCCTTCCGAAACCTCGAGCGCGGTCGCGATATCCTTGTAAGGCAGGCGGCCGTCCTGTTGCAGCATGTTGATGATCTCGCGATTCAAATCGTCCTCGGTCGAGGCGATGCCGCGGGTTTTATCGGGTTCGGTCGGGTTGGTCGCCGCTGCGCTCATTTCTGGGTTATCTTGAAAATATGACGGCCATTATTGTGGAAAAATCATTTTTATGCAAAATAATTACTGAAAACGTAAATATTTGCCCCAAAATGTTTCGAAAAAAGGAATAGTAGTCGGCATCGCGGCTGCTGGCTCGCCAGAAACCAGCAGGTCGTTAGAGAAGTCGATCCCGCGGGATTACGCGGGCAGGGAGAAAAGTCGGCCGGATCGAAATCTCGAGAAAGATTTCCATCCGGCCGGAGTTACGTGCCGGAAATTACCGATTACGCGAGGAGTTCGGCGAGGCAGTTCTCGAGAATGTCGAGACCCTCGTCGATCAGTTCGTCGCTGATGTTGAGCGCGGGCAGAAAGCGGATGACGTTGCCGCGCGAACCGCAGGACAACAGCGCCAGACCGTTCTCGTAAGCCTTGCCGATCAATGCCTTGGTCAGATCGGCGTCTGGCTGGTTGGCGTCGCCGTTTTGCACCAGTTCCATCGCCATCATCGCGCCGTGTTCGATGCGCAGGTGGCCGATGGTGTCGGGGTACTTCGCCTGCAGGGACTGCAGCCGGGACTTGAATACCTCGCCGACGTGAAGCGCGGAGTCGACCAGCTTCTCCTCGGCGATTACTTCCATCATCGCCAGCCCGGCCACGCAACCCAGCGGCGAACCCGCGTAGGTGCCGCCGATGCCGCCGGGCAACGGCGCGTCCATGATCTCGGCCTTGCCGACCACGGCGGCGATCGGGAAGCCGTTGGCCATCCCCTTGGCGACCGTCATCAGGTCCGCCTCGACGCCGGCGTACTCGCTGCAGAACATCTTGCCGGTGCGCGCGAAGCCGGTCTGGATCTCGTCGATGATCAGCAGGATACCGTGCTCGTCGCACAGCGTCCTCAGCGCCTGCAGAAACTCGATCGGCGCCGGATAGAAGCCACCCTCTCCCTGCACCGGCTCGACGATTATCGCGGCGACGTCGGTCGGCGCGATATCGGCCAGGAACAGGTCGTTGACGGCCTTGAGCGAATCCTCGACCGAAATGCCGTGGTATTCGATCGGAAAGCGGGCGTGATAAATTTCCGCGGGAAACGGGCCGAACAGGTTCTTGTAGGGCGTGATCTTGCCGGTCAGGCCCATGGTCAAGCTGGTTCTGCCGTGATAGCCGCCGTTGAAGGCGATAACGCCGCGGCGCCCGGTGTGGGCGCGCGCGATCTTGACCGCGTTCTCGACCGCCTCGGCGCCGGTGGTGACGAAGATCGACTTTTTCTTCGAGTCGCCGGGAGCGATCTGGTTGAGCTTTTCCGCCAGGCGCACCGCGCTGTCGTAAGGGGTAACCATTACGCAGGTATGGCTGAATTTCTCGAGTTGCTCGGCGACGGCAGCGACGATTTTCGGGTGGCTGTGCCCGGCCGAGCAGACCGCGATGCCGGTGCCGAAGTCTATATAACGCTTGCCTTCCACGTCCCAGATTTCGGAACCCAGCGCGTGGTCGACGTAGACCTGGGCGATATTGCCCTCGCCGCGGGCGATGGCGTCGTTCTTGCGGGCTTGCCAGTCGCTGTTGGACAGTCCCTGGAATTCGTTGACTTTTAATTCTGCACTGCTCATTGGTCGATCCCTCCGAGGCACATGTACTTGATTTCTAGATAATCGTCGAGCCCGTACTTGGAGCCTTCACGCCCCTGGCCCGACTCCTTGACGCCGCCGAAAGGCGCCATTTCGTTGGAAATGATGCCCTCGTTGACGCCGACGATGCCGTATTCCAGCGCCTCGGATACGCGCCAGATGCGGCCGATATCGCGCGAGTAGAAATAGCAGGCGAGACCGAACTCGGTGTCGTTGGCCATCTGGATTGCTTCTTCCTCGGTGCTGAATTTGAACAGCGGTGCGATGGGCCCGAAGATTTCCTCGCTGAAGACCCGCATTTCGCCGCTGACGCCGGTCAGTACGGTCGGTTCGAAGAACTGCCTGCCGAGATCGGAGCGGTGACCGCCGACGACCATTTTCGCGCCCTTGGACACGGCATCCTCGATGAAGGATTCCATGTCGTTGGCGGCCTGCTCGGTGATCAGCGGACCGACGGTGACGCCTTCCTCGGTGCCGGGACCCATCTTGAGGCCGCCGACCGCCTCCGCGAGCCTGGCGGCGAAGGCGTCGTAGCAGCCTTCCTGGACCAGGATACGATTTGCGCAAACGCAGGTCTGGCCGGCGTTGCGGTACTTGCAGACCAGGGCGCCGGCGACCGCGGCGTCGAGGTCGGCATCGTCGAAGACGATGAACGGCGCGTTGCCGCCGAGTTCCATCGAGGTTCGCTTGACGGTTTGCGCGCACTCGGCCATGAGTTGCTTGCCGACCGGGGTCGAGCCCGTAAAGGTCAGCTTGCGTACCGTCGGGTTCGAAGTCAGTTCCTTGCCGATCGCCGCGGTCTCGCCGGTGACCATGTTGATCACGCCGGGCGGGATACCGGCGCGCTCGGCCAGTTCGGTGAACGCGTAAGCCGACAGCGGCGTCGCGTTGGCCGGCTTGCAGACCACGGTGCAGCCGGCGGCCAGTGCCGGACCGATCTTGCGGGTCAGCATGGCGTTGGGAAAATTCCACGGCGTGATGCAGGCAACCACGCCCACCGGTTGCTTGATGCAGACGATGCGCTTGTCGTTGGACGGCGCCGGGATCGTGTCGCCGTAGATGCGCTTGCCTTCCTCGGCGAACCACTCGATGTAGTTGGCGCCATAGGCGATTTCGCCGCGCGACTCCGACAGCGGTTTACCCTGTTCCAGCGTCATGATGGTCGCCAGGTCTTCCTGGGCTTCCATCATCATGTTGAACCATTTGCGCATCACGGCCGCGCGTTCCTTGGCCGTACGGCTGCGCCAGGCGGGGAGGGCGGCGGCGGCGGCCTCGATCGCGCGGCGGGTTTCGGCGGTGCTGCATTTGGCGACTTCGGCGAGAACCTCGCCGTTGGCGGGGTTGGTGACGGGAAGGGTCTCGCCGCTGTCCGCGTCGACCCATTTTCCGTCGATATAGGCCTGCGTTTTGAGCAAGCTCTGGTCTGAAATTTTGATACTCATCTGGGTTAACCCTCCGGGTTTTGCCGCAAAGGCGAGAAGCATAACGATTTCGACTGTTGCCTACAATGGATTTGGCCCGCGGAAGCCATACAATAACTACGGTGGATGGTTCTCTGTTAAAATGCTTGCCAAATCCGCAGTGCGACGAGTCCATGCAAGGGAGGAGAAATGCCCGATAACGGTAGCCTGATGAAGAGAAAAGAGCGCACCAACCTCGATTTTTACCACAGCCCGACGCAATTGCGCTTTGACACCTGGCACAGGCTCGAGGAGCACACCAACCGCCTGCGCGAAAAACACATGCGCAAGGCCGACATCGCCTCGCTGTCGAAGCGAATCCGCGAAGATCTGACCATGCTCGAGACCTTCGAGAACTACAGCGCGTTTCCGGCGGTCGACGATATCAAGCTGCTGTGGCAATTGTTCGACCAGCAGGACTTCGCGGTGCTGTCGCGGGTGGTCGCGCGCATCGTTCGTGCGCTGACCAACGGCACTTACCGGTCGCGCTCGATTAACCTGCGGGTGTCGTCGGAACTCGACGAACGCGACGAGCTGGCCCCGAATTTCGAGGAGGAACACCACCAGCGGCCTTACTTCGAGCTGTTGTTCGTCGACGATAGCGGCGAGCAGGACGTACACCGGCTGCGGGAAAGCCTGCACGCGCTGCGCCGGCCCGAGGACAACTTCATCTACGATATCGTCGTGGTGCCGAGCTTCGAGGACGCGCTGATCGCGGTGCTGTTCAACTACAACATCCAGGCCGTGGTCATCCGTTACGGCTTTCCGCTGCGCTCGGTGAACCATATCGAGATCCTGCAGCGCTACCTCGCCAAGATCAACGAGTCGGAATACGAGGATGCGCTCGATATCGAGCGCGGCCCGCTGCTCGGCAACCTGATATCGGATCTGCGCCCGGAGCTGGACCTGTACCTGGTGACCGACGCCGCGGTGGAAGACATTGCCGGCAACGTTACCCAGCGCTTCAACCGCATCTTCTACCAGCAGGAAGATTATCTCGATTTGCACCTGAACGTATTGCGCGGCATCCAGCTGCGTTACGAGACGCCGTTTTTCACCGCCCTGCGCAAGTACAGCCGTCAGCCGACCGGGGTTTTCCACGCCATGCCGATCTCGCGCGGCAAGTCGGTCACCAAGTCGCACTGGATCAGGGAAATGGTGCAGTTTTACGGCATCAATATTTTTCTCGCCGAGACTTCGGCGACCTCGGGCGGGCTCGATTCGCTGCTGCAGCCGCACGGGCCGATCAAGAAGGCGCAGGAACTCG
>JASFKL010000240.1:0-6424 GCA_050118655.1 Gammaproteobacteria bacterium | reverse complement strand
CCACGACGACGATGATCAAAAGCGACGTACCGCCGAAGTAAAATGGCACGTTCCAGAACAAAATCAGAAATTCCGGCAACAGACACACGGCGGTGATATAAAGCGCCCCGACCAGGGTCAGCCGCGACATTACCCCGTCGATGTAATTGGCAGTCTGGTTACCCGGGCGGATGCCCGGGATGAACGCGCCGGATTTCTTCAGGTTCTCCGCGGTGTCTTTCGAATTGAACACCAGCGCAGTGTAGAAAAAGCAAAAGAACACGATCGCCGAGGCGTAAAAGATCACGTACAGGGGCTGGCCCGGCGACAGGGTCGCCGACAGATCCTGCATCCAGCGCATGCCCTCGGCCTGGCCGAACCAGCTGCCCAGCGTCGCCGGGAACAGGATGATGCTGGAAGCGAAGATCGGCGGAATTACACCAGCCATGTTCAACTTCAGCGGCAGATGACTGCTCTGCGCCGCATACATCTTGCGCCCCTGCTGGCGCTTGGCGTAGTTGACCGTGATACGGCGCTGGCCGCGCTCGATGAAGACCACGAAATAGGTCACCGCGAGCGCGCCGACGAACAGCCCGAGGATTACCAGCGAATTCAGCTCGCCGGTACGCACCAGCTCGAAGGTACCGCCGATGGCCGCGGGCAGGCCGGCGCAGATACCGGCGAAAATCAGCATCGAGATACCGTTGCCGACGCCGCGCTCGGTGATTTGCTCGCCCAGCCACATCAGGAACATGGTGCCGGTAACCAGGGTTACCGCCGCGGTAAAGATGAAGGACGGCCCCGGATTGACGACCAGCGCCTCACCGCCGCCGCCGCTCTGGCCTGACAGCGCGATCGAGATACCGATAGATTGAAAAGTCGCCAGCGCAACCGTGCCGTAACGCGTGTACTGGGTGATCTTGCGGCGTCCGGACTCGCCTTCCTTCTTGAGCTGCTCGAGTTGCGGCACCGCGACCGTCAACAGCTGCATGATGATCGAAGCCGAGATGTAAGGCATGACGCCGAGCGCGAATATCGACATGCGCGACAGCGCGCCGCCCGAAAACATGTTGAACATACCGAGTATGCCCGTGCGCTGCTGCTCGAATATCTCGCGCATGACGTTGATATCGATTCCGGGTACGGGAATGAACGAACCGACGCGGAAGATGACCAGCGCGATGATGACGAAAAATATCCGCTTGCGCAGTTCGCGCAGCGAACCGCCCGAAAGGCTGCTGGCTAGTTGTTGTGCTGAAGGACCGGCCACGATTCGCCTATGCTACCTTGCCGCCGGCCGCTTCTATAGCCGCCCGCGCACCGCGGGTTACCGCGACGCTATCGTCGACGCTGAGCTTGCGCTTGAGTTCGCCGGAAAGAATGATCTTTGCCTTGCGGGTCTGCGCCGGTACCAGGCTGGCTTCGCGCAGGCTCTCGAGACTGACCTCGTCGAGCCCGGCGGTTTCCAGTTCGCCCAGGCGAACCTCGGCCGTAAAGCGCGACTTGCGCGAGGTGAAACCGAACTTGGGCAAACGCATCTGCAACGGCATCTGGCCGCCCTCGAAGCCGGCGCGCACGCCGCCGCCGGAGCGAGATTTCTGCCCCTTGTGCCCGCGACCCGCGGTCTTGCCGCTGCCGGATCCGATACCGCGTCCGACGCGCTTGGATGCCTTGTTGGAGCCCTTCGCGGGTTTGATGCTATTTAAATACATCACGCTTCCTCGATGTTCAGCATGTATTGAACCTTGTTGATCATGCCGCGGTTTTCCGGCGTATCGATCACTTCGACGGTCTGGTGCATACGGCGCAAGCCGAGCCCGGCCACGCAAGCCTTGTGCGACTTGAGACGACCGTGCTTGCTGCGCACCAGGGTCAACCTGACCCTTTTGACCGCGGAATCCGATTTTGGTGCCGAAGCTTTTTTCGGCGCCTCGGTTTTGGCCTCGGTTTTTACCGCCTCGGCCTTCGCGGGCGCGGCTTTCCCGGCGCTCGCCTTCTTGGCGGCCGCCTTTTTCGGCGCGGCTTTCCTGGCGGCCTTTTTCGCCGACGCCTTTTTGGTCGCCGCTTTCTTGGCCGCGGTCTTCCTGGCCGCTTTCTTTACTGTCTTTTCGTCTTCAGCCATCACGCTATCCTGTAATTTCCTCGACGGTCTTGCCACGCTTGGCGGCAATATCCTCGGGCGCCTTCATATCTTTGAGGCCGTTGATCGTCGCGCGCACCAGGTTGATCGGGTTGCGCGAACCGTTGCACTTGGCCAGCACGTTGTGCACGCCCACGGCTTCGAAGACCGCGCGCATCGCGCCGCCGGCGATAACACCGGTACCTTCCGAAGCAGGCTGCATGTATACCTTTGCCGCGCCGTGACGGGCATTCAACGGGTATTGCAGGGTGCCGTTCCTGATCGAAACGCTGATCATGTTGGAACGCGCCTTTTCCATTGCCTTCTGGATGGCCAGCGGCACCTCGCGCGCCTTGCCATAGCCGAAACCGACCTTGCCGTTGCCGTCGCCGACCACGGTGAGCGCGGTGAAGCCGAACTGGCGTCCGCCCTTGACGACCTTGGCCACGCGATTGACCGCGACCAGTTTCTCCATCAAGTCGTCGCCGGATTGTGAATTTCTGGGTTCTGCCATGCGAATCTCCCGGATAACCGCGCTTAAAATTTCAAACCGTTTTCACGCGCGGAGTCGGCCAGCGCCTTGACCCGCCCGTGATACTTGAATCCCGAACGGTCGAAAGCGACCGTCTCGATACCGGCGGCTTTCGCTTTCTCGGCAATAAGCTTGCCGACGATCGCTGCCGCCTCGACGTTGCCCGGGTACTTGACCGACTTGCGGACTTCCGCGGACAGGGTCGATGCCGTGGCGACGACCTTGCCGGTTTCGCCGGAAAACACCTGCGCGTAGGTATGACGCGGGGTGCGATGCACGCTCAGGCGATCGACGCCGAGTTCCGCGATCTTGGCACGCGCGCGGCGCGAACGCCGTATTCTGGATTGTTTCTTGTCCATATGCCTACTTCTTCTTCGCTTCTTTGCGCACGATCGTCTCGTCCGCGTACTTGATACCCTTGCCCTTGTAGGGTTCGGGCGGCCGAAAGGCGCGGATTTCCGCGCAGACCTGGCCGACCAGGTGCTTGTCGCAGCCACGCACCACGATTTCGGTCGCCGCCGGAGTTTCGATTTCGATCCCCTCGGGTACCGGGTAGTTGACCGGATGCGACAGGCCGACCGCGAGGTTGAGCTGCTTGCCCTGGGCCTGGGCGCGATAACCGACGCCCACCAGCTGCATTTTTTTCTCGAAGCCGTTGACCACGCCCTCGACGATATTGTTGACCACCGAACGCATGGTACCGGTGACCGCGAGCGACGACTGGCGCGCATCCCTGGGCGAGAAGGTCAGCACGTTGTCTTCCTGCTTGAGCTCGACGGCATCGTGCAGGGTTACCGTCAGCTGCCCCTTCGGACCCTTGGCCGATACCTCGCGGCCGTTGACGCTGATCTCGACGCCGTTCGGCAGTTCAATCGGTTTTTTCGCAATTCTGGACATTTTCTTCTACCTAGATAACCGAACAGATGACTTCGCCGCCGTGACCCGCGGCGCGAGCCTGGGCGTCGGTCATGACACCTTTCGAGGTGGAAATAATCGCGATACCCAGACCGCCGTTAACCGACGGCAGGTCGTCTTTCGACTTGAAGATACGCAGTCCCGGGCGGCTGATGCGGCGCATCTCTTCGATGACCGGCTTGCCCTGGTAGTATTTCAACTCGATGACCAGCTGCTTCAGTTTGTCGTCCGAAACCTTGTAATCACTGATATATCCCTCGTCCTTGAGCACGGCCGCAATACGGGCCTTTTGCTTGGACGCCGGCATCGAAACGCTGACCTTGTTCGCTTTCTGCGCATTGCGCACGCGGGTCAACATATCTGCGATCGGATCTTGTAAGCTCATTTCTTTCCTCTTACCAGCTAGCCTTGACGAGGCCCGGAATATCGCCGCGCATCGCGGCTTCGCGGATCTTGTTGCGGCACAGGCCGAATTTACGGTATACGCCATGGGGTCTTCCGGTGACACGGCAACGGTTCTGCCGGCGTACCGGGCTCGAGTCACGCGGCAGTTTCTGCAGTTGCTCGACGGCTGCCATCTTTTCTTCGTAGCCGGCGTCGCCGCTCTTGATGACCGCCTTCAACTCGCTGCGCTTCTTCGCGTACTTCGCCACCAGGCGGCTACGCTTCAATTCGCGCTGTACCATGGAATTCTTTGCCATAATCTAGTCTCGTTTATCCTCTGAAAGGAAACTGAAATGCCGACAGCAGGGCGCGGCCTTCCTCGTCGGTGCGCGCGCTGGTGGTAATGCTGATATTCAATCCACGCAGCTTGTCGATCCGATCGTAATCGATTTCCGGGAATGAGATCTGCTCGCCCATCCCGAGGTTGTAGTTGCCGTGACCGTCGAACGCGCGCGGGCTCAAGCCGCGAAAATCCCGGATCCGCGGGATCGCGAAATGGATCAGCCGATCGAGAAATTCGTACATCTTGTCGCGGCGCAGGGTCACCTTGCAGCCGATCGTCATTCCCTCGCGGATCTTGAAGCCGGCGATAGCTTTCTTGGCCACGGTGACGACAGGCTTTTGCCCGGCGATCAGCGACAGATCCTCGACCGCGTGGTCGATTATCTTCTTGTCCTGCGAAGCCTCGCCGACACCCATGTTGAGGGTGATCTTGGTAATGCGCGGCACTTCCATCGCCGACTTGTAGGAGAACTGCTCCTGCATCTGCGCGGCGACCGTATCGCGATAATATTGCTCTAATCTGGTCATAACTCGATCCTAAACGTCCACTACTTCGCCGTTCGACTTGAAGTAGCGAACCTTGCGCTTGTCTTCCAGGGTTTTGAAACCGACCCGGTCACCCTTCTGGGTGTGCGGGTTGAACAGCATCACGTTGGAGGCCTGGATGGGCGCTTCCTGGTCGATGATGCCGCCGGTATCCCCGCTGCGCGGGTTGCCCTTGACGTGTTTCTTCACCATGTTGACGTTTTCCACCAGCAGGCGGCCGTCATCGAGACGTTTCAGTACGTTGCCGCGCTGGCCCTTGCTGCGGCCCGCGATGACAACGACTTCGTCCCCTTTTCTAATCTTTTGCATGATCCTGATACCTAAAGCACTTCCGGCGCCAGCGAAATGATCTTCATGAATTTTTCGCCGCGCAGTTCACGGGTGACCGGCCCGAAGATACGGGTACCGATCGGTTGCAGGTTATTGTTCAGAATAACCGCCGCGTTGCCGTCGAACTTGATCGCCGAACCGTCCGGGCGGCGAACGCCCTGCGCGGTACGCACCACGACGGCATTGTAGACCTCGCCCTTCTTGACCCTGCCGCGCGGAATCGCATCCTTGATGCTGACCTTGATGATGTCGCCGATCGCGGCGTAGCGGCGCTTGGAACCGCCGAGCACCTTGATGCACTGCATCTTGCGCGCTCCGCTGTTATCCGCGGCGTTGAGTACTGTTTGCATCTGTATCATGGTAGTTTCCCGCGGCCTAGTTGGCTTTCTCGACGACCTTGACCAGTTTCCAGGACTTGGTCTTGGAAATCGGCCGGCACTCGGTAATCTGCACGGTATCGCCGACACCGCACTCGTTGTTTTCGTCATGAATATGAAGCTTGGTCGACTTCTTCATGAACTTGCCGTAAACCGGATGCTTGACGCGGCGCTCGATCAGCACCACCGCCGACTTGTCCATCTTGTCGCTAACCACGGAACCGGTCTGGATCCTCAGGACTTTTTCGTTCATGACGCTTTCGCTCTCCGGTTCTCGTTGATAACGGTTTTTACGCGCGCGATGTTCTTGCGCACCTCGGCAATCTTGTTGTTGCGCACCGCGTCGGGATTCACGCCCCGCTGCATGCGCAGGTTGAACTGTTCGCGGCGCAGGGCGAGCAGTTCGTCCCGCAATTCCTGTTCCGATTTTCCACGTAGTTCTGCGACGTTCATTACATCACCGTCCTGGAAACAAAGGTTGTCTTGAAGGGCAGCTTGGCGGCGGCCAGGCGAAACGCCTCGCGCGCGATGCTCTCGTTGACGCCTTCCATTTCGTAGAGCACGCGGCCCGGCTGGATCTTGCAAACCCAGTACTCGACGTTGCCCTTGCCCTTGCCCATGCGCACTTCGAGCGGTTTCTTGGAAACCGGCACGTCCGGAAACACGCGGATCCAGATCTTGCCGCCACGCTTGATATAGCGGGTCATCGCGCGCCGCGCGGCCTCGATCTGGCGCGCGGTCATCTTGCCGCGCTCGACGGCCTTGAGGCCGTATTCGCCGAAGCTGACCTTGTTGCCGGTCGTCGCCAGGCCGCGGTTGCGGCCCTTGAACTGCTTGCGAAATTTTGTTCTCTTAGGCTGTAACATAAATCGCTTCTCTTACTTTGATGCCTGCTTTGAT
>JASFKL010000239.1:0-6435 GCA_050118655.1 Gammaproteobacteria bacterium | reverse complement strand
CTCCCGTCTTGGCACTGACCTCGATGGTTTCCGAGGTGTCGAGACCGATCACGTCTTCGATTTCACGCTTGACCCGTTCCGGCTCCGCCGCGGGTAAATCGATCTTGTTGAGCACCGGGATCACTTCGAGGTCGAGATCGATCGCGGTATAGCAATTGGCAACGCTTTGGGCCTCCACACCCTGGGAAGCGTCGACCACCAGCAAGGCGCCTTCGCAGGCGGCTAGCGAGCGCGAAACCTCATAAGAGAAATCCACGTGGCCCGGGGTGTCGATGATATTGAAGGTGTAGGTCTGGCCGTCTCGCGCGGTGTAGGACAGCGAAACGCTTTGCGCCTTGATGGTAATACCGCGCTCGCGCTCCAGGTCCATCGAGTCGAGCACCTGGGAAGCCATTTCGCGCTCGCTCAAGCCACCGCAAATCTGGATGAAACGATCCGCAAGGGTCGATTTACCATGGTCGATATGGGCAATTATGGAAAAATTGCGGATTAATTCCATGCGCATTGGTGATCTATGCCCTGGTGGCCCCGTGATAGTGTCGCGTGAGAATTGCCAGCGTGATGGAGGCCGGCACTGGATGCCTGAAACCCGCGCAGTTTACGCTAAAGCCAGCGTTTCCCGCAACGCCGATTCATCGAAAAAAAAGTGGCAGATTTCGGTCTCTCCGCAACAGAGCACCGGAACCCGGGCGTCGTAAAGCCGGATCAGCTCCGTGTCGCGGTCGATATCTATTTCCCGCCAGTCGAGGGACTGTCGATTTTGCGAAAATGCCAGCAGTGCCTTGCGCATCGCATCGCAGAGGTGGCATTGCTCGCGATAATAGAGAATCAGCTCCAAGCGATGGCCGGGCGTCTAGGAATCATCGGGACGAATCGCGAGAAAGACCGGCCCCGAACGCCGCTGCACCAGCAGGGCCACCGATTTACCGGATTTCAGGTCGGCGGTTATCTTTTCGAAGTCGTCGACCGATTCGATTTCACGGTTATCGATCATCGTGATCACGTCGCCTTTTTGAATTCCGGCTTCGATCGCGGGGCCGAAGTCATCGACCTCGACGACTTGCACACCGCCATTGAGCTTGAGTTTCTTGCGGGCGTCGCCGCTGAGCGATTCGACCTTCATGCCGAGCGCCGACTCTTCGTCCGGCGTTGTTGTTTCGGGGCTGAAGGCGGCCTGCGTAATCGAGCTCGGTAATTGCGCGATCAGGACATCGATGTTACGGCTCTTCTTGTCGCGAATTACCGTCAAACGGGATTCCTGGCCTACCTTGGCGCGGCCCACCAGCGGCGGCAAGCCGCTCGAACGCAAGACTTTCTTGCCGTTGAATTCGACGATCACGTCACCGACCTGCAAACCGGCAGCGGCGGCCGGGCTGTCGTCGAGTACCTTGGCGACCAGTGCGCCGTGGGGGTTCTCCATGCCGAAGGATTCCGCCAGCTCGCGCGTGACTTCCTGAATCAGGACCCCGAGCCAGCCTCGCGACACCGTTCCCGTTTCCTTGATCTGGTTGGCGACATCGACCGCCATCTCGATCGGAATCGCGAAGGACAACCCCATGAAACCGCCCGAACGGCTGTAAATCTGGGAATTGATGCCGACGACCTCGCCATCGAGGTTGAACAGCGGGCCGCCGGAGTTACCGGGATTTATCGCCACATCGGTCTGGATGAAAGGCACGTAGTTATCGCTCGGCAGGCTGCGGCCCTTGGCGGAAACGATGCCGGCCGTGACCGAGGCGTCGAAGCCGAACGGCGAGCCGATAGCCAGCACCCATTCGCCGACCTTGAGATCGTCCGAATTGCCCATTTTCAGGGTCGGCAAATCCTCGCCATCGACTTTCAGCACGGCGACGTCGGAAGCCTCGTCGGAACCGATGACACGGGCGACGAACTCCCTGCGGTTTACCATCCGCACGATAACCTCGTCGGCACCGGCGATCACGTGATGGTTGGTCAGGATGTAACCGTCTTCGGAAATGATGAAACCGGAGCCCAGCGACTGGGCATCCCGATGCCGGCGCTCGAGTTCGTCGCGGTCGAAGAATTTGTCGAACAGATCGCCGAACGGGGAACCCTCGGGTAAATCGGGAATTTCCAGCTGTTGCGAATCGCTGGGCTTTATCCGGGTCTTGGTGCTTATATTGACCACCGAGTTTTGCGAGTGGGCGACGATTTCGGTGAAATCGGGCAGGTCTGCGCTGGCGATCAGCGGCATGCTGAAGCTCAGCACGACGACTGCCCGAATTAAATGTCTGGTGATTGATCTCATAAATTGAATACCGTATGGAATGTTTTCAGTTTTAGCTCATCCTCGAGGTTTCGGCCAGGCCCGGGGATGCATCTTGATTTCTATGATGTATGGCGTCAGGCGTCCTCGTTCAAGTCTCCGGGACTTCCACAGGGCGAATTTTACGCCGGCGAACAAGCCGAAGACCGACGACAGCGCCACCGCGGCATCGCCGAAGCCGCCGAGCGCGACGGCCACACCGGCAAGCAGCATGCCGAACAGCGGCAAACCGTAAATCGTCAGGCTGGCCCTGACCAGCGCGGATTCGGAAAGCCCCAGCTCGAGCCGGTCTCCGGGTTGTACCGGTTGGCTGCATTCGAGCCTGAGCGGCCGGCTGCGGTTACCGAGCAACCTGCCCAGCGCGCCGGTACCGCAACCCTGGCTGAGTTCGCAGTCGCCGCAGGCGGACTCTCGCAATAGCCTGACTTCGATTTGTTCGCCCTCGCGGTGCGTGACGACTGCCTGTTCGGTGATCATCCGCTAGCCTGAAAACCTCTTACGATTCTTCCGAGTTTGAGCCTAAATGGCGACGATCGCAAGTGCGACCGCGTTTACTGGCCGTGGTAGGTGACAGCCTCGGCCACACGCTTGACGGTAACTGCCGGCACTTCACCGATCGCGGTAATCGAATGATCGGCAAGTATGCGGATATAGGCGTTGACCGCGCCCATCGACATGCTGCCCTCTATGGTGTCGCTGCTCTGGCGCTCGATAAATACCGACAGCGAAGCCAGGCCGTCGGTATAGACCAGCTGCTGGACGAACATATCGCTGTCCGGTATTCGCCGCATCAACACCGAGTCGCGCCAGAATCCTCCCGGCACGTCGTCCAGCTGCCAGGCGCTGTCGAGCTTCGCCGGCATGGTGTCGCCCTCCCGGTGATAACGCACCAGGGAGTAGTCGTCGGCGATATTCTGCACGCTGTCGATAACCAGCGTCTCGTTTTTGTCGAACAGCTGCAGACTGGTGAACATCACCTGCTCGATTTCGCGCTGATTCTCGTCGATCAGGCTGGATTTCAACATCAGCCCGTTTTCACGATTGATCCAGAACATGAAACCGTATCGATACTGGTCTCGGGGATCGATGTGCACCACCATGGTTTCCTTGTCGGCAATCCGGTCCATGCCCATCAGCTTCATGTCATAAAACTTTTCCAGGCGGGTGATATCCTCGGGAATGAAAATCGGCGAGTAACTGTTTTTTCGCGTCGGATCGATGACGACCTCACGGCTCGATGGCCAGATACAGGTGAGATTCTTGTCGTCGCGAATGACTTCTCGCGCTTCACCGTTGAGCGATAACAGGTGCTCCTTTTCGCCATTGTCATCGCGATAGTGCGCGATCTCCATGCTCTCCAGCTGGTTTTCGTGCATGTAAACGAAGTTGCCGCGATAGTTCAGGTTGCGCATTGCATCCGACATTTTCTGCACCCAGTCCATTGCCGGGTCGGCAAAGGCCGGGGCGCTCGCGCAACTCGCGATCAGAGCCGGGATCAGTATTCTGCGCAGCGGCAGGGAAAGTGACGGCGCTTTACCGCTGTGCATCAAAACCCGCGACCCTCGCCTGAGGTATCAGGCCTTGCACGGAGTTCGAGTACTCGGTGTGATTGACCAGGTAGGTATTGAGTTTCTCCTGCAGTCCGGGTATGTCTCCATCGATCTTCCAGCGCGTACCGAGCGGTTTCAAGTTGGTCGACACCGGTACTACTCCCCGGGGTTGTTGTCCGGTGAGCTGATCGACTTTTTGCTGATCGGCGCTCGCCAGGGTTTCACCGGGCTGGGCTGATTCGCGTTTTAGCGGTTGCCAGAGAACTACCGTGAATACGGCCACCGCGGCCGCTACCGCAAGGCCGGCGACGGGCTTCAAACGAATCCAGTCGAAAAACGAGGGTCGTGCGCCGTCAGCCGGCACCCGGTCGCTTTGCGCGGGGCGCGATAGCGCCGGCTCGGCCCGCACCTTAGCCATCACCGAGGCGTGGAAGCCGGTATCGACGGCGTCAGGCAGTTCCTGCCGCATGACCTCGCCGATCATGCGGTAACGCCGCGCCTGGTACTGTAAATTGACGTCGCCGAGTACCTCGTCGAGGGCAGTCCCGGTTTCGTCGTCCGAATACTCGTCCAGCAAGTAAGCTAATCTGTCGTCTGAATCTGTCATTTCCAGTTCTCTAAATAAACCATCTTTTTTCATGGTTTTTCAAGTTCTGCTAGCTTAGTCACTCTAACAGGGGTCTTAGTTCCTTATCGATGACTTCCCGGGCACGAAATATTCTAGATCGAACCGTGCCGATCGGGCAATTCATCACCTCGGCTATCTCTTCATAGCTCAGATTATCGAATTCGCGCAGTGTAATTGCCGTTTTCAAGTCCTCCGGCAGCCTCTCGATGGCGTCGAAAACCGTCTTCCTGATTTCGTCGGTCAGCAACAGGCTTTCCGGGTTGTCGGTGTCCTTGAGGCGCGACTCACCCTCGAAATGCTCGGCATCGTCGACGTCTATCGCGTAACTCGGCGTCTTGCGCGCGCGCGAGGCGAGATAATTCTTCGCGGTATTGGCGGTAATCCGGTAGAGCCAGGTGTAAAACTGGCTGTCGCCGCGAAAACTGTCGATCGCCCGGTAAGCCTTGATGAAGGCGTCCTGGGCGATATCCTGGCACTCGGCCTGGTCGGACACGAAGCGGCCGACGAGGTTGATTACCTTGTGCTGGTATTTCTGGACCAGTAGATCGAAGGCACGCGTATCCCCGGCCTGAACCCTTTTGACCAATTCTGCATCAAGCAGATTTGTCCCCATTGAATGCCCTTGTGTGTTGGTTGGACCCGCAGATAATAATTACTTATTTATCGAGCCCCCGAATAAGGACTGATTATATTGTAAAAAGTTCTTCCTGCGGACAGGTTTAGAGATGCGAAGGATTTCACTATACTGGTATTCATTTTCAGTAAGTACGGTCCATGAATCATCAATTCAAGTTCGACGTCGTCATTATCGGCTCGGGAGCCGCCGGTCTTTCCGCGGCCCTGCACCTGCCGTCCTCGTTGAAAATAGCGCTGCTGGCCAAGACACCCGGCGAACAGCACTCCAGTTACTGGGCCCAGGGCGGTATTTCGGCGGTCCTCGAACCCGATGACAGCATCGAGCAGCACAGCCTCGATACGCTCGACGCCGGGGCCGGTCTCTGCGACGAGTCGGTAGTCCGCTTTTGTGCCGGTAAAGGACGCGAATCCATCGAGTGGCTGGCCAGTCTCGGCATGCCCTTCTCCCGCGACCGCCAGGAAATCAGCGACAGCGGTTTCCACCTGACCCGCGAGGGCGGACACAGCCGCCGTCGCGTCGTGCACGCGTCCGATGCGACCGGCAAGGCCCTGCAGCAAACCCTCGAGGCGCATGTCGCCGAACGCGACAATATCCGGCTGTTCAACCAGCATATCGCGATCGACCTGATTCATCGTCAGCAAAAATGCATCGGTCTCTATGCGCTCAACCGCCGCGACCAGCACGTCGACGTGTTCCGCGCGCAAAAAATCATCCTCGCCACCGGCGGCGCGGCCAAGGTATACCTCTATACCAGCAATCCCGACGGCTCCACCGGGGACGGCATCGCGATGGCCTGGCGCGCCGGCTGCCGGGTGGCCAACATGGAATTCATCCAGTTTCATCCTACCTGCCTGTACCACCCCGAGGCCAAGTCGTTCCTGATCACCGAAGCGATTCGCGGCGAGGGCGGCAAACTACTGTTGCCGGACGGCAGGCGTTTCATGCCCGACTTCGACGAGCGCGCCGAACTGGCGCCGCGCGACATCGTGGCGCGCGCCATCGACCATGAAATGAAGCGCCTGGGCATCGAATGCGTTTACCTCGATATCAGCCACAAGAGCCGTGCCTTCATAAAGTCGCATTTTCCGACGATTTACGAGCGTTGCCTCGATTTCGATATCGATATCACGAAGCAGCCGATACCGGTGGTACCGGCCGCGCACTATACCTGCGGCGGAGTGATGGTCGATATCGACGGCCGCACCGATCTCGAGAATCTCTACGCGGTCGGCGAAGTCGCCTACACGGGATTGCACGGCGCGAACCGCATGGCCAGCAATTCGCTGCTCGAATGCCTGGTTTTTTCGCAGGCGGCGGCGGGACATATCGCCGG